>JAJTGP010000294.1 GCA_021299265.1 Hyphomonadaceae bacterium | reverse complement strand
TGATCGACAATGCCTCGCCCGACGGCACGGATCCGGACTTAGTGACCCAAGCGCGGGCGACACAATTTGTTGCCAACGCAACTAATGCAGGCTTCGCTGCAGCGAATAATCAGGCTGCCAACCTTGCAAGCGGCCAGTGGATCATCTGCCTCAACCCAGATGCCGTTCCAGAGCCTGAGTGGCTCGAGGCGCTACTGGCTGCAACCGAGCGCTATCGGGACGTAACCGCATTCGGCTCCACCCAGATTTTGGACGAGGGCCCGACCCTGTTGGATGGGGCGGGCGATGTCTATCATGCATTTGGCATTCCGTTTCGCGGTGGCTATCGCAAACCGTGGCTGAGTGACTTAGCCGATGGTCAGACCTTCAGCCCGTGTGCCGCTGCGTCTATGTGGCGCGCGGACATATTTGTCCAATTGGGTGGCTATGAAGAAAGCTATTTCTGCTATTGCGAAGACGTCGACCTTGGGTTTCGCCACCGTTTGGCGGGCGGGCAGGCAATTCAGGTAAAAGAGGCGCAAGTCCGACATATGGGTTCGGCTTCAAGTGGTCGGCTCTCAGAATTCGCTGTCTATCACGGCACGCGCAACAGGCTGTGGACCTTCATTCGCAACATGCCGGGCGCGTTGTTCTGGTTGCTACTTCTACCCCATCTCGCCGCGACACTTTTACTCTGGGCGCACACGGCTTGGCGCGGCGCGGGCCCCGCCTATGGTAAGGGTCTGGCCGACGGTCTGAAGGGCTGGGGCCGAGCGTGGCAGGCCCGAAAGGCCATTCAGGCCAAACGTAAAGTCAACCTATTGAATCTCGCGCGCCAATTCGCTTGGTCGCCGTTAAGCCTGTTGAAGCGCGCTATCGTGCTCCGTCAGATCACTCGACCGTAACGGACTTCGCGAGGTTCCGCGGTTGGTCCACATCCGTGCCTTTTGCCACCGCCACATGATAGGCCAACAAATGGATCAAGGGCGAATAGACGATGGGGGCCACGAACGGATCGGCCTTTGGCGCTTCAATGGTATGACGCGCAACATCGCCAGATTCTTGAATACCTAAAGCGTCTGAGAACAAAGTTACGCGGCCCTTGCGCGCCGCAATTTCTTGCACGTTAGAGATCGTCTTCTCAAACAAATGGTCGTGTGGAGCAATCGCAAACACGGGCGTGACCTCATCGATCAAAGCGATCGGCCCATGCTTCAACTCACCCGCTGCGTAGCCTTCGGCATGAATATAGCTGATTTCTTTGAGCTTCAGGGCAGCCTCCAAGGCAATTGGATAGGCCATGCCGCGACCTATATAGAGGATGGAACGGGCGTGGCTGGCTTCTTCGGCTGCCGCCGCAATCGTGGATTCGACCTTCAACGCTTCACGAATGAGGCGCGGGGTTTCCATCAGCAAATGCGCCAAGCGGCGTTCTTCGTCGCGGTCAATCTTTTTGCGCGCCAAAGCTGCGGCGACGGAGATGGCGGCAAGGGCCGACAATTGCGCGACGAAGGCTTTGGTCGAAGCCACGCCGATCTCAGGCCCCGCCAAAGTTGGCAAAACGGCATCTGCCTCCCGAGCGATGGAGCTTTCGGGCACATTGACGACCGCAATCGTCTTCCAGCCATTGCGCTTACACAGACGCAAGGCCTCGAGCGTGTCGGCGGTTTCGCCAGATTGTGAAATGAACAAGGCTGCGGCGCGACCTGCCGCTACTGGCTCGCGATAGCGGAATTCAGAAGCGATGTCGGTCTCGCACGACAGCCCCGCCACTTGCTCAAACCAATACTCACCGACGCGGCCGGCCAAATAGGCCGTGCCACAGCCAATAATCCATAATTGGTCGATCTGGGCGAAATCAACGCCAAAGTCAGGCAGGGTGACGCGCTCTTCCAACGGGTCCACATAATGGCCAATGGTACGGGCAGCAGCATCAGGCTCCTCGTGGATTTCCTTCTGCATATAGTGGCGATAATTGCCCTTTTCGACCGCGGCAGCGCTGGCAGCAACCGACTTGATCGGGCGCTCAACCGGATTGCGCGCAATGTCATAAACGGCGTGGCTCGTCCGGCTGAGGACAACCAGATCGCCCTCTTCGAGATAGATGACGCGGTTGGTGAAGGGTGCGACGGCAATACCGTCTGAGCCCAAATACATCTCACCGTCGCCAACGCCGACAACCAAGGGGCTGCCTTGACGAGCACCAACCAATAAATCCTCTTCGCCGGTAAACAAGCACGCAATCGCAAAGGCCCCACGGACGCGCTTCAGGGCTTCAATCACGGCATCCTTCGGGCTCGCGCCCAAATCGAGGGCGCGCGACACCAATTGCGTGATGACTTCAGTGTCGGTTTCTGAATCAAAGGTGCGGCCTTCGGCCTCCAACTCTGCCCGCAAAGTCCGAAAGTTTTCGATGATGCCATTGTGCACCACCGCGACACGATTGGTCGCGTGGGGGTGGGCGTTGCGTTCAGACGGAGCACCGTGGGTCGCCCAGCGCGTATGGCCAATGCCAATGAGCCCAGGCAGAGGCGAGGCCACCAACACGTCTTCCAGATTCTTGATCTTGCCTTGGGCGCGGCGGCGCTCAATCTTGCCATCCACTAAAGTAGCAATGCCCGCGGAATCATAACCACGATATTCAAGCCGCTTCAGCGATTCAACCAGGCGGGAAGTCACCGCCTCTTTGCCCAAGATTCCAATAATGCCGCACATATATTTAAGCGCCTTTCAAGTCTTGCGAGACCTATATGAGTGGAGTGTTGATAGAAACCTTAAGCCAGACACGCCACCCCTGTTACTGTCACTCTTGGTGACAGGGCGTTGCATCAAGATTTGCCGGTAACTCAGATCAAGGGGCTGGCTTTGGATAGACTTGCTGCAGGAATGCTTCAACTTCTTTCGCTGTGGCGATGGCCACTTCCTCCTGTGGTAAGTGGCCAATATTGGGGTAGGACACGAGCTTTGATCCCTTGATCTCTTGCGTGAAGCGCTTGGCGTCCGCGAACGGAATCCAGGGGTCAGCTTCACCCCAGATCACGAGAGTTGGTGCAGTAATGGTGGGGATTTGTTGATAGGCCGTGGGTGCGTCCGGGCCTGCGCGCATGCGGGCCAAAGTGGCCTGCCGATTGCCTTCGCGCATCAACAAGTCATGGTAGCGCTGCACCATTTCTGGCGTCACCAAGGTATCATCCACCATGACTTGCTTGAGGTTGGCCTCGATCATGCCTTTGGTGGTGACACGAGAGAAAACGTCCCCAACAATGGGTGCACGTGCCAAACGAAAAATCAGAGGCGGCTTGCCCGTATCGCGGGGATAGCCAGCGGCATCCACCAGAATGAGGCCCGCGACTTTCTCGGGATGGGCGAGCGCATAACGCCACGCCACGCCGCCACCCATCGAGTTACCACCCAAGACAAAGCGATCGACTTTGAAATGCCGGGCCAGATCGTCCACCACCTGGACGTAGGTGGTACCGGAGTACAGGCCACTCTTGGAAGGGCCAGTCAGGCCATGGGCCGGGAAGTCAAAGCTGATCACGCGCCAATTGTCTTTGAGCTGGCCGACCCAAGGCTCCCAGGTATGGAGGGAAGCATTTGAGCCGTGGGCAAGGATCAGGACCGGCGCATCGCGCTTTCCTTCGTTCCGCACATGCAAACGGACACCGTCGCTGATATTGATGAATTGCGAAGTTGGCGACGTATAGCGCGCCTCAGCAACTGCTCGCGGCAAATCTCGGCTGCAGGCCCCCATCATTAGGCCAGCCAAAGCCACCCAGAACCAAGCCAAAAATCGTCTCTGCATCGCGCCAGCCTCCCCAAATATCATCATGTTTGTTGTGTGCGGATATAGTTCAACTACCTCACCATGAGCCGATGTTTGGCGCACTTGTCCAAGGCTCTTGCGGCGCCAAAGCGGCACCTCGCTGCAAGAGTTCAACTGAAATCCCGTCGGGCGAACGCACGAAAGCCATATAGCCGTCCCGCGGTGGCCGGTTGATGATCACGCCACGGGCGGCCAGATGCGCACACAGGCCATAGATGTCATCGACGCGATAAGCCAAATGGCCAAAATTACGCCCACCATCATAGGCATGCTCATCCCAATTATAGGTCAGTTCCACCATGGGCAGGCCACCTGGCAGGCCGCTTTGTGGGGCCTCGCCTTGCGACTTGAAGCGTTCGGCATCTACCGGGGCTGCGAGAAACACCAAGGTGAAGCGGCCCTTCTCGTTCTCGGTCCGGCGCAACTCGACCAGTCCCAAGCCGCCACAAAAGAAATCTAAGGCGGCGTCCAGATTGCCGACACGGATCATGGTGTGCAGATATTCCATCTTGAGACCTTTCAAACCGTCACTTCTGTTGGATAACGCTCGTCGCGCGCTTGTTCTAGCGCGGCTTTGAGGGCAGCTGCAAACTCAATGCGCTCATTCGGTGAGAGGCAGGTCGCTAAGGGCAGGCTGGCCCCGCCGGCAGACAAGGTCACTTGGGTCTCATACTCATTGACTTCATCCACGATAACACGGGCAAAACTGGGGCTAACGCGCCACCACCCTATTTTGCCACGATGACAGGTCTTAGAAATTGCCACTTGGGCAGCACTCACTTTTACAGTCTCGCATTCGCGCGCACCGGCTTTGAAATTCACCTTAAATGCCAAATACACCAAAATGACATCCAATCCGAAAAAGCCGATGACGGGCCACGCGCCAATCGAAAGAAACGCCAGACCTGCGAAGAAGCTCATGGCTGCAAGCGACAGCATAACGAGGCGAAAGCCATGGTTGGATAAAGATCGGTTCGGACGAAGCACAGCGTCCATGTAAATGGCGTCGCGCTGATCAAACTCAGGGGCGTCAGGAAGGGCGATGATCGACGTGCTCATGCTGCCTAAGCTAGCGCAAAGTCTGCGAAAGCACAGTTCGAGAATGTAGAAGGTCGCGAGATTTTTGAAAGGGCTAGCGGGGCTCGTCGCAATTGGCTATGGCGGGGCCATGGCCACGAAAGCAAAAATTGTAAAATCCAAACTGAAAGCCGTTGAGATTGCGGCCCTCTATGCGCAATTGGCACTAGAGCGACCCGATCCGCGAACCGAGCTGGATTACACCGATCCCTATACGTTGGTGGTAGCCGTGGCGCTGTCTGCACAGGCGACCGACGTGGGTGTCAACAAAGCCACCAAGCGCTTGTTTGCGGTAGCTGATACGCCCGAGAAAATGGTGGCGTTGGGTGAAGAAGGCGTTGCCAGTTATATCAAGACCATCGGCTTATGGCGCAACAAGGCAAAGAACGTCATCGCCTTGTCAGAACTCTTGCTCGAAAAATATGGCGGTGAGGTGCCCCGGAACCGTGAGGCCTTAACCGAATTGCCAGGCGTTGGTCGCAAGACCGCCAATGTGGTCCTGAACGAAGCCTTTGGCGAACCCACCATCGCGGTGGACACCCATATCTTCCGTGTCTCAAACCGGACAGGTCTTGCCCCCGGCAAGAACCCCGATCAGGTTGAGGCGGTGCTGGAGCGCGTGACGCCTGACATCTACAAAAAGGGTGCACATCACTGGTTGATCCTGCATGGTCGCTATGTCTGCGATGCCCGTAAGCCAGCTTGTTGGCGGTGTGGCATCGCCGATATCTGCAAGTTCAAAACCAAGACGCCAAACCCGGCCGACGCGCCCAAAAAGCCCAAGCCCGCCGCGAAGAAGCCCGTCAAAAAGGCAGCCAAGCCCGCGATTGCCAAGGGCTGAGTCCGCCCAGTCGCCACGCACCGATTCGCAGCCTATAAGCGGGCGCACCCAATTTGTGATCACCCGCCGCCGGAGCTTTAGCCATGTCCACGACCCGTCCCGTCCGCCGAGCCCTTATCTCGGTTTCAGATAAAACGGGGCTGATTGAAACGGCGCGGCAATTGGCAGATCAAGGGGTGGTTCTGGTTTCTACCGGTGGCACCAGCAAGGCTTTGGCTGCGGCTGGCTTGGCGGTGATCGATGTGGCAGATGTGACAGGCTTTCCTGAAATGATGGATGGCCGAGTGAAGACCTTGCACCCTGCCGTGCATGGCGGCCTGTTGGCCCTGCGTCATGTGGCCGATCATGAGGCAGCGATGACCCAGCATGGCATTGAGGGCATCGATCTATTGTGGGTCAATCTCTATCCGTTTGAGGCGACTTTGGCATCGGGCGCGGACTTTGAAACCTGCGTTGAGAATATCGACATTGGTGGGCCCGCCATGATCCGCGCCGGGGCCAAGAATTTCGACTGGTGTGCTGTAGCAACCGATTTAGGCGATGTGCAAAAGGTCTTGGCCGACATGACCGCCTATGGCGGCACGCAAGAACTGACCCGCAAGCAATTGGCCGCTAAAGCCTATGCCCGTACCGCAGCCTATGATGCGGCGATTTCAGGCTGGTATGCCGACCAAGTTGGCGAGGCCTCACCCGATTGGCGCGCCTTTGGTGGCCCGAAGGTTCAAAGCCTGCGCTATGGCGAGAACCCTCACCAGATTGCGGCTTTTTATGCCACGACAGAAAAGCGGCCCGGTGTGTCTACCGCGCGCCAGCTTCAGGGCAAGGAATTGTCCTATAATAATCTCAATGATACCGATGCCGCCTATGAATTAGTCGGTGAGTTTGACGCCAAGGAAGCCGCAGCTATTGCCATCATCAAGCACGCCAACCCATGCGGCGTGGCGATTGGCTCCTCCCTGACCGACGCTTATCTGCGCGCTTTGGCTTGCGACCCCGTTTCAGCTTTTGGCGGCATTGTGGCCTGTAACCGCAAACTGGATGGTGCGGCCGCCGAAGAGATCGTCAAGATTTTTACCGAGGTGGTGATTGCACCCGATGCCGACGAGGATGCCCAAGCCATCTTTGCCAAGAAGAAGAACCTCCGCCTCTTGCTGGCTGGCGGTCTGCCAGATCCCACCCAAGCTGGCCTGACCTTCCGCACCTTGGCTGGCGGCTTTTTGGTGCAGAACCGCGATACCGGACGCATCATGGCCCCGGACCTGAAGGTCGTGACCAAGCGCGCCCCAAGCCCGCAAGAGCTGACCGACATGCTGTTTGCCTTTCGGGTTGCCAAGCATGTGAAGTCTAATGCGATTGTTTATGCGAAGGACGGCGTCACGGCGGGCATTGGGGCTGGCCAAATGAACCGCCGCGACTCGGCCCGTATTGCAGCGGTTCGTGCGGTGGAAGCCGCTGAGACTGCCGGGTGGAGCCAAGCTGCAACCATCGGCTCGGCCTGCGCATCTGACGCCTTCTTCCCCTTTGCCGATGGCTTGCTGCAGGCCGTTGAAGCCGGAGCCACAGCGGTCATTCAACCCGGTGGTTCGATCCGCGATGATGAGGTGATTGCCGCCGCAGACGAAGCGGGCATCACCATGGTGTTCACAGGTATGCGCCACTTCCGGCACTAGGTGGAGACGGGCGCATGAAGAAATTCCCCCGCGAGACGTTAGACGCACGGGCAGAGCGCCTGCTTGCCCACTGCCAGATCATCAAGCCCGAGGGGGACGGTCCGTTCCCGACCGCCTTCCTGTTTCACGGGTGCGGCGATCCCGATGGTCCCCAGCCCGGCTATGCCAAAGCGGCAGCGGCCAAAGGCATTGCCAGTATTGTCGTCGATTCCTTCAGCCCGCGTGGTATAAGTTTGACCGAAGCCCGCGTGCTGGTTTGCTCTGGCCTGCGCCTGTGGGGTCGGGAACGGGCTGGCGATTTGATCTCGCTGATGCATTGGGCGCGCAGCCAAGACTGGGTGAGGGCAGACCGCCTTGCTGCTGCCGGTTGGAGCCATGGCGGCTGGACCGTGATGGATGCTCTGGCGCTCGGGGCAGAAGTGGCAGAGTTTGCTGACTTAGAGGACGTGCCCGCTGATCCGCTTGCGGGCCTTTCCACCGCCTTTCTGGTCTATCCTTGGTGCGGCCTCGGCGCGCAAACGCTGCGCAACGGGTGGCAGAAGTCCATCCCGACCTTTCTGATGCTGGGTGAAGACGACACCCTTTCGGGCACAAGGTACCCGCTGAAAGCCGCCGACAAAATTCGCCGCGAGGGTGCCCCCGTCGAGACCCATATCTACCCCGGCGCGACACACTCCTTTGATGAAGAAACCTCCGTCAATCCGACGTTTCGCTATAATGCTGCCCAGACCGCGGATGCCCAAGCACGCTTTGCCGATTGGATGGCCAGCCAGCTTATCTAAAGCGCGTGTTGATCCGCGTGGATCAAAGCAGCACGCGCGGATTCATAATATTCTTGGGATCAAAGCTGGCCTTAATGGCGCGCATGAGCACAAGATGAGCCTCTGGCTCACGCCGCAGGAACTCATCGCGCCGGCTGATGCCAATGCCATGTTCAGCTGAGATTGAGCCATTAAAGGACATGGCAACATCATGGATCGCCTCGTTCATTTGGGGCACCAGCGCCTTATAGGTCTCTGCCGACATCGAACTTGGCTGGATCACATCATAATGGATATTGCCGTCGCTGCAGTGACCAAAAGCCACGATGCGCGCGCCAGGTGCCACTTTTTCTGCCGCTGCATCGGCGAGCGTCAAAAAGACTGGAATCTTGGAAACTGGAACCGAGACGTCGTGCTTCGCTGCCACGCCTTCTGGCTTTTGGCACGCACTCATCTCCTCGCGCAAATACCAAAAGGACTTTGCCTGCGCGTCATTTTGCGCGACAACCGCGTCGAGGGCGAGGCCTGCTTCAAGGGCTGAAGCCAAGGCCACTTCGACCGTCTCAATCAGGTCCGCATTCGGGCCTTCAAACTCAACCAAGGCTAGCCAAGGCGAAACCTCCCGGAAGGGAACCCGCACATTGGCGATGTTCTTCTGTGCCAGCGTGACGCCCAAATGGTTCATCACTTCAAAGGCGGCCACCGCAGCCGTCTCTGCTTCCAAGCGATGGAGAAGTTCTACCGCTTGCGCGGGCGTTTCCAAGGCCAATAGCGCCACCGTGGTATGACGGGGTTGAGCAACCAGTTTTAGGGTTGCGGCCGTGACCAGCCCCAAAGTCCCCTCAGCCCCGATGAACAGCTGCTTGAGGTCATAACCGGTATTGTCTTTGCGCAAAGCCGATAGGCCCTCATAGAGTGACCCGTTCGGCAAGACGGCCTCGAGGCCCAGAATCTGGGCGCGCATCATGCCGTGGCGACGCACATGGACGCCGCCTGCATTGGTAGAAATCAGACCCCCAATGGTGGCAGAGCCTTCTGAGGCCAAACTTAAGGGGAAGCGCTTGCCGATTTGGCGCGCCGCATCTTGGACTTGGGTTAAGATCACACCAGCTTCTGCCACCAAAGCATCATCGACCGGATCAATCGAGCGAATGGCGTTGAGCCTTTTGGTCGAAATCAACACTTCGCCGCGCGGGATTTGGGCACCAACGAGACCCGTGTTGCCGCCCTGCGTGGTCACAGCCAGACCCGCCTCATGACATTGGCTGAGGATCATCTGCGCCTCTGCTATCGAGGCGGGCATGAGTAAGATCGGCGCAGACCCACTCCAGCGGTCACGCCACTCAATCAAATGGGGGGCGATCAGGTCAGGGTCTTCCGTCCAGCCTTGCGGGCCGACGAAGTCTTTTATGCGGGTCAAGGTCGAAAATTGCGCGTCCATCTGCGGCCTATCGTTTCATCATCAAAAGAAAGTGGGCGTCAAAGCCCGTGATATTGGCGGTACCAATCCACAAACGCATTCACGCCGACTTGGATGGGTGTAGACGGCTTATAGCCGATTGCCGCGACAAGTGCAGTAACATCTGCGGAAGTATCAGGCACATCGCCGGGCTGCAGCGGTAACATTTCCAGGATCGCCTTCTTGCCGACCGCATTTTCAATCGCCGCGATATAGTCTGCCAGCACCACCGGATTATTATTGCCGATATTATAGATGCGGAACGGCGCAGACGAGGTGGACGGGTCCGGCACATCACTGTCCCAATCCGGATTTGGCTTGGCAATTTGGTCGCTGACGCGGACCACACCTTCAACAATATCGTCGACATAGGTGAAGTCGCGGCTGTGATGGCCAAAGTTGAAGACTTGGATCGGCTCCCCAGCGAAAATGGCCTTGGTGAACAAATAAGGCGACATGTCCGGCCGTCCCCAAGGGCCATAGACGGTGAAGAAGCGCAGGCCCGTGGTCGGCAAGCCGAACAAGTGGCTATAGGAATGAGCCATTAATTCATTGGCGCGCTTGGTTGCGGCGTAAAATTGTAACGGATGGTCTGCGCCATTGGTTTCCACAAAGGGCATATGCGTATTGCCGCCATAGACGCTCGACGTGCTGGCATAGGTCAAATGCGCGATCTTGTGGGCGCGGCAGGCTTCCAAAATATGAGTAAAGCCAACGATATTCGAGGCAACATAGGCACGGGGATTATCGAGTGAATAGCGCACACCCGCTTGCGCAGCCAAATGGATGACTCGGTCAAAGGCATGATCGGCAAAGCACGCATCGACGGCCGCAGGATCGGCTAAATCAGCACGGATAAAGGTAAAGCTACCGGGGGCGTCATCGGCCAAACGCTCTAGCAGCGCCAATCGGGCTTCTTTGAGTGCCGGGTCATAATAATCATTGACTACGTCAAAGCCCACGACATCATCGCCACGCCGCACCAATGCAGCAGCGGTGTGAAATCCAATAAAGCCGGCAGCCCCAGTGACCAGCACGCGCATCTTTCCGTCCCTTATATTTGGGCCAAATGTCGGGCGGCGATCGTTCAAAGCAGTGCCGTCGGCCAAACCCTGTTACCCACGTGGACATCATTGCTGGATTGGTGCGCTAATGCCACCGTCTCAAGCAGAACACATGACCTTACAGGTAATTGATGCACCGCGAGCCCATTTGTTAGTTTGCCACAGAGTTGATGCGGGAGGATAGATGATGTCAACAATCTGGCGGCAGTGGGTGACGGCTTGGTGCTATCTGGTTTTAGGGTTGGGCGTTGTTTTTGCCGGAAGCGCGTGGCCGCAGACCGATGCGGCTGTCCGCCTGTTCTCTGATGTCATTTATTGGCCGTTGGATGGGCAAAGCGGGTGGCACGAGAGCCTGCGCCTGACAGCGGCCATTCTGGGTGCTGTGATGATGGGGTGGTCGCTAACTCTGCTTACCCTTGTCCAAGCAGCCGTGAAACAACCGCAACTCGCTCTCTGGCGACCGATGACCGGGGCCATTCTGGTCTGGTGGGGTGTCGATAGCAGCATTTCGGTTGCGCTGAACACGCCGGGCAATGCGGTATCGAATACGGGCTTCTTGTTGCTGTATCTGATCCCGGTTTTGGCTAGTGGGGTCCTTAAACAGCCAAACCGGGCTTAGTCGGCATCCATCTTCAAGGCAGCGATGAAGGCCTCTTGCGGGATATCGACGCTGCCGAATTGGCGCATGCGCTTCTTACCGGCCTTTTGCTTGTCCAACAGCTTGCGCTTACGGCTGGCGTCGCCGCCATAGCATTTCGCCGTCACGTCTTTGCGCATGGCCGAGATGGTCTCGCGCGCCACAACACGGCCACCAATGGCGGCTTGGATGGGGATTTTGAACAAGTGCTGCGGGATGAGCTCTTTCAGCTTTTCGCACATCGAGCGCCCACGCATTTCAGCACGGCCCGCATGAACCAACATCGAGAGCGCATCGACCGGCTCTTCATTCACAAGGATCGACATTTTCACGAGATTGCCGGCCTTATAGCCCTCAATCGTATAGTCGAACGAGGCATAGCCTTTGGAGATGCTCTTCAAGCGGTCGTAGAAGTCAAAGACCACTTCGTTCAAAGGCAGCTCATAGACCAACATGGCGCGCGTGCCGACATAGGTCAGCTCACGCTGGTTGCCACGGCGATCCTGACACAGCTTCATAATGCCGCCCAAATATTCGTCGGGGGTCAGGATGGTGGCTTTGATCCAAGGCTCTTCAATCGCCTCAATCGCCATCACATCTGGCATGTCCGCTGGATTGTGCAGATGCAGCGTCTCGCCATTCTTCATCTTGATCTCATAGACCACCGACGGGGCTGTTGCGATCAAGTCGAGATTGAACTCGCGGCTCAAACGCTCTTGAATGATTTCCAAGTGCAGCAGGCCCAAGAAGCCGCAGCGGAAGCCAAAGCCCAAAGCGGCACTGGTTTCCATTTCATAGGAGAAGCTGGCGTCATTCAAACGAAGTCGGCCCATGGCCGCACGCAAGTCTTCAAAGTCTGCCGCATCGACGGGGAATAGGCCGCAGAACACCACCGGCTGTGCAGGCTTAAAGCCCGGCAGCATGCTGGTTGTCTGGCGACGCTCTTCGGTGATGGTGTCACCGACCGCAGCATCGGCCACTTCTTTGATTGAGGCCGTCAAGAAGCCGATTTCGCCTGGCCCCAGTTCGTCGACTTCGGTGATCTTGGGTTTAAACACGCCGACGCGGTCGAGGGCGTAATTCGCCCCGGTCGCCATCATGCGGACCTTCATGCCTTTTTTCATCACGCCATCAATGATGCGGACCAGAACCACCACGCCCAAATATTGGTCGTAATAGGCATCCATCAGAAGCGCCTTAAGCGGCGCATCGCGGTCGCCCGTCTTGGGTGGCGGCAGACGCGTGATGATGGCCTCCAGCACATCTTCAATGCCAAGGCCAGTTTTGGCCGAAATCATCACCGATTGAGAGGCGTCAATGCCAATCACTTCTTCAATCTGCGCCTTCACGCGATCGGGTTCAGCGGCTGGCAGGTCAATCTTATTGAGGACGGGCACGATCTCAAGATCGGCATCAATCGCCTGATAGACATTGGCCAAGGTCTGCGCTTCCACACCTTGGCTGGCGTCCACCACCAAGAGCGCGCCTTCACAAGCCGCCAAAGAGCGCGACACTTCATAGGCAAAGTCGACATGGCCCGGGGTGTCGATCAGGTTCAGAATATAGTCTTGGCCCTCGCGCTGGAACTCGAGGCGCACGGTTTGCGCCTTGATCGTGATGCCGCGCTCGCGCTCAATATCCATGCTGTCGAGCACTTGTTCCTTCATCTCACGCTGGGTGAGGCCGCCCGTCAGCTGAATCAAGCGGTCAGACAAAGTGGACTTGCCATGGTCGATATGGGCAACGATGGAGAAATTACGGATGTTTTCACGGGGAGTCATGGGGTCGACATAGCCTGACAGGCCCTTAGGGGAAAGGGCCAGATACCGTTAAGCGATCAATCTGGCGTGTGCGCGCGCAGATGGAACATCAAGACTTGCTCTGGAGCCGTCAGCGGCAGGCCTAAGCCGACCTCTTGCAACAAGCGCCCAGTCATCACTTGGCCTGCCCCCGTCAGGTCTAGCGCCTCCACACTGGAACCCGCCGACCACGACCGGAATTTGGTCGGCCAGACGAGTTTCACGAGATAGGTCATGTCCGGATCCAGGCCGTGGAACAGGACGCGCGGCAAAAGACGCTGAACCTGACTGCGCATGATCGCGATGGAATAAAGCGCCTCGGTCTGATCTTGAGCGATCACCCCCATGCCCATCAACTCGTCGGAAGTCTTCAGACGCACAAGATTGCCGGTATGTAGCAGGTCTCGATGGGCCTTATGGCAGGCTATCGCTTCTTTCAGGGTCGCAAGCTCTGTCTCGGATTCTTCCAACAAATTCAGCTCAAGACCCATATGGCCAATCATCGCCGTCCCTGCCCGCATCGCCATAGATAAGGTGCGCCCTGTAATATGGCACCGGCGTGGCCCGACATGGGCACCCAAAACTTCCAGCGGGAAGAAGTAGCTGGCCCCGCGCTGAATATCTTGGCGGTCTAGGGCGTCATTGCTATCCGATGTCCAAATCCGGTCGGTATAGCTCAACACGCCATAATCGGCGCGCGCGCCACCCGAGGCACAGGATTCAAACTCCACTTGCGGATGGGCGACCCGTAGCCGTTCCAGCAAGGCATAAAGCGCCTGAACTTGGGCGTGCGAGCGTTGATAGCCCTGGTGATCGCCCGGATGGCTGATGTCGCGGTTCATGTCCCATTTGACATAGCCAATCGCATGATCGCGCAAGATTGCGTCGATCCGCTCAAACAAATAGTCGGACACTTCGGGGCGCGCGATATCCAGCACCAATTGGTTGCGAAACGGCACTTGCTCCACATGGGCTAGGCCCAACACCCAATCGGGATGGGCGCGATAAAGATCTGAATCTGGATTGACCATTTCAGGCTCAAACCAAATCCCCATTTCCATACCAAGGCCCGTAACATAATCGATCAGCGGCTTAAGGCCCTCGGGATAGACGTCTGCTGAGACATACCAATCACCCAGCCCTGAAGTATCGTCGCGGCGCGAGCCGAACCACCCATCATCGAGCACAAAGCGCTCTACCCCCACCGCCGCAGCGCGGTCGGCAATGGCTCTGAGGCGGCCTAAGTCGTGGTCGAAGAATACCGCTTCCCAGGTATTATAGTGGACAGGGCGAACCTTCGCGCGCGTCTCTGGTCGCAGGATTTGACTACGAACATGGGCGTGGAAGCGTTGGCTGAGGTCAGAGAGGCCGTCGCGACTATAGGCGGCGTGGATGGTAGGCGCGTGGAAGGTTTGGCCCTGTTTTAGCCGGATTTCACCGGGGCCTAACAAGGCACCTAGCCCTGCAAACACCCGACCATCATGCAAGCTATCCACCCGCATGCGATGATTGCCACTCCAGCCCAGATGCAGGCCGTAAGCCTCGCCTTGCACTTCGTCGGTGGTGTCGCTGCATAGAATGATAGCAGGCAGCCCATCATGCGAGGTGCGGCCCCGGCGGCTTTCGCGAAGATAGGTACCCGCAAAGCGCTTCACGCGTTCACGCTGAAACTCCAAAGCCCAACGGCCAGTAAAGCCGATGATATCGGTCATGTGATTAGCGATGGGCAACACTGCAGTGGCGCACTCGGCAATTTCGAGCAGGCCCTCGCCCAAATTGGTCAGCGCAGACTGGATGGTCAAAACGCCCGTCACGGCATCGAGGCGGAGATCATAGGTCAAGCCGACTTTGGTGTGGTCATCGCAGCAAGAAAGATAGATGCGGTCGCCTTCAAGCGTGGCCTCTGTCACCACAAAACGGCTACCCCAATCTTGCCCATTGCGATGAACAACGACACCTGATGGCCCGAGCAGGCCAAGGCCTGCCTCCATCGCCAAGGACGCCTCAACAAACACGTCGGCGCTGCCCGGTCCGCCCTGATGGCCGGCGAGTGCCTTTAGAACCCGTGCATCCACATCATCAGGCAAACCTG
>JAJTGP010000047.1 GCA_021299265.1 Hyphomonadaceae bacterium | reverse complement strand
GCGTCCATCCAAACCAGCTCCGATATATCCTGATGACTTTCCAAGCCTTCGATAGCCGTGTAGTCGTCCAGCTGGTCTTCCTCGTCATCCTCATCACGCCATTCGCGTCGCCGTCCCATCGTGTCACTACCCTTTTTAATCTGCGCCTCATGGCGCCGGTCGAGGGCTTCATAGGCCTCGCGCATCGCCAGTTCGATGACACTTTGTATAAATCCGATTAAAACGCCAAGTAAGCCAAGGCCCGCTAGACGGCCTTTACGCAGTAGAGGTGCGGCTTCACGCACCCGGCCCATCCCACGACGCAGGGTTTCGCGGGCGATTGCACTGGTTGGTCCAAGAGGGCGCTTCATCAAAACATTCCTTTGGCCAATGCGAAATTGGCCTTTCATCCGACATAAGGGCTTAGGAGCCTCCTCGGAAGGGGCCTTTGCGCGCAAATAGGCAAGCAGAGGATTACAATAATGTTAGGCGGGCTGACTTATGCTTCCAGCACCACATCCCAATAGAGCCAATCAACCCAGCTCTCGTGCAAATGGTGCGGCGGGAACTTGCGGCCCATGGCCTGCAACTCATGCATGGTCGGTCTACGCGGTGGCTTGCGGGGCGTCATGCCCACTTCGCGCAAACTCCGCCCACCCTTGCGCAAATTGCACGGCGAGCAAGCAGTGACGATGTTTTCCCAGGTCGTCTTCCCGCCTTTAGAGCGCGGAACCACGTGGTCAAACGTCAAATCATCGGTGGCATGGCAATAGGCGCATTTAAAGCCGTCACGCAGGAACAGATTAAAGCGGGTAAAGGCTGGGGCGCGGTCTTGCTGGACATATTCTTTGAGCGAAATGACGCTGGGCAGCCGCATTTCAAAGCTGGGGCTGTGGACGGCCTGATCATATTCCGCCACCACTTCGACCCGGTCCATGTAAACCGCCTTGACCGCATCCTGCCACGACCAAACCGACAAAGGATAGTAAGACAAGGGGCGATAATCGGCGTTTAAGACCAAAGCCGGAAAGCCCGCTAAACTCGATTGGGCCTTGATCGGCTGGTGGTTTGAGGCGAATTCCAGATGGTCAATATTCATGGTCGCCTCCGTGTTTCAGGGAGGCGATCGTTATGAGATCGGCACGGCCGATGGCGAGACTGGTATGGTATGGCCTGTTGAAAACGGCTTCCTCCTGCTCTGCGCTTTATCAGTAACCGATTCACTGCAAAGAAAACATGACAGATGCGATATCGATTTGTGTCGATGCAGTTGCTCTGCCAGTGACGGGCGATGACGACCTACCCGCCCAAACCAGCCGCCAAATTTACAGCGGGCCTTTTGTGCCTATTCACCTGTGCCGCTCTGATCCTGCAATCATGGATCAGTGTTGGATGGACCATCCGCGATGGCATGAGCTTGGCGGACAGTCTGTGGCGACTGACGGGCTATTTCACCATCCTGACCAATAGCTTGATCGCAATCAGCATGGGGTTGATCGCAACCTCGCCTAAAGGCCCCAAGATTTTCCCAAATCATGCCTTGGCGGCCTTGACCTTTTATATCACCACCATGGGCGTAATTTATCACCTCCTTCTCAGCGGAGGACGCAATCTTTCAGGCCTGAATCTGATCGGTGATTTAGGGGTTCATTATGTTGTCCCGGCCTTAATGCTGGTTTGGTGGGTCTGCTTTGCAGACAAGGACGAGGTGAAGTTTGGCCACGCTTTCATCTGGCTGGCGTGGCCGCTTCTTTACACCAGTGCAGCACTGCTGCGCGGCCGGTTTGAAGATTGGTACCCTTACTTCTTCCTCGATGTCGGCAAATATGGTCTCGGGCAGATTGGGCTGAATATGTTAGGCTTGGGGCTCGGCTTTTTGGTGATGGGGCTTTTGTTCGTCATCCTCGCCAAGGGCCTGAAGCGGCTGCAGTCTAGGCCCCTTTAAGCACCCGCGCCAAGAAGGCCCCGCCAAGCTGCAAACCGTCCATCGCAATCGTATGGGCCGCCCTTGGTGAGACATGCAGGCGTGCATCAAGGCCAGCCTGACTTAAAAACTGCTGGGCCATTTGACTCGCCGCCAGCGGTACAACGTCATCTTGATCGCCATGCACCAAGAGGACAGGTGGCTTAGAGGCGATTTCTGGGTTGCCGACCAAGGCCCCTGAGAAGCCCAATATCCCCGCATAAGGTTCTTTGGAAGCGAGGCCCACTTGCAGCGCCATCATCGTGCCTTGGCTGAAACCCACCAAGGCCGTTTGGGCTTTGGTGACATTAAAGCGCGCCATTTCAGCTTCGAGGAAGGCTTGCAGTAGGGGCGCTGCCTCCTTTGCGCCCTTGGCCAAATGGACGGGGTCCATGCTCTCAATCGCGAACCACTGATACATCGCACCAAAGCCTGGCACCTGCGTGGGCGCGTTGGGCGAGCTGAATTGCACATCTGGCAAAAGACGATCCCAATAGGGCGCAAGCGAAATCAGATCATCCCCGTTTGAGCCATAGCCGTGCAAGCTTACGACAAGGCCTTTGGGGCTTTGACCAGAAGTGGGGGCGCGACGCGGGCCGGTAAGGATTGTTGTTGCCATAGCCCATGCTAGCAAAAGCCAATTGCCAAGGACAGCCGCCCCACGGCATAGAGCAGGCATGTTTGCCACCCGCTTTGCCCCCTCGCCTACCGGCTATCTACATTTGGGCCATGCCTTTTCGGCTTGGACGGCCTTTGACGCGGCCCAATCCGAACAAGGGCGCTTTATTCTGCGGATCGAGGATACCGACCTGACGCGGTGTCGGCCTGAATTTGAAGCGGCCATTTATGAGGATTTAGCGTGGCTGGGCCTGACATGGGAAAACCCGGTGCGTCGCCAAAGTGACCATATGGCGGACTATGAAGCGGCTCTGGAACGCTTGAAAGCACTTGGCGTGCTCTATCGCTGTTTCAAGACCCGCAAAGAGCTGATGGAGGCCATCGCTTCGGCCCCCCATAGCTTTTCAGGCCCAGAGCCTGTTGCGCCTTTACCGCCCAGCGAAGAGGCCGACCAACTGGCGACAGGCAAGCCCTATGCGTGGCGGCTGTCGCTGGCACGCAGTGCGGCGGTGATTGGTGCTGACTGGGATCGTTTAGGCTTTGAGGCCAATGGCCAATGGGTCAAAGCCGATCCCGGCCAATTGGGCGATATTGTGCTGGCGCGGAAGGAGTTTCCCTCCAGCTATCACCTCGCCAGCGTGCTCGACGACGCCAGCCAAGGCATCACCCATGTTATCCGCGGCGAAGATTTGGCCGAAGCGGCGCACATTCACGTCGTCCTGCAAAAACTGCTCGGCCTGCCAACGCCCATCTACCGACACCATCGCCTGATCCTGGACGCCGATGGCAAGCGCTTTGCCAAACGTAATCAGTCCGTCACATTGCGTAGCTTGCGCGAAAGCGGCACAAGCCCCGCTTTGATTCGAACCAGTCTTGGCCTTTAGGAACCCGCGCGTGGCCCAAACCGATGCACAAAAGCTATTCCTCGGGACAATCGCCTTGTCGGCGGGTGCTTCCTGCATCGCGCTGGCCCCCATTATGGTGAAGCTGTCGCCACTGGGTCCACAAGCCAGCGCGTTTTGGCGCCTCGCCTTCGCGCTGCCGCTTTTGGCCATCTGGGCTTATTTGGAAGCCAAACCCAAGTTAGAAGATGGTAAGCCTACTGCTTTGCCCATTGGCCTCTTGGCACTGGCAGGGCTGTTATTTGCGGGCGATTTGGCAACGTGGCACGCGGGGATCGTGCGCACGAGTGCGGCCAACGCCACCTTTTTGTCGAATCTAACCCCGATTGTGGTGGTTGCCGTCACCTGGCTAACGACACGGGCTTTGCCCAATAAGGCCTATTGGGTCGCAGTCGTGATCGCCCTTGTCGGTTCGCTCTTGCTCTCTGGTGGGGCCCCTGCCACCAACCCAGACCGCTTGGCGGGCGACGGCTTATCGGCGCTGACTTCCATCTGGTACGGGCTTTATCTCATCACCATTGCCCGCATGCGCAATCAATGGGGCGCAGGCACAATTATGTTCTTCTCTTCAGCCTTTGCCATGCTCTGCTGCTTGGCCGTGACTGTCCTTTCGGGTGAGCCCCTATTGCCGCCAACAACCGGACAATCCTTTATCGCGCAATGGTGGCCACTATTGGTCTTAGGCGTGATGGCGCAAGTGGCCGGACAAGGCCTCCTAGCGGTGGGTTTTGGCATAGTGCCGACCCACATTGCGTCGGTCTTGATCTTGTTACAGCCTGTGCTGGTCGGCTTCCTTGGCTGGGCGTGGCTGCATGAAAGCCTCACCCCGGTGCAGATGATGGGCGGGGCTTTGGTGCTAGTGGGGGTTTGGCTCGCAAGGCGGGCAGGCTGATCCCCCTTGCCTAAATGCCAAAAGAGGGTGAACCTACCTCAAACATAAAGGGAGGCACCAACATGGCAGACGGCCATCATTCTGATCTTCATTCAGACCAAGCGCAGTTTAAGTCCATGATGGAAGGCACCCAGGAAGATTGGGCCATCATTGCGGGCCATTCTAAAGCTTTCAATAAAGGCTTGGCAGACCGGGTCTTGGCACATTTGCGTCTGTTGGACGGCGATTATGGTGGCTTTCCGATTGATCGGCTGACCCATTCTCTGCAGTCGGCCACCTTGGCCCACCGCGACGGAATGGACGAAGAATATGTCGTCTGCGCGCTCTTGCACGATATTGGCGACACCTTGGGCAGCTATAATCACCCCGATATTGCCGCGGCAATTTTGAAGCCCTTTGTCAGCGAGGCCAATCATTGGATGGTCGCCAATCATGGAATCTTCCAAGGCTATTATTTCTTCCATCATTTAGGGCTCGACCGCGATATGCGCGAGGCTTACCGCGACCATCCCCATTTTGAGCATACCGCACGCTTCTGCCACCGGCATGACCAAAACGCCTTTGATCCAGCCTATGAGGCCATGCCGCTGAAAGCCTTTGAGCCCATGGTTCAACGCCTGTTCGCTGCGCCTAAAAACTCAATTTATTTAAAAGCTTTAGCGGACAAAGCTTAAGCGAATTCTCGCTAGATGATGATGACTTTGTTGGGCAATTCGTCCACATCGTCATCGCGGCGTGGGAAGTGAACCGACAATATGGTGGCACTATCTTCAATGGCCGCAATCAGGCCACGGGCTAAGGCTTGCTCGCGCGCGGCCGTGACCAGCTTGCCAATGACATCGCGCCAGACATCGCGGGAAACCTTGGTATAAATGCCCGTATCCGCAACGATTTCAGCCTGATGTTCGGCCAAGCTCACAAAGATCAAAACCCCGGTTTTCGCAGTTGTCTGATGCAGGCCATGAGCCAAGAATTGATCGCGTGCCACGCGATGGACTTGCTGGCGCTTGATCCAAGCTGGGGTTAAATTGGCAGCGATGCCCGGCTGCAAGTCTAACGCCGAAACCAGCATGAACAGGATCGCCTGTAGGGCGAGGATGAGGATCATGCCGGTTGCTGCCTCGTCGGCAGGCGTGGCCCCAAGGCCGACATTCCACCCCCCAGCCTGCCAGTGCGTGAAGGCACTGCCAATAGTCAAAGGGTTCAGACCAATCGCCATCAGGAGCAAGGGCACCAAAATAGCAACCAAAGCGCCATAGAACAGCATGATCCATCGGTAGTCGGCGGTACGCCCTGAGACGACGACAAAGATCTCGCCCGAGGTCTTTGTTTCGGCTGCCGCAATGGCTGCCGTGACTGCAGCCTTATCCTCAGCGGACAACTGCATATGCGCGTGTTTTACCATGAGCCTGATGCCCCGCCCCCACCAAAGCTGCCGCCGCCGCCGGAGAAACCGCCGCCGCCGCCAAAGCCACCACCACCAAATCCACCACCACCAAAGCCGCCACCAAAGCCACCGCCGCCGCGGCGGTCATCATCATCATCCCAGTCATGCAGGATGATAGGACCACTGCCCCAAGGGGAATGGCGGCGGAACCGCGTACGCCGTGTGCTGGCGATGGAGAGCCAAATCCAGAAAATCAAAAAGGCAATCACAATGATCACGGCAATCGGATCGCCACCTGTGTCCTTGGCTTCCGCCTTCAGGCCACGGGCGGCCCGGGCTTGCAGCTCAGCTGGATCCGTTGTCAAAATCTGCTCAATCGCAGCCGTACCCGCAACAATGCCGCCCGGCATGTCGCCCGCTTTAAAGGCCGGCACAATCGTGTCGCGGATGATTTCGCTGGTAAAATAATCCGTCAAAATGCCTTCGAGGCCATAGCCGACCTCAATCCGCACCTTGCGCTCCGTGGGCGCGATCAAAAGGATCGCGCCATTATTCAAGCGTTCGCCCTGCCCGATTTGCCACGCCCGACCGAGCTTGTAGCCATATTCCTCAATTTCAAAGCCCTGCAAGCTCGGCACGGTGACCACAACCAATTGGTCGGAGGATTTGGCCTCTAGTGCCTCCAATTGCGCAATGAGTTCGCCCTCGGTCTCCTCGGGAATGATATTGGCATCATCCACAACCCGGCCAGTTAGGACAGGGAATTTAGGATCGGCGGCCCAAGCGCGGCTTGTTATCCAACATGTGGCGATTAAGCTGAGCGCCAGCAAAGCCCCAAGCCAGAAGCGACTTGAAAGGCTCGGTAAAGGCCGCAGCAAGGCGGGAATGGTCACGCGCTTAGAACTTCACTTCCGGCGGCTTTTCAGAGCCTGCGGTGGCTTGGAAGAGCTGCATGGGCTGGGAGGAGGAAAATGCCGTCTTGGCCCAGACCACACTGGGGAAGGTCCGCAACGTGGTGTTAAAGGTCTGCACGGCGGCATTATAGTCGCGGCGCGCAATGGCGATCCGGTTCTCTGTGCCCTCAAGTTGGGATTGCAGCGCTGCATAGCCCTCTAAGGAGCGTAGCTCCGGATAGGCTTCAACGGTTTGGCGGAAGTTGATGAGTGCGGTAGAAAGCTGCGCTTGCGCCGCTTGAAACTCTTGGAACTTTTGAGGGTCTGTAATGGTGGATGCATCAAATTTGGGTTGGGTCGCGGAAGCGCGCGCCTCCGTTACTGCCGTCAGAACACCCTTTTCCTGCGCGGCAGCGCCTTTGACGGTCGCGACCAGGTTTGGCACCAAGTCCGCACGGCGTTGATATTGGGTTTGAACTTCGGCCCAAGCCGCCTTGGCAGCCTCTTCCTGCGTTGGAATGGTGTTATAGCCACATCCTGAAACCGAAGTTGCGGCAACGCCAATCAATGCCAAAGCAGCAAAACGTGTGTTCAAAGCCATCTAAGCCTCCATAGAGTCTTTGTGTCGCAACATGCGCGCACCAAAGGACGCCTTTATGTTAGGGGTGGCAAGGGGTAGCACAAGATGGCGCATGTTTAATTCGAACCAATCCCCGCGTTAGGGCTCTCGACGCAGTGTTTGATACTGGTAAGCGGCGACAAAGCCTTCGCTTTCATAAAGATGTCGCGCCGGGGCATTATTGGTTTCGACTTGCAACCAGAATTGTCGATAGCCTGACTGATAAGCCTGTCCCATGATCGCGCGGAGGACAGAACGGGCAAGCCCTTGATTGCGACAATCAGCTTGTGTGCGCATGGCAGCAATCCCAGCACTATCGCCCGCAAAGGTGCAGAGGCCCGCTGCTGCCAAGGTGCCATTTTGGCGGATAATCCCAAAGGCAGACAGGCAAGGTATGCGGCCTAGAATGTCGATCCGCTCTTGCCCATCGCCACCTGAATGGCTGGTTTCTGAGACGATCTGAATGAAGTCTTGTGTGACGCGGGGACTAATATCTACCTGATGTTCGGGTCCGCCTAACTGGCCTTCAAAAGTCATCACGGCAACTTGGCTGACGGCCACATAGCTGCGCCGCGCCAGTCTATCGGGCAAGTCTAACGGGTCTGCGCCACCGGTCACCAATTTGAACTGAGGTGCCAAGCCCAACGCACGATAGTGCGCCTCCACCGCCTCGATGGATACGTCAACATCACTCCCCTGATAGGTCAACGGCCAGCATGAATTGGTGCGACCAACAAAACCCAGCCCTGAAAAGACGTGCCACCCATCAATCCGATCCTCGCGCGCAGCGGGCCAGCCACGCGCAGTTGCCTGTTCAATACGATGGATGGCGAATGGGTCCAAGCTACCAGTCTCTATTTTTGCGCGCGGGCAGCGGCCTCAATGCCCAGCTTGGCCCAAACCAAGGCTTCGTCTGCATCATCAAAAGCCGATTCCGGCATCGCCCGATAGGATAGGGTCATGATCTCGCCGGTCCCCTTATCATAGTGAAAGGGCGGGCAATCCTCGGCGTCAAATTTTGGGTTGTTGATCCGGTCGGCCTTGAGATAGATTTCATTATCGGCCAGAAGCGCAAACATGCGGCCGTCATAATAAACGCCAGCGCCGCCAAACATTTTGCGGACCCGAATATCGCCTAAGCCGCTGAACAAATCCTGCGCGGTCGCAATCAGCGCATCCAGTTCGGGATTGGCCTTCGCCTTCTTTGCCAAAGTCAGGCCTCAGACGTGGCCGGAACGATGGTCACGCTCTCCCCACACCCACAAGCATCGGTTTCATTGGGGTTTTTGAAGACGAACTTCGAGTGCAGCTTGGTGTTCTCCACATCGACGACAGAGCCGACCAAGAACAAAATGGCATTGGAGGCGACGAGGATTTTCACGCCCTTATCTTCCACCACTTCGTCCAAAGGGTCTGGGGCATCGGCATAGGCCATAACATATTCCATCCCCGCGCAACCGCCATTTTTAATGCCGACGCGCAGATAGGGCTTTTCAGACTTGGCCATGACATCGCGCACGCGCTCAGCAGCGGCGTCGGTCAGGCTCACGACTTGCGGGCGCGGGCGGCGGGTGCGGGTTGGGATCAGGTCGGGCGAATTCATGTGTGCCACCTATAGCATATTCAAAGCCAAACGGGCTTCATCGCTCATGCGTGCTTGCGTCCAAGGTGGATCAAAGGTCACAATGGCCTTGGCCGAATTGATCCCATTCACCGTCTTGGCCGCATCTTCTACCATAATTGGGAGTTCGCCTGCCACAGGGCAAGCAGGCGCTGTGAGCGTCATGTCGATATCGACATGACCGCCAGCTTTCAGATCAACTTTATAAATCAAGCCCAATTCATAGACGTCGACCGGAATTTCTGGGTCATAGACTGTCTTGAACGCGTCAATCAAATCGTCCGTCAAGCGGGCGATCTCTTCGGGCGGCAGGTCGGAAGGCTCCCGATCTGGTTGCACAATGGGCGGGCTGGATACATCCAGCATGTCTCGTGAGGTAGTGGTTTCATCGCTCATGGGTGGACCTTACAGCAAAAAATCGCGCGCTTTCGCAAGCGCTTCAACAAACGTGTCGACATCGTCGAAACTGGTATAGGCGGCAAAGCTCGCCCGTGCGGTGGCAGTGACGCCCAAGGCCTTCATCAGCGGCTGGGCACAATGATGGCCCGCCCGAACGGCGACACCATAACGGTCCAACACTTGGGCGACATCGTGGGGATGGGCACCATCAATATTGAAAGCAATGATACCGCCCTTGCCGGGGGCTGTGCCATAGAGGCTGATGCCATTTATGCCGCGCAAGCACGCCATCGCATGGTCTAGCAAGGCCTGTTCGTGGGCATGCATCGCCGCTTGATCCTGCGCCATCATCCAGTCGACCGCAGCCCCTAAGCCCACCGCTTCGGTAATCGCAGGCGTGCCCGCCTCAAACCGGAACGGCGGCACATTATAGGTGATCAGCTCTTTGGAGACGATCTCAATCATCTCGCCGCCGCCTTGCCACGGTGGCAACAGGTTTAAGGCCTCTGGGGTGCCGTGTAAGATGCCAATACCGGTCGGCCCATAAATTTTGTGCGCCGAGAAAGCATAGAAATCAGCACCAATGGCTTGGACGTCGACGCTTTGGTGCACCACGCCCTGGCAGCCATCGATCAGAACTTGCGCCCCAACTTGATGGGCAAGCGACACAATGGTCGCCACATCTTGCACGCTGCCCAACACGTTGGACATATGGCTGATCGCCACCATTTTGGTTCGCGGACCGATGAGGGCGGCCAGCGAGTCCATATCGAGAGCGCCTTGCGGCGTGATGGCTGCCCATTTCAGCACCGCGCCGGAACGTTGCGCTGCCATGTGCCAAGGCACGATATTAGCGTGATGCTCCATCTCGGAGATGACAATCTCATCGCCGGGCTTCAAGCTTTGGCTGACGCCAGCGGCCACCAGATTTATGGCCTCGGTCGCACTCTTGGTGAAGACAATCTCGTCTGCACTGCCAGCATGGATAAAGCGGGCAACCTTAGCGCGTGCATCCTCAAACGCTTGGGTCGCTTCATTGGCCAGAGTATGTAGCCCGCGATGGACATTGGCGTACGAGGTGCGTTGAAAATCGGCCATGGCCGAGATGACGCTTTCAGGCTTTTGCGCGCTGGCGGCACTATCGAGATACACCAAGGGCTTGCCGTGGATCTTCCGAGTCAGGATCGGGAAATCCGCCCGCACTTTGGCAACATCAAAGGCGGCAGGATTGGTTGGGGTTTGGGCGTTCATGATGAACTCGCCTCCAACCACGTGCGCGCCAGCTCAGAAAACCACTCCCGCACACCTTCGTGCTCAATGGCATCGAAGACGTCGGTCACAAAGGCTTCCACCAACAAGGACTTGGCTTGTGCCTCTGGGATGCCGCGCTGGCGCATGTAAAATAGGGCTTGATCGTCTAACGCCCCAATCGTGTTGCCATGGGCGCATTGAACGTCATCGGCATAGATTTCAAGCTCTGGCTTGGCATCAATCTCTGCCCCTTCGCTGAGCATCAGGGCATGGTGGTTTTGTCGGGCATCGGTCTTTTGAGCGGCGCGTTCCACCAGGATTTTACCTTGGAAGACACCGCGCGCCCGGTCCTGAACCGCCCCTTTGAACAATTCCCGCGTCTGCCCATTCGGACTGGCGTGCACGACCTTTGTGGTCATGTCGGCATGGGTGTGGCCGGAGAGCAAATAGGCCCCATGGATCAAACAGCTCGCGCCCTCGCCCGCTAAGGTCACATGGGTTTCAGCGCGCGCCAACTTGCCGCCAAACATCAGCGCAATCGCCTGATACCGGCCTGTGTCGGCAACATCCACCGACGTATGGGTAAGGTCAATTGCCTGCGTGTCACCATTTTGAAGGCTATAGCGCACCAGTTCTGCACCGGAGCCAATCTCGATTTCTAAGAGCCCTGTTGAAAGGCCGGCGGTCGCCAGCCCAGTATCGATCAAGGTCAGCCGCGCGCCCGCATCCAATTCCAAACGCACCCGCATCGGCGCGCCGGGGTGGCGGCGCAAGACAACAGGGCGGCTCTGGCTTTGGGTGACACGCAAAACCACCGCACGCGGGGCAAAGCCCGCAGCCATCGTGGCCAAAGGCCCTGCGCCTTCGAGCTCCAAACTGTCTTCTGTTTCGATAATGAGGCCCAGGTCCTTTTCTCCTTCAAGGCCAAAGCCATCGGGTGCAAAGTCCAAGACCAGCGCATCTTGAAGGCAAGCCGGGATCAGGCCAGCTGACCCATCGGATTCTGGGATTCCATCGGCAAGGGCGGCGCGCAGATCCGTCCATTTAAACGCTTCAACCCGGCGATTGGGCAGGCCGTCGGCGGCAATTTGCGCGCGGGCCGCATCGCCGGCTTCGGTGGGCGGAAAAGCGTTTAATAGCGCCGCCTCACCTGCCGATATTGTCAATTCGGCTAAGGCCATTAAGCGGCATCCTTATAGCGATCATAGCCGTCTGCTTCGAGCGCGAGCGCCAATTCCGGCCCACCGCTATCGACGATGCGGCCGCCGGCCAACACATGCACCCGGTCAGGCTTAATATGGTCCAGCAAGCGCTGGTAATGGGTGATGACCAGCATGCCCTTATCTGGACCGCGCAGCGCGTTCACCCCTTCAGAAACAACCTTGAGCGCATCGATATCAAGACCGGAATCGGTCTCGTCCAAGATCATGAAGCGTGGGTCGAGAAGCGCCATCTGATAGATTTCCATCCGCTTCTTTTCACCACCCGAAAAGCCGACATTCAAAGGCCGCTTCATCATCTCAGGTGTGACACCCAGCTTCTTGGCGACATCGCGCGACAATTTCATAAAGTCCGGCACGGAGATTTCGCCTTCGCCGCGCGCTTTGCGCTGGGCGTTCAAGGCCGTGCGCAAGAAAGTCAGGGTTGGAACACCGGGGATCTCAAGGGGATATTGAAACGACAAGAACAGGCCCTTTGCGGCGCGCTCTTCCGGGGCAAGGTCCAACAAGTCTTCGCCATTGAGGGTTGCGGTTCCACCGACGACTTCATAGCCATCGCGGCCCGTCAGCGCATAAGACAAAGTCGATTTACCTGCCCCATTGGGGCCCATAATAGCATGGACTTGCCCTGCAGGCACCTGAAGCGTCAGGCCCTTGATGATCGGCGTGCCGCCGACTTCGACTTGCAGATTGTTGATGTTCAACATGAGAGGGTCTTTCAAACTTTTTTGGGCCATTGGCCACGGCGATGAGGAAGATGGGTTTGGGTTGAAGACGGCTGTCTCGATTGGGGGACGTCATCTGCCGCCCTCCCCAATTGGCTTGAGAATTTCGATCCGATTGCCGAATGGGTCATAGAGAAACGCCCGCACATGGCCGGGCAACTCATCATCATGCTTGACCCTAAAGCCTGACGCCTCGGCTTTGCTGGCTAGGCCTGCGACATCAGCCACGCGGAAAGCAACATGGGCCTTATCATTGGCGCGGAAGTCTTTTTCCACGCCCAAATGAACTTTCACGCCGCCCGATTGATACCAAGCCCCACCGCGGGCGGCCATGGATTCGGGCTTAGGCACTTCGGTCAGCCCCAACAGGTCTGCATAAAACGCGCGCGCGACCATCTCACCACCCGCAGGGATGGCGATTTGAACATGGTCGATGGCGGCGATGGTGGTCACCCCACACTCCCCTCAAGGCTGATTGCGACCAGCTTTTGGGCTTCCACCGCAAACTCCATCGGCAGTTCTTGAAGGACTTCGCGGACAAAGCCATTCACCAAAAGCGCCACGGCATCTTCAGTCGGCAGGCCACGTTGGCGGCAGTAAAACAGCTGATCTTCGCTCAAGCGCGTCGTTGTCGCCTCATGTTCAAACGTGGCGTAGGGCGTTTTGGCTTCCACGTAAGGCACCGTGTGGGCACCGCATTGATCGCCGATCAACAAACTGTCGCACTGGGTGAAATTGCGCGCACCCTTGGCCTTTGCATGCGCACTCACCAGACCGCGATAAGTGTTGTTGCTTTTGCCCGCCGAAATGCCCTTCGAGACGATGCGCGAGCGGGTATTTTTGCCCAGATGGATCATCTTTGTGCCGGTATCGGCTTGCTGGTGCCCATTGGTGATGGCGATGGAATAAAACGCCCCTTGGCTTTCATCCCCGCGCAGGATGCAGGACGGATATTTCCAAGTCACGGCAGAACCCGTCTCAACTTGGGTCCAGCTGACCTTAGAACGCACGCCCCGGCAATCGGCGCGCTTGGTCACAAAATTATAGATCCCACCCACACCATTTTTGTCGCCGGGATACCAGTTCTGCACCGTGGAATATTTGATCTCTGCATCATCGAGCGCGACCAATTCAACCACCGCAGCGTGGAGTTGGTTCTCATCGCGCATGGGCGCAGTACAACCCTCCAAGTACGAGACATAAGCGCCCTTATCGGCGATGATTAAGGTACGCTCAAACTGGCCCGTGTCGGCCGCATTGATCCGGAAATAGGTCGACAATTCCATCGGGCAGCGCACGCCGGGCGGGATATAGACAAAGGTGCCATCCGAGAACACCGCGCTGTT
>JAJTGP010000132.1 GCA_021299265.1 Hyphomonadaceae bacterium | reverse complement strand
TCCCGCTTATCCATTCCGCAACCAGAACCGCCGCTAAAACGATAAGGCCTCTTTGTTGCGAACGAGAACAGGATAGCTGTAGTCATTTGGGTGTGGGATAGATTTTTATCTATGCGCACGCCCCTCTCCCACTGGGAGAGGGGCGTTCTTTCATCTGGACCCATATGTCGCAGAAACAATTTCGTTTGCGGTTTGGTTGACCAGAAGGGTCACCAAAACGCGTCTAGATAAGTAACCATCCAAAACGATGCCATCCCCGCCGGAACGAAGTGGAGAGCGGGGACCACAGGTGACTTTGCGGCAGGAGATCAGGGACTCGGCTGCGCCGTCCGGGATGACATCCTTGGGGTAGTTTTTTTCATCTGGAAGGCTTTGGTGCAGGTCCTGCCTGCACCAAAGGCCAACCTCGATTGTTCGTGGGCAATTTGTCGCGTCAAGTCCAGATTTCCTTCGGAAATCTGCCGCGTAGCGGACTTGACCCGTCAAATTGCCCGGCCACGCTTTTCAAAGCGGTTGGGTTACCAGACTGGGCACCAAAGCGCGTCCAGACAAAAGCATCTTTTCCCAACCACAGCGGCAACGCTGCCGCATGCGCCGATGTCCGCCGAAGGGACTGAAGGGGCTTTTCCATCCAGACCCGCTCTGATCAGACTGAAGGATCACCACACTGCTTCCAAGCGAAAAGCCCCTACAAATCCGATGGCTAGGGCGCATGAGGCCCAAACGAAAACGGCCACCCAACTGGAAAGCTGGATGGCCGTACGGTGTCTAAAATGTCTGTGACTTAAGCCGCAGCCGATACCCGGCCCAATGCACATTGCTGCCACAGGTCAGAGAGCGCCGTTACCAAACGCTCAATATCGGCATCGCTGTGGAGCGGCGATGGTGTAATGCGTAGTCGCTCAGTGCCGCGAGGAACGGTCGGATAATTGATCGGCTGGATATAAATGCCCGAGCGTTCCAACAGCCAATCGCTGATCATTTTGCACTTCACTGGGTCGCCCACCATCACCGGAATGATGTGGCTGTCGTTCTCCATGCAGGGAATGCCGACCGCTTCCAAGCGCCGGCGCACCAAAGCGACGCGGTCTTGATGACGTTCACGCTCTGCCGAGCTTGCCTTTAAGTGACGAATGCTGGCGCAGGCACCGGCGGCGACCGATGGTGGCAGCGCGGTTGTGAAGATGAAGCCCGAGGCGAAGCTGCGAATGAAGTCGCACAAAGCGGTAGAAGCCGCGACATAGCCGCCGAACACGCCAAATGCCTTACCCAACGTGCCCTCAATCACGGTCAGGCGGTCCATCAAGCCTTCCCGTTCGGCTACACCACCGCCGCGTGGACCGTAGAGGCCGACGCCATGGACTTCGTCCAGATAGGTCATGGCACCATATTTTTCCGCCACATCGCAGATCGCGGCGATTGGGGCGATATCGCCATCCATCGAATAGACTGATTCAAACGCGACCAGCTTTGGCTGCTCTGGCGGGAGGCTGGCCAGAACACGCTCCAGGTCTTCGGTGTCATTGTGTTTGAAGATACGCACTTCGGCGCGGCTGTGGCGAATGCCCTCAATCATCGAAGCATGATTGCCTTCATCCGAGACAACGACACAATTGGGGATTTTGCTGGCCAAGGTGCTCAGGGCCGCCCAGTTCGACACATAGCCCGACGTGAACAAAAGGGCTGCTTCCTTGCCATGCAAGTCCGCCAGCTCTTGCTCGAGCAAGATGTGATAATGATTGGTGCCCGAGATGTTGCGCGTGCCACCGGCACCGGCACCACAGCGATCAATCGCTTCATGCATGGCGGCCAGAACTTTGGGATGTTGGCCCATGCCGAGATAATCGTTCGAACACCAAACCGTCACTTCATGGACACCGCCATCAGCATGACGCGTGGCGCGCGGGAATTGACCCGCATGACGCTCAAGATCTGCAAAAACGCGATAGCGACCCTCGGCGCGAAGCGCGTCCAGCTGGCTGTTGAAATAGGCTTGGTAGTCCATGTTATTTCCCCTCCCGACAGCCTAGCGGTGCTTTCACCACCACCAAGCCGTTTTGATATCTGTTTGGCAAGCGATTTACCAAACGGGTTGCAGCCGAACGTTGCTGGGTAGCTCATTCGAAAGTGTTGGTAGCAGATAGAGACTGACGAAGGTTGCGGCGACTTGCGCACCCCACCCCAGTCGTTTTAGACCGTTCATGATGCCGCCTTCTGCTTTGGCAGCATCAATCTTGTCTGACAGAATACGCAGGCGCTCAAAGCCCGCGCGGAATGTTGGATTGTCGGTATCCAGCATGACTGGGAAGACCTGCTTGGAGATCTCGGTCGTCAGCGAAAACACCTGATAATCATAGTCGGTTGGGTTGACCCCCAAGGCCTTGTGGAAGGCCGGACGGGCGTGGTCGCGCACATACATGGTGGCATAGACCGACAAGAGGAAGAAGCGGATCCAGAGCTTATTGGCACCCTGCAACAAGGTTGGGTCGGCGCGCATGATCAAAGCAAAGGCTTCGCCATGGCTGAACTCATCATTGCACCATTCCTTGAACCAGTTAAAAATCGGATGGAATTTGTGCTCTGGATTGCGCTCTAATTGCCGGAAGATGGTGATGTAGCGCGCATAGCCAATCTTCTCCGACAGATAGACTGCATAGAAGATAAATTTCGGCTTGAAAAAGGTATATTTCTTGGTCTTGGTCAGAAAGCCCAAATCCACGCCAATGCCGAAATCCTTCAGACTTTCATTGATAAAGCCTGCATGGCGCGATTCATCGCGGGCCATATATTTGAACAGCGCCTTGATGTCTGGATTAGACACGCGCTTGACGATCTCGGCATAGAGCACACAGCCCGAGAATTCAGACGTGATCGAGCTGACCAAAAAGTCCACAAACTCGCGGCGTAATTCAGGGTCGAGATCGTCGAGGCGATTGTCGAATGCGGCGTCGCGCTTAAAGTGACCGCGGCGCGGATCGGCCGCCATAGCCGACAGCATTTGGTCCCATTCCTCACGAACCAAGGACACGTCGATCTTGTCCATCGCCGCATAATCAGTGGTATAGAAGCGCGGGCTCAAGATCGTGTCGGTTTTGGCCAATTGGGTGGTGTCGAGATAGGAATCGTCAAAAGTGGCTGCGGTCATGGCAGTTTCCCCGGTGTGAAGCTGACTTCATAGAGCTCGAAAAGCTCAAAATAAGAGGCGACTTTGATCCAAAGTCTTTCAAGGGCTGTCGCGCGGATAATCTTGACACCCCGATGGAGCGTGCAGGATTCGCCAAACGACAGCCGGATCGGGGGTCCTTGGACTATCATCTTGTCGCCCGGTCCGAGGATGGAGTCATCGTCCAGAGAGACATGGGCATGGAGGCTATTCTCATCATGCTGAATCTCAATGGTACATGTTGTCACATGCGTGGCCCGCTTGAGCGCTTCTGGCCACTGCAAAGTCCAGAACTCGGGCTGTTGGTGAAAGAGATAGGAATTGCTCATGATCTCACCAGTTCCATCGCTTGAGAGGTGTAAAAGCCACTGACGACACGGGTTGTGCGACCGATTTTCCAGCCGGCCATGCGCGGGTCAGACGCGACGGACTTACGCAAGAAGGCCTCGCTGACAGGCTCAATCGCCGGAGCGCGATCAGAGCGCGGGAACAAGAGCCCCACGGTGTGCATGAGGGTCAGAAGCGGGGTCTTGGGCGCAAAGGTAAAGACGATCGAGCCACGGCATCTGGCCGTCAAGGACGACAAAGCCGTCATGATTTCATCGCGCGGGTAGTGGATCAAAGAATCCATCGCCACGATATGATCATAAGCGCCATGGGCTGGGTCAAGCATATCGCCGACGCGGAACTCAATCGTGCCCGGAGCGGGATCGATAGGAGCGCGCTCACCCGCCACCGAAACAAGGCTTGCGGCGACATCTACAGCCACCACATTCGCCCCGCGATGGGCTGCGATCACGGCCAAAGCACCTGTGCCGCACCCTGCATCTAGGATGCGCTTGGATGCCAAAGAGCCCGGCAACCAGGACACCAAAATCTCACGCATTTGATCGCGACCCGCCCGCACGGTTGCGCGGATTTTGCTGACAGGGGCGGTCGAAGTCAGCTGAGCCCACGTGTCCGACGCCGTGCGATCAAAATAGGTCTCAAGGCGTTGGCGGCGCTCAACATAGGTGGTGGTCAACATGTCGAAAGCTCCCGATCAATCAAAGCCAAGGAAGTCAAAGATGTCGCGGTCTTTCATCGGCTCGGCTTTCAATTCCTTCGTGCCAACCCACAAAGAGGCAGCCAGACGAAGATACTCATTCTGCACGGCCTCGAGCTCGGGGGAGGGTTCCATTTCAAACAAAGTCGACTTCTTCAGACGCGAGCGGCGAATAACGTCGAGGTCTGGGAAGTGCGCAACTCGCTCTAGGCCGCAAGCCGCATTAAAGCGGTCGATCTCGTCAGTGTCCTTGCTGCGATTGGCAATGACGCCGCCTAAGCGCACGTCATAATTTTTCGACTTCGCTTTAATGGCCGCCAAAATGCGGTTCATGGCGAAGATGGAGTCAAAATCATTGGCTGTAACGATCAGGGCCCGTTCAGCATGTTGCAAAGGGGCTGCAAAGCCGCCGCACACCACATCGCCCAGCACGTCGAAAATCACCACATCGGTGTCTTCCAACAAATGGTGCTCTTTCAGGAGCTTAACCGTCTGCCCGACGACATAACCACCGCAGCCGGTGCCGGCTGGCGGACCGCCAGCTTCAACGCACATCACGCCATTATAGCCTTCATAGACATAATCTTCCGGGCGCAATTCTTCGCTGTGGAAATCAACGCTTTCCAGAACGTCGATGACGGTCGGCACAAGACGCTTGGTCAAGGTAAAGGTGCTGTCATGCTTAGGGTCGCAACCAATTTGCAAAACGCGTTTACCCAGCTTGGAGAAGGCCGCGGACAAATTGGAGGACGTCGTGCTCTTGCCAATCCCGCCCTTGCCATAAATGGCGAACACTTTGGCCTTGCCGATCTGCAAATTGGGATCCAGCTCTACTTGAACGCTGCCTTCACCGTCACCCCGCAAAGAAGGCGCGCGCGTGATCGGGGTCGCTCTGGGTTTCAGGCCGCGGGGTAGGTCTAATAGAGCCATGGGTACTTCTCCTAGGTCAGGCAGCGGCGGCTGCGATGCCTTCCAAATTGTCTTCAAGTTCATCACTGGCATTGCGGAGCGCTTCCAAAGTCGCACTGTCGGGCTGCCAATAATTGCGGGCGTGGGCTTCCAAGAGGCGGTTAGCCATCCGGGCGGAAGCTTTCGGGTTGAGGGCGGCCATGCGTTGGCGCATGGCGTCATCGAGCACATAGGTCTCGCTGATTTTTTGATAGACCCAAGGCTGGACCTGACCAGTCGTAGCCGACCAGCCCATGGTATTGGTCACTTGGGCTTCGATCTGGCGCACGCCTTCATAGCCATGCGACAACAGGCCTTCATACCAGCGTGGGTTCAGCATGCGGGTATGGGTTTCAAAGGTAACTTGCTCAGCCAAAGTGCGGATCTTGCCATCGCCTTGGGTTTGGTCGGAAATATAAACAGGCACATCCACGCCGCGGGCGCGCTTCACCGCTTTGGTGATCCCGCCCAAAGTATCGACATAATGGTCAATCGTGGTGACGCCGAGTTCTACGGAATCGAGGCCTTGATAGGTCAGATCGACCGTCTTTAAGATGCCTTCCAACACGGCCGACTGGCGCATCGGTGGGCCCTTGCGGCCATAAGCAAAGCATTTGCGGCTTTGATAGGCCTCGGCCAATTCATTTTCATCTGTCCAGCAGCTGGCATCAATCATCTGATTGACATTGGCACCATAGGCGCCGTCGGCATTGGTGAAGACGCGCAGGGAGGCAGTCTCCAGATCGCAGCCACTTTGCGCTTGTTGGGCCAAAGCATGCTTGCGGACAAAGTTCATGTCGTCAGGCTCATCCGCGCTGGCGGCGAGCCAAGCTGCCTCAGCCAACATGCGGGTTTGTAAAGCCAGAAGATCGCGGAAAATACCGGACAAGGTCATCACGACATCGATGCGAGGCCGGCCAAGCTCTTCCAATGGAATAAGCTCTGCCCCACACAGGCGGCCATAGCTGTCAAAACGGGGCCGTGTGCCCATCAGATAAAGTGCTTGCGAGATCGTGCTGCCTTCGCTCTTTAGATTGTCCGAGCCCCAGAGCACCATGGCGATGGTTTCTGGGAAGGCACCGGTTTCATCCATATGCCGGTCGAGCAGCTTGCGGGCCTGCCGCGCCCCGTCATGGGTGGCGAAGGCACTTGGCAGACGGAACGGGTCAAAGCCATGCAGATTACGCCCGGTTGGCAGAACCGCTGGCGTGCGAACCAAATCGCCACCCGGTGCAGGGCGGATATAACCACCATCAAGGGCATGGATCAGGGCTGACAGCTCATGGTCCGTCTCCATCAAAACATTGCTTTCAGCCAAAGCTTCCAAGCGTTCGATCAGGGTACGGGTCGATTTCAGTCCACCGGCCTCGATAGCGTCGGAAGGGCTTCCGCCCTCGACCAAAGCCTCGATCACCGAACGGGGCAAAGCGGTTTCAGGGACGCCATTGGCCATCGCCAGCAACAAGTCGATCCGCTCCGCCTTTGAGGGGGCTTGGCCGATAACATGCAAGCCTTCTGGGATCAGCGCATCGTTCAATTCGCTAACGCGGGCCTGCAACGTCTCCATCTCAACCGCACAAGGGCCGTGCCACGCGGGCGTGGCGGGGGCGAGATCTAGGGCCGCAGCTTGGCTCTGGATCAGTTCGATCAGGCTATCGCGATCAACGCCAGTGCCGTTTTTGGCCGCGTGCCAGCGACCAATGCTTTCGCGCAAATCCTGTAGGCCTTTGTAGAGGCCGGCTTGCACGATTGGTGGAGTCAAATAGCTGATTAGGGTCGCGCCGCCGCGACGTTTGGCCAAAGCGCCTTCTGAAGGATTATTGGCGGCATAGAGATAATAGTTTGGAATGTCGCCGATTAAGCGCTCTGGCCAGCAGTCTCCAGTCAAGCCCACTTGCTTGCCGGGCATGAATTCCAACGCGCCATGGGTGCCAAAATGCAGCAGGGCCGAGGCCTTAAAGTCTTCGCGCAGATAGCGATAGAAGGCCGAAAACGCGTGGGTGGGCGAGAAGCCTGCTTCAAACAACAGGCGCATCGGATCGCCCTCATAGCCAAAGCCTGGCTGGAGGCCGACAAATACGCGACCAAATTGTGCGCCCAGAATGAAGATCGAGCGGCCATCACTGAGTTGGCGACCGGGCGCTGGGCCCCATTGCGCTTCAATCTGACCCAAATGACGTTCGCGGCGCACATGGTCGTCCACCGAGATACGGGTGTGGACATTAGCATCGGTGCCAAAACGGGCAGAATTTCCGATCAGAAGCTGGTCGCGCAAGGCGTCCACCGACTCTGGCAAGTCCACATCATAGCCTTCGGCCTTCAAAGTGGTCAGCGTGTTAAACAAGGACGCGAAGACGGCGAGATAGGCGGCCGAGCCAACCGAACCGGAATTGGGTGGAAAGTTAAAGAGGACGATGCCCAAATTGCGCTCGGCCCGCTCTGTCCGGCGAAGCTTGACCATTTTGGCGACGCGATCCGCCAAGGTTTCGGCCCGCTCGGGGCACACCCGCATACGCGGTGGACCTTTTTCTTCGTCAAACGTGCAGCCATGGCTACAGCCGCTGCAGGCAACGCCCGAACCATCCGAACGGCCGCCATAGACGATGGGGGCGGTTGCGCCGTCCAGTTCTGGGATGGCGACCATGATGGTCGATTCAACCGGCGACAGGCCCATGTGCGAGCCGCCCCAGCCTTGCAACGTCTGAAACTCTAGGGGCTGGGCGGAGACATAAGGCACATCCAGCTCTGCCAACACCTTTTCAGCTGCGACCGCATCATTGTAAGCAGGGCCACCGACGAGCGAGAAGCCAGAAAGCGAAACAATCGCATCCACCGTGACGCGGCCGTCCGCCATAAAGAACTTCTCAATGGCGGGCCGAGAATCGAGGCCACTCGCAAAAGCTGGAATGGCGCGAAGACCGCGCGCCTCTAAAGCTTCGATCACGCCTGCATAATGACCAGCATCGTCGGACAAGACATAAGAGCGCAACAAGAGGACGCCGACGGTGCCCTTATAGTCCCGGCGCAGCTCTGGCAAAGCCGACAAGCATTCGCTGATGCGTTGCTCCGCTTGAGGGTGGAACAGGCCAACTTCGGGATAATCGATCGGGGCCGCCGCCTGCATCGCGCCGCGTAATTCTTTGCGTTCGCCATTGGCATAGCGGCCAATCAGATTGCGAACCATGGAGACGACGTTCTCTTGCGAGCCCGACAGCCAATATTGCATGGTCAGGAAATAATGACGCAGGTCTTGGGCGGGGCCGGGAATATATTTCAACAGTTTAGGCAAGCGGCGCAGCATGGCCATTTGGCCCGCACCAGAGCTTGCGCCCGACTTCGTCTTATTGCCGCGCAAGCGCTTCAACATCGCAAGCGGACCCTTGTCAGAGCCATCCATGCTGAAATTGCCCAGCTTGGTCATCTTCACCACTTCGCCGGACGACATAATGCCGATCATGGCATCACAATAATCACGGCGCGCCATCAGTGCTGGCAAAACGGCCTGAATGTGCTCGTCGATGAACATCATGGAAACGAGGATGATGTCGCCTTTAGCGATATCGCGATGGCAGGCTTCTAACGCGCCGGGCTTTTCAGCCCAATCGGTTGCGGCATGCATGTCAACCCGAATGCCGGGATTCTCAGAAGCCAAAGCGTCGGAAGCGCGCTGAACCAAGGTGCGCAGATGATTGTCGAGCGTGACGACGACCACCCGAACAGGTGTGCCCCCATCTTGTGGGTGCGAGCTAGGGCCGTCTTCAGCGTGCGAAGTGGCTTTTGGCATCGTAAAGCGCCTCAATCGAGATGGTCTCTAAGCCCTGCTCGGCGGCATAACGCTCGGTGTTGCGCTTGGCCTTGCCACGGACAAAGAAGGGGATTTTTGACAGTTCTTTGCTGGCTTCTGGGCTCCAATTCACGACAGTGATGGGTTCTTGGGTTGTCGCTTGTGCCGCCATGGGGACGAACTCAGGCTCTGGCGCTGGCTGGGCAGCAGCCTCGACCTTGGCATGACCACCGAGATGTGACGGCCCTGCTGCATCATTGAACTCAAAGTCCTCACGGAACATGGTCAACAAATGCTCTTCCAAGCCCATCACCAAAGGATGGACCCAAGTGTCGAACAGCACATTCGCGCCTTCAAAGCCCATCACGGGGGCATAGCGGGCGGGGAAGTCTTGTACGTGAACGGGGGCGGAAATCACGGCGCAAGGAACGCCGAGGCGCTTGGCAATGTGACGTTCCATTTGCGTGCCCAACACCAGTTCGGGCTGAAGCGCGGCAATGGTTTCTTCGACCAGCAAATAATCGTCGGTGATCAAGGCTTCGACGCCCATCTCTGCCGCGCAGGCCCGCACATCGCGTGCGAACTCACGATTATAGCAACCAAGGCCAACCACTTCGAAGCCAAGCTCTTCCTTGGCGACACGGGCTGCTGCCATGGCATGGGTGGCGTCGCCAAACACAAAAACGCGCTTGCCGGTCAGATAATTGGAATCCACCGAACGCGACCACCACGGCATGTGCGAGCCGTGTTGGGCCAAGACAAGCTCTGGGTCGACACCAGCCAAGGCGGCCACTTCACGGACAAACTCGCAAGTGGCTTGGAAGCCCATTGGAATGGTGCGAACGGCCTTTTGGCCAAATTGGCGCTCTAGCCAACGCGCAGCCGTATCGGCAATCTCAGGATAAAGCACGACATTGAAGTCGGCCTGTGGCAAGCGGCGAATGTCGTCTGCCGTCGCGCCCATCGGGGCGGCGACATTGATTTCAATCCCCATTTGCGTGAGCAAGCGGGTGATCTCAATCACGTCATCGCGGTGGCGAAAGCCTAAAGCCGTTGCGCCCAAAATGTTGCAGCTTGGCTTTGCACCCTCAGCCTTAGGGGCAGGCGCTTCCGTCGCGAGGCCCCGGACGATTTGATAAAAGGTCTCAGCCGCGCCCCAGTTTTCCTTCTTTTGATAGGAAGGCAATTCCAGCGTGATGGTGGGGACGGGCAAGTTCAGCGCGCGCGCCAAGCCGCCTGGATCATCCTGGATCAATTCTGCGGTGCAAGATGCGCCCACCAGCATGAGGTCTGGATCAAAGCGCTCAAACGCATCGCGCGCGGCAGTCTTGAAGATTTCAGCGGTATCGGTGCCGAGGTCGCGGGCTTGGAAAGTGGTATAAGTCACGGGAGGCCGCGCGCCGCGACGCTCAATCATCGTGAACAATAGGTCGGCATAGGTATCGCCTTGCGGCGCATGCAGGACAAAGTGGACACCCTTCATGGCCGTCGCGATGCGCATCGCCCCAACGTGGGGAGGGCCTTCATATGTCCAAACCGTCAACTGCATGACCCTAAACCTTCAATACAGAGCGGCGGAACAGCGGGCGGGCAAACAGTCCGGCTAAGTCACCGGCACAGTCGAACCCATGGACGGGTGAGAAGACGAGTTCGATCGACCATTTGGTCGAGATGCCTTCCATTTCAAGCGGATTGGCGAGGCCCATGCCGCAGACCACCAAGTCCGGCTTGGCTTCGCGGCAACGGTCCAGCTGACGGTCGACGTCTTGGCCCTCACTCAAGGTGACAGTCTCGGGCAGATATTCCATCTCGGCGCTGAGAAGCTGGCGGTTGAGGTAAGGCGTGCCGACTTCGATCAACTTCATGTCCAGTTCGCGCGACAAGAAGCGCGCGAGGCTGGGTTCCATTTGCGAGTCTGGGAAGAAGAAGATGCTTTTGCCAGCCAAATGCTGCTTTTGTGCTTCAAGTGCGCGCTTGGCCCGCTCCCGCCCGGGTGCGACAACGGCCAGAAAGTGAAGCTCTGGGATGCCAAACGCATCGGCAGCGGCTTTCAGCCAATGGGTCGTGCCCTCTGCGCCAAACGGGAAAAGCGCAGGCAGATGTTGTGCGCCACGCTCTGCCAAGGCGCGAGCCGTCTCGCCCAAGAAGGGCTGGGCCAGCAGGAATTTGGTGTTGGGGCCAATCGCAGGAATGGATTGCGAGTTGCGCGGCGGGAAGAAATGAACTGGCCCAATACCCAACTGATTGAACAAGCGGGAGAATTGGTCTTCTACAATGTCGGGCAATGTGCCGACGACCAAGAGCGAGGCTGGTGCCTCTTCGGACGCGACCGGCGCTTCTGGGATCATTGCCACCAAGCACGCATCTTCGCCTTGGGTGAAGGTCGTTTCAATGCCGCTGCCGGAGTAATTGAGAACACGAACCGAAGGGCTGTGCTTCTTCGACAAACGCTCTGCCGCACGCGACAAGTCGAGTTTAATCACTTCTGACGGGCAAGAGCCGACCAAGAAGAGCAATTTGATGTCAGGACGGCGCGACAAGAGCCTGTCCACCACTCGGTCAAGCTCCTCATTGGCGTCTACCAGACCGGCCAAATCCCGCTCTTCCATGATCGCGGTTGCAAAGCGAGGCTCCGCAAACACCATCACGCCAGCGGCCGATTGGATCAGATGCGCGCAGGTTCTGGAACCGACAACCAAGAAAAACGCATCTTGAATCTTGCGATGCAGCCACACGATGCCAGTAAGGCCGCAGAACACTTCCCGCTGACCTCGTTCGCGAAGAACGGGGCGCGCCTCGGAGGCGGGGCTGGTCAACGTGGCGGCGTCACTCATGTTCAGGATGCCCCGTCTCTATCGGTGTGGGAATGTTTCGCATGCGAAACAGAGCTAGACCCCGCATGGGCTGGCCAAGGATTGGCAAATTGCAAAAGACCATCAAGCCAACGCTTAAGGATGGAAACAGAAGCCTTTTTTCGCTCGGAAGCTTTACCGACATGAGACTCAGAAACACGCCATTCGTGTGAGTTAGAAGGCTGCATCAACATCGGAATTCTCCAGCAGAAATCGGACCTCTGATAAGGTCATCCCGCAAGGTATGCCTCCCTCTCACATCTTGTCAATAGAAATAGACGTCCAAAACTTTTGACAGTCACTAGACGAACAAACTCTTGCAATTTGTTCCTGTGGTGAGACAGTCATAAATGATGCAGGTAGCAGATGAGGTTAGGGTGGAATCTTCGACAAGTCGTTCACCGGGCGTTGGGCCAGACGATCCGAGGATAACCCAAGCGCTGAACACCCCGGCGCCCGCACGTTCGCTCTGTACCGATTGCGGAATCTCGCGCACGTCAGACCCCAAGCGCTGTGGGCGGGCCTGCCAATTCATCAGCCCGAACTATCCGGAAATGGAAGCCCAAGTACACGGGCGCACCCGCGATACCGACTCGGGCGACGAATTATTCTTCGGCCCTGTGAAGGCCATGTATCAAGCCAAACTGACCAGTCCGCGCCAAGGCGCGCAATGGACCGGGATCACCACTCGCCTTGCCGAGCGCTTACTGGAAGCCGGCGCGGTTGACGCGGTGCTGACCATGAAGCCCGACCCAGAAGATCGCTGGCGGCCCGTGCCGACTTTGGTGACAGAGGCTTCAGAGCTGGCCCATTGCCGCGGCATGCGGATGGGCTATGCGCCTTTATTGGCGTTATTAGAGCCCGCTCGCGAGCTGGGCTATAAGCGCCTCGCAGTCATCGGCATTCCCTGCCAAGTCTATGCTCTGCGGGCGCTGGAAGCCGAATTGGGCTTTGAGCGGCTTTATGTGATTGGCACGCCCTGCTCAGATAATACCACCACCGAAAGCTTCCACCAGTTTCTGGACCTGCTCTCGGATCAGCCCGAGACGATCAGCTATTTGGAGTTCCGGGCCGATTACCATGTCGAGCTGCGGTTTGATGATGGCCACAAGCAGATCATCCCTTTCTTGCAATTGCCGATCTCGAAACTCCCGCCTGATTTCTTCCCGCTGACCTGCCGGACTTGTGTCGATTATACCAATGCGCTGGCCGACATTACGGTCGGCTATATGGGTGGGCAGGGCGAGCAATGGTTGTTGGTCCGCAATGAACGCGGTGAAGAATTGCTGTCGCTTTTGGGCGATGAAGTCGCTTTGACCGCCCCAACCAGCCATGGCAAGCGCGCCAGCGCGGTGAAGGGCTTTAAAGCCAATGTTGAGCGCGCCGCAGGTGGCCTACCTTTGCGCGGCATGCCCAATTGGGTGCGGCCTTTGGTAGGTTGGCTGATGCCAAGGATCGGGCCGCGCGGCCTAGAATTTGCCCGCACCCGGGTGGAGATGAAAGCGATTGAAACCGTTTTGCATCTGCGCCGGGAAGAGCCGCAGCGCATGAAAAATATGATCCCTGACCACATATGGCAGTTGACAGCACCCTATGGCCTCACTTCTGGCAGCCAAGAGCGCAAGCCAGTTGATGAGTCAGATGCTAAGGTTCAATCTGCGGCTGAAGCAGGTGCCTAAAGCCAACCCCTTCCTTTCGGAGCCTTTTTGATGCGTATCGCTTTCCCCTTCACAGCCATTGTCGGCCAAGACGACATGAAGCTGGCCATGCTGATCGCAGCAACAGATCCAGGCATTGGCGGGGTGATGGTGTTTGGTGATCGCGGCACGGGCAAGTCCACCGCCGTGCGGGGCTTGGCCGCCCTTTTGCCCCCGATCAAGATGGTCAAGGCCTGTCAATATCATTGCGATCCGCGCGCCGATAAATCCAGTTGCGCCACGGGCTGTGTCCACCGCTTGGAGGGGGAGATACCCGATGTGGGCGAGATGGCCACGCCCGTGGTCGACTTTCCCTTGGGTGCCACAGAGGACCGCGTTGTCGGTGCCCTTGATCTGGAGCGCGCGCTGACCCAAGGCGAAAAGCACTTCGAGCCCGGCCTATTGGCCCGCGCCAATCGCGGCTTTCTCTATATTGACGAAGTCAATTTGCTCGATGACCATCTGGTCGATTTGCTACTCGATGTTGCGGCTTCGGGAGAAAATGTGGTCGAGCGCGAAGGCTTAAGCGTGCGCCATCCGGCGCGCTTCGTGCTGATCGGCAGTGGCAACCCAGAAGAAGGGGAATTGCGGCCGCAATTGCTGGATCGCTTCGGTCTGTCCGTCGACGTCAAGACGCCTGACGAGTTGGCCTTACGCGTGGAAGTCGTGCGACGTCGCGACTCCTTTGACCGCGATGCCGCTGGCTTTGCCGCCCGTCAGGCTGAGGCCGAGGCCGCCGTTCGCGAAAAGATTGTCGCAGCACGCGGTCGTTTAAGCGAAATCGAAACCCCCGATGCGGCGCTGGAATGGGCGTCGCGCCTGTGTATGGCCGTCGGAGTCGATGGATTGCGCGGCGAGCTGACTTTGATCCGCGCTGCCCGCGCGGTTGCAGCCCTTGAAGGCGACACCAAGGTGGAAGACCATCATTTGCGCGGGATTGCGGTGATGGCTTTGCGCCACCGCTTGCGCCGTAACCCACTTGATGAAACCGGCTCGTCCACCCGGATCGAACGCGCCATGTCTGACCTGTTTGGCTCATGACCCAAGAGGCGCAGACGGATAGCGTGCCTTGCGCCGCGTGGCCGGAAGCGCTCTTGATCGCCACCTTGTTTGCGATGGACCCCCATGGCTTGGGCGGCATTTCGATCAAAGGGCGCAGCAGCCCGTTTTTTGATGCTTGGCTCGATCTAATGAAAGAGCTGTTGCCGGAAGGCGCGCCCTTGCGCCGTTGCCCCGTGCAAACCGGTGACGACCGTTTACTCGGTGGCCTTGATCTCGCAACCAGCCTCGCGCTCGGCCAACCCGTTGTGCAGCGCGGCCTGTTAAGCGAAGTCGATGGCGGAGTGTTAATTCTGCCGATGGCAGAGCGCTTGAGTTCCGCCACCGCCGCACGGATCGCTGCCGCTTTGGATGAAGGCCAGTTTCAGCTGGAGCGCGACGGCCTGACGTCGCTTCTGCCCGCGCGGTTTGGCCTGATCCTGCTGGATGAGAGCATCGGCCCCGAAGAATCGCCACCCTTTGCCCTGTTAGAGCGGTGTAGTTTCCGCCTCGACGGCAATGGACTGGGTCTTGCGGATTTGGCTGGCGATGGCCTCAGCCTTGAAGACATTCAACGCGCGAAAGCGGCTCTGCCCAGCGTCGGGCTAGAGCAAGACGCGCTCGTCGATGCGATCTGCGAAGCGGCCCAAGCCTTTGGCTTACATTCTGCACGGCCCGCGCTGTTGTGCTTGCGGGTTGCGCGCATGGTGGCGGCTCTGGATGGTCGCAAGGCGGCGAGTTTGGGCGATGTGACGTTAGCCGCTCAGCTGGTGCTCGCCCCACAAGCCTTGCAATTACCGCCACCGCCGGAAGAGCCGACGCCAGACGAGGCTGACCAACAACCAGAAAACCAAGACGAAGCAGACCCTGCCGAAGCAGAGGCGGAGCCTGCACCGCCACCGGAAACCCCACCGGATTCCGAAGCGGAGACGGAACCCAAAAGCCAACCCAATCCCAGCGAAGTGCTGGTCGATGCCGTCAAATCTGCCCTGCCCGCTGAATTAATCGCCGCATTGGGAAACCAAGCCAAGCCCAATCGGCAAGGCCGCGCCAGTGGCAGTGGCGGTGGGGCAATGCAGAAGTCGCCGCTTCGCGGTCGGCCCATCCGCTCGCGCAGCGGAACCTTAAAGCCCGGCGAACGCCTGAATATCATCGAAACCCTGCGCGCTGCGGCACCCTGGCAGAAGTTACGCCGCCGTCCGCAAGCCGAGGGCGCAACGGGCATGAAGCGCATCGAAGTCCGCAAGAGCGACTTCCGCATCCGCTGTTTCGCCCAGCCCAAAGAGGCCACCACCATTCTGGTTGTCGATGCGTCGGGCTCGTCCGCTTTTCAACGGCTGGCGGAAGCCAAGGGCGCGGTAGAGCTTTTGCTGGCGCAAGCCTATGTGGACCGCAGTCGCGTGGCCTTGGTCGCCTTCCGTAATGAAACAGCCGAAGTGCTATTGCCGCCAACCCGCTCGCTCGCCCGCGCACGTCGGCAATTGTCGGATTTGGCGGGCGGAGGCGGCACGCCCTTGGCGGCAGGGATCGATACGGCGCTGATGCTGGCCTTGGCAGAAAAAGCCAAGGGCCGCACGCCGCGCCTATTATTCTTGACCGATGGGCGCGGAAATATAGGCCGCGAGGGCAAAGCCGGCCGCGCTGTTGCGATGGCCGACGCGCTTTTGGCAGCCCGCGCTGTAGGCCTGTCCGACATAGCGGCTGTCCACATTGATACCTCGCCCTTCCCGCGTCCGGGTGCGCGCGAACTGGCAGAAGCCATGCGGGCGATTTACGCGCCTCTGCCCTATTTGAATGCCCAAGCCATTAGCGCCATTTAAAACTCACCATGTAAACCTTTGATTTCAAGGGTAGTGGACGTAAGGCAGGGCCTTATGCCATAGAGTTTTGGTATCTGCTTTTTGGGGAAAGCTGGGCCATGGCTGTTGGGTTTACCGCTTTAGACTGGGTGATTTTGGGCGGTTATGTCGCCATCATCGCCATTGCCGGAATTTTGGCGACCAATAGCAAAATGGCCAAGGCCAATGATTATTTTCTGGCTGGCAACAACGTGCCGATCTGGCTGGTTGCTATCTCGGTCCTCTCCACCAGCCAATCGGCGGCAACTTTTCTGGGTGCACCAGATTCCAGCTATCGCGATGATTTCACCTATCTGGGCAGCAATATAGGCGCGGCCTTAGGCGCAATCATTGTCGCCCTTGTCCTGATGCCGCGCTTTTATGCCATGCAGGCGACCACCGTCTATGAACTCCTCGAAAAGCGTTACGATCGTACGGCGCGGCAAGCAGCGGCGGGCATGTATTTGGTGGGCCGCGTGCTAGCCAGTGGCGCACGCCTTTATCTGGCGGCCATTGCAGTCTCGATGATCATGTTTGGCGACATTGCACCCGAACATATCGTCCAAGCTTCGCTTTTACTCTTGGTGTTTGGGCTGATCTTCACCTTTATCGGTGGCTTGAACGCCATCATCTGGAGCGATCTGGTTCAAGTCGCGATCTATGTCACCGCCGCTTTGACCGTAGTCGTCTTCCTTCTGATGAAGATTCCGGCTTCAGGTGTCGAGATTTGGCAGGGCCTTGCCCATACGCCAGAGGGCACCAATAAGCTGCAACTGATCGATTTCAGCCTGGATTTCAGCGCGCCCTTCTCCTTCTGGGCCCTGATTACCGGGGTGGCGATCTTGAATGCGTGTAATTTCGGCCTCGACCAAGACACGTCCCAGCGCCTCTTGGCCTGCAAGGATGCCAAGCAAGGCAATCAAGCCATGTTTGTTTCGGTGTTTGCCACCATCCCTGTCGTGCTGATCTTCATGACCATTGGCTCGCTTCTCTATGTCTTTTACCAGCGGCCAGACCTGATGATCCAAGAGGGCAGCCAAGAGGTGATGACCAAGTTTGATGGGCAAGACATAACCGTCTTCATGACCTTTATCCTGACCCAAATGCCACCGGGCCTGCGTGGCTTTGTGACCGTGGGGGTGATTGCAGCCGCTGCCGTCAATTCCGGCCTGATTTCGATGTCCTCGGTTTTGGTGCAGGACTTTTACCGGCCTTGGCGCGACAAGCGCGGGCCAAAGCCTGAAGCCCATTATGTGCGGGCCGGCCAATTGGGCATGGTGGTGCTGGGCCTCGCCTTATTCGCCATGTCGATCCTGTGCTTTTATTGGCAACAATATACCGACACGCCGCTTCTGACCTTTGTGTTGTCGGTCATGACGTTCGCTTATTCGGGCCTTTCAGGCGTTTATATCACGGCGGTCTTTACCAAGCGCGGCTCTACCGCCAGCGTGATTGCCGCCTTGGCCGCAGGCTTCATCACCATCCTGCTTCAGCAAGCCTATATCGTCGATTATTTCGGCTTACCGCCTGCTTGGAAGAGCCTCGCCTTCCCGTGGCAATTGTGCATTGGCACGACCGTGGCGTTTTTGGTGTGCCAATTGGGGCAGACAAAGAAGCCTGAGCCTGCCCCGCGTGCAGCGGTCTAAGCCCAGAAGCCGACCGCGTCTTTGGTGGCTTTCAAGATCGGCTGGGCAATCGCATTGGCCCGATCGGCACCAGCACGCAGGATCGCATCAATCTGGGCAGGATCTGCCAGATAAGTCGCCATAGACGTCATAGTGGGCCCAAGGACCTCAACCGCCAGATCGGCCAGACGTGGCTTAAAGGTGCCAAAGCCCGCGCCGACAAACTCTGCCACCACTTGCTCTTTGGTCTGACCCGACAAAGCCGCATAAATGCTGACCAGATTATCCACCTCTGGCCGAGCTTTCAGTTCGTCCACATGGGCTGGCATAGGCAAGGTGTCTGTCTTGGCCTTTTTGATCTTTTTGACCATGAAATCGACGGAATCCGTCAGATTGATCCGCGAATTATCGGCGGGGTCCGACTTGGACATCTTTTTGGACCCGTCTTGCAAATTCATCACGCGGGCCGCTGGGCCACCGATGATGGGCTCTGGCAGCGGGAAGAAGCCGTCGACTTTGAAGTCTGAATTGAAGCGGGCGGCAATGTCGCGCGACAATTCAAGATGCTGCTTCTGGTCGTCGCCCACGGGCACATGGGTGGCCTTATAGGTGAGGATGTCTGCGGCCATCAGGACCGGATAGTCGAACAGGCCAACCGAGCTTCGCTCAGCATTTTTGCCCGCCTTGTCCTTGAACTGTGTCATGCGCTCTAACCAGCCCATGCGGGCGACGCAATTGAGGATCCAAGCCAGCTCTGCATGGGCAGAGACGTTCGACTGCACAAAAATCACCGAGCGAGCAGGGTCAACGCCAGCAGCGAGATAGGCAGCGGCCACTTCGCGGCTTTGCGCGCGCAGCTTCTCAGGGTCTTGCGGTACCGTAATAGCGTGCAAGTCCACGACGCAATAAATGCATTCGGTGGCAGGCTCGTTCTGCAATTCAACAAAGCGCCTGATCGCGCCCAGATAATTGCCCAAGTGTAGGTTCGCGGTCGGTTGAACCCCGGAGAATACCCGCTTTTTCATTAGGTCGGTCATATCAGTCTTCTTACTTTAAAACTCATCTTGCGCGGAGGCAGCAGGGGCACCTGCGGGTTTTTGCAAAGCCAACTTGATGTCGGACATCGTGACGGCTCGTACAAGGAAGGCAATTGCCGCATAAACGATCGCACCCAGCAAGCAAACCAATAAAGTCGCCACTTCCTTACCAAATACCAGTCTGGCTTCAAACCAGCCTTCGATGGGTACCCGGTTTATGGCTGCAAAGCCCAAGACAGCAGCCATGGCGCAGGTGGCAAGTACGATCCGAAGGAATTTGCCAATCACCCAGGGTTCAGGTCGCCAGCTTTTCTCCCGTAGCAGCGTCCAAGCCAACAAAAGCGCATTCACCCAACCAGACACGCTGGCTGCTATGGCAAGGCCGACATAGCCCTGCAGGCCCAAAGCGCGCAGTCCAAAGAAGAGCGACGCGCCCAAGCCGATGTTCACCAAAACGCTGATCAAAGCGAAATTCATCGGCCTTTTGGTGTCGCCCCGCGCGAAGAAGGGTGGGGCCAGAATGCGGATCAGGACAAAGGCGGGCACGCCCCAGCCATAGTGAAACAAGGCGTCGGCGGTGGCGCGCGCATCGGCCTCGGTGAACTGACCACCGGCCCAAAAGCCCTGCATCAGGAAGAAGGGTGCCACGACCAAAGCCGCAGCCGCTGGCAAGGTAAAGGCCATGGACAGAACAAAAGCTTCGTCCAAAGCCTTGGTGTCGTCGCCCGTTTCGGGGCTGGCAACAGCGCGGGCCAAGCGCGGTAATAAGGCCACCCCAATTGCCACCCCAATCAGGCCCAAGGGCAGCTGAAACAATCGGTCTGCCGCATAGAGCCAGGATTTCGCGCCTACTTCAAAGCTTGAAAGGGACTGGCTGACCAAGACATTCAGATGTGTGGCACTGCCGGCAATCACCGACGGGCCCATCACCAAGACGATGGCCCTCACCTCGGGCGTTAAGCGCGGCACGCGAAAGCCGATGCGCACGCCCAAACGTCGACACCCGATATAAAGCGCTAAAGCCTGTAACACCCCGGCAATCGTAATGGCCACTGCTGCATTTAAGGCTGCTTGCGTCGGCTCTTTCACAAAGATCACGGCAGCCAAAATCGTGAGGTTCAAGAGCGTCGGTGCCGCCGCAGACAGCGCAAACTTGCCTGCGGTATTCAATACACCTGAAAACAGCGAACTCATGGCCATG
>JAJTGP010000219.1 GCA_021299265.1 Hyphomonadaceae bacterium | reverse complement strand
AGCCAAAAAGGCCGATTATGATGCGGTGGGGCCGATGGGGTCCGAGCGTGAGCGGGTTTATGCCGCGATGATTGTGGCGCTAGACCGCAGCGTTGGCCGGATTGTCGCGACCTTGAAAGAGCAAGGCATGGCAGAGAATACCTTGATCGTGTTTTCCAGCGACAATGGCGGGCCGGGCTATATTGGCTTGCCAGAAATCAACAAGCCGTTCCGTGGCTGGAAATTGTCCCTGTTTGAAGGCGGCATTCGGGTGCCGATGTTCATGTCTTGGCCCGGAAAGATTCCATCGGGCAGCGAAGTGCAAGCACCCGTTGCCCATATTGATCTGATGCCGACTTTGGCTGCCGCAGCGGGGGCCGCGCTGCCAAAGGGTGTCGCAATTGATGGCGTGAATATCTTGCCAAACGCCCAAGGCAAAGGTGGCAATACACGACCGCATGAAACCATTTTCTGGCAAAGTGACGGCTATCGGGTGGTACGTCACTTGGATTGGAAGTTGCAAGTGATCGAAAAGCCAAATGCGGTCTATCTCTATGATCTGGCGACCGACCCAACGGAGAAAACCAATCTGGCTGCAGCTCGCCCCGAGATGGTGGCCAAGCTCCGCAAACTGCTGGAGGACCATAAGGCCAGCGGCCGCAAACCGCTCTACCCCGCGATCTTAGAAGGTCCAATCGCCATTGATCGGGCTTTAGGCACCAAGGCGACCAAGGAAGACACCATCGCCTATTGGCCGAATTAGGCTTATTTTTTGGTTGTCCCCTCAGAATGACCCCGGTTTCTCTGGGCGGTTGTCACCAAGAACTGCATGGCCTCGCGATTGGCGAGGCCTGCAGCCACGGCGATGGCCGCCAAGAGCTTCGGGTCCAGATTGGCAGCGGGACCTTCTTGCCCGCCAACGACGGCTCCCGTCGTCATCATGCCCAGCCACGTCAACAGGCCAACAGCCGCGCCTAAAAAGGCACCGAGCAACAAGGAATCTTTCACGCCCATAAAGTCCACCTTGTCGCTGTCGGGGCTATATTGAACCCAAGCAGAGCGATACGCGCCGCCGACAGCGCCTGTCGCCAGTGATAAAATGATGGTGAGCGCCAAGGCAGGAGCCGTTAGTAATGTCCGCAAGACAAAATCGACCCCGGACTCAAATGGCCGATAGAGCGCCTCAACCCAGTCTTGCTTTGCTTTGTCTAGGCCTGAAGCGCCATTTGAACGTGCAGGCCCATCTTCCTCTGGCATAAAGCTCAGCAGCAATCGCGTGGCCTCTAAGGCAGCAGGCTGCCCGAGAATTTTATGTCTCGAAAGTTCATCTGTGACGCCCTGTAGCTGGTCATCCAGAATCTTCTTGAAGTCTGCTAATTCTGTCAGGCGCGTTTTGGCCCCTTCGTGCCGACTGACATACGTCATCACGTTCGAATAGCTGCACTCTTTGGCTTGGATGGGCCCCATGCTAGCGGCAGGGATGGTGGCGCATTTGTCGGGAAATCTGGCTGCAGAAGCACGGCCATCTTGTCCCGACGTGGCGTCCAATTCCTGGAAGGACAAAATCTCAATGCGCCCTAGGCTCATTTCGGCGTCGGTCTTTGCGCCTTGGGCCCGAGGTAAGTCGCTACAATTCCTGCTGACCTTCGGGTCTTCGCTGATATCGCCATAGACTTTATTCAAGAAGCGTTGACTTAGGACACTCAGACGATCCTCAGGCGACAGCTTGTCATTCTCCAACACGCGTTTGTTGTACTGGTTGAAATAGCATTGGAACAGGATGCGACGAAGCTGGACCCGTGACGCGTACTCAACGCGACCTAGGCTTTCCAAATTCTGTACCGCTTCCGCATAGCTTTGTGTCAGCCGCGCGCGCTCTGAGTTCAATGTCGAGAATTGCTGTTGAATCAATTTTAGGTCTGCTGCGGCGACATACATGGCTTGCCCGGATTGAATCGCGCTCGCGTCTGATTGACGAAAGCTACGTGCCATATCGGCGCAGACCAAAATGGTCGTGGCCAAAATGGTGATTGCCAATAGAAAGAGGGATTGGCTAACTAATTGGCTGTTCGAAACAGAGGATTTGGGTTCACCATTATCTGCCTTAATTGCTTCCCCAGTCGTCATCGCAAGGCCCCTCAAATACCCAAGAATAATTTCTTCCCCAAGGCTACTATAAATAGATCATCCTGCAAGCGTCTAATGACTTGAGTGCGTTAACATGCTGGTTAGCGTCTCTGACAGCTTTAAGCTTTTGGTCCCAGGAGACACACAATGCAGGTGCGCCCGTTCTTAATCCAAGTTCCCGACCAAAAGCTCGCCCAAGTCCGCCAACGGGTTGAGGCTTTCCAGTGGCCCGACGTGCCAGAAGATGAAGGGGCGGACGATTGGTCACGCGGCGCTTCCACCACCTGGTTGAAAGGGCTGCAGGACTATTGGCTCAATTCCTATGACTGGCGAGCAGTGGAGGCAGAGCTCAATCGCTTGCCGCAGTTTCAGGTGACGATTGACGGGCAAGACATTCACTTCCTGCACATCGTGGGGGAAGCGGGCGGCAAGCGGCCCCTCTTGCTGAGCCATGGCTGGCCGGGGTCACCGTTTGAGTTTCACAAAGTCATTGGTCCGCTTGCCTTCCCAACCCAGCACGGTGGCAAGGCCGAGGATGCGTTTGATCTGATCATTCCCAGCCTGCCCGGTTATGGCTTTTCGGGACGGCCCGCCCGCCCGATCGGGCCCCGCACCACAGCAGGTCTCTTTCGAAAATTGATGGTCGATATCTTGGGCTACAAGTCCTTCATCGCCCAAGGCGGGGACTGGGGCTCGGTCGTCACGTCCTGGTTAGGCCTCGACCACGCCGATGTGGTTTCAGGTATTCACCTCAACATGCTGGGGCTGCGCCCGGACCTGTCGACGCTAACCACGCCAGAGCGTGGCGCTTGGGCGCAGAAGTCACAGGCCATGATGCAAATGGGCGGTGCCTATTTCCAACTTCAAACCACGCGTCCGCAATTACTGGCCATGGCTTTGACCGATTCCCCGTTTGGACAGGCAGCTTGGATCGTCGAGAAGTTTCAAAACTGGAGCGACCCGTCGCAGGGCTCGCTCGACACGATTTTTGGCAAGCAAGACCTTTTGACCAACATCATGCATTATGTGCTGACGGATCGCTTCGCGACGTCGGTTTGGTTCTATCGTGGGGTGTTGGAAGAGGGCAGTGGCTATTTCCTTCAGCCCGGTCAACGCATTGAGGTGCCGACAGGCTTT
>JAJTGP010000031.1 GCA_021299265.1 Hyphomonadaceae bacterium | reverse complement strand
GGTACGATCCAGTCTAGAAAGCGACTTTCTAAGTCGATACTGACACCACGCCGTATACAGATGTCGCCCCCAGCCCAGCCAGTCCAGGCTTCAAAAGCCCCCACCAATCCAAGCCCTCAGCCGAAATCCCCATAGCGCCAGCCCTCAACAACAAAGATTCGTTCTTCGGATACTTTCGTACGCCCAAGAGCGCCCGAAACCCTTCACGAATGCGGCTGGTCTGTTTTGGGGGGCGTGGGCGGCGAAAGCTGCCATTCAAGTGTGAAAGAGCCTTCCGTAAAAAGGGCGGATGCTTGGGGGCGGGCCTACAATCTGGACAGCAGACTTGAGTTATGTAAACAAAAGTTGAGAGGGAAACCGCGTCATGGTCAGAAAAGCTAATTGCTGTTGCGGTTCAACCTCGATTGAGGTTGTTGGCGAGCCTGCGCTCAATGCGATTTGCCACTGCGGCAATTGTCGTCAACGCACTGGTTCGGCATTCGGATGGCAAGCATATTTTTCCGACGACCAAATTCTGAATCGGCAGGGCAGTCTTTCCCAGTACCTTATCAGAGACGAGCAGGTCCGATCGTTTTGCAGCAAATGCGGGACCACGCTGTATTGGACATCGTCATTCATTCCTCAGCATGTTGGCATAGCGGCAGGTGCCTTTGTGGATGATCCAATTGTTGCCCCAGTCATGGAAGCTGCATGCGACAGTCGTCTAGAATGGCTGAGTTTTCGAGATTCCTTAACTCGGATTTCTTGATTTGAAACCACCGTCCATCGCGGCTAGAGAAGCCCTCCGACATCGTCTTGGCGGAAAACGTGACCGATTCCAGCCTGCCGACCACGCTGGATGACCCGCCTAATCGATACAAGGGCAAACGTTGGCCGGAGGCTCGCGCCCCGGTAGAAAGCGGCAATGGCAGAGCCTCGCCTTCAAACTTGCCGATCAGTTAAAGGCAAAAACGTTCGCGACTTGGAACAAAGTGGCCGAAAGTGGTTGGTCTGCTTTGGACAAAATCAAGCCACTGATCTGCCATGGAGATGTTGAGTTATTTCGGCTGAAACAACGTCGAGATGTGTTTGGGCAAGATCATGGTTCGCATTTTCAAGGATGCAAAGGCGGGCGTTGGGAAGAAGAGTCAATAGCCGCTCACCGACTGCCACAGGACTGATCGGGTCCGCATCGCCCCAAAGTAATAGAGTCGGAATTTCAATCGACGGGATTTTTTCCGATAGATCAGCTACTGGATCAGCAATCCATCGGGCTGCGTTCGGAAATGTCTTTGAATAGTCTGAGCGCCAATCCGAGCCGCCCAAATCCAAGACGGGAACGCCACCCGAAGTCACCGCTAGCACAAGAGATTTTACCAAATCCGGAAACGCAAGTGCCAGTTTAATTGCTATGTACCCGCCCATTGATTGAGCGATTATGCTAACAGGTTCGGTAATCTCCGCCGCTACGAGACCGATCAGGTCGTCGGTTGTGTTTATGCTGGGATGTGAAGGCTCCGCGCCCAAACCAGGCCAAGCGAAAAAGACGCCATCTAACCCCGCATGTACGGCGAGCGGTTTCCAAAACGTGGCACTGCCACCAGCTCCAGGGAGAAATAGGGTTTTAAGCATACCTAACCTTATGGCTGCTTTCGGTAAATTGGAAAAGGACCTTTAGGGACTTAAGTTGGCGCAAAGCAGACCCCCTACCTTCCCAACCCATACCCAAGGCTAAGGTCCTGCACCGCCTGGACAGCGCCACCGCGCCCGAGGCTGCTTAGGCTGACATTGTCGCCGATATTGATCGCGCTCTCGATAGGCGTTGGGACCATGACCACATGATTGCCCATGCCAGAGGCCCGTTCGAGGAGTGCGACGCGGCCAGCGTGGAGCTCTTCAAAGGATCCAACCCGCCAGCCGTCATAAACGGTGTGACCGGGGGCGGTGAGGGTGCCGCGCCCGTGCTCGACGAGGGTATCGCTGAGGGCATTAATCTCGGCCCCTTGAAGCGCGTCCTTTGCCCCGTCGTGGAACGAGAAGACCCCGTCTTGATCGCAAGCCCCAAGTCCTGCCCGAACATGGTCTTGAGCCCGTGAGGCGAGGGCCTGATCGATCCGGGTATCACCCGTAAAGAGGCGCTCCTCGCCATGACCGATCCGGTCCAGCTCCCGATCAAGGGCGGTAAAGGCCGTTGCCCGTAATTGATCTTCGAGTGAGTGATAGGAGAGACGCGAGAGATGGCCCGTCTCATCCACATGGACCCATGATCCCTTCTGAAGATGATCGACCAAGGGCGACCTGGTGTTGACCATGGTTTTGGTCTTGTTGCCGGTATCTAGGATCAGGACGCTGTTGCCGCTTGCTCGCCTCTCAAAGCCTGCAACCTCACCAACCAGTTCTTCACCCCGTTCATGAAGCTTGGTCGTACTGCGCGTCTTGGTGATATCGACCCGTGACTTCTCGGCTAACGTTTCAGTCCAACCATCTTTGAAGGCCATCACATTACGGCGCACTTCTGTGGCAAGACCGCGTGCTTCCAACTCGCGCGCACGAGCGCGCAGCGCATTGCCCCAGATGGCTTGATCGGGATCACGCCCGCCTAGGTCTTGGAGCCGAACTTCTCCTCGTCCATCAAGCTCTGCCGCAAGGGCCTTATCGAGCCGACTGAGCCCCTTGGCATGGATATCCCGATCAAGGGCCATACGCTCATCGAAGATCGAGCGCTCGCCAAGCTCTGCCGTCGCGCGTTCCCGAGCCTGATGGCGAAGCCCGTGAGAGAGATAATCGCGGGGAATACGTAACTCATGACCCTCGCGAGTTCTCCCCCGCAAGATGACATGGGCATGGGGATTATCCGTATTCCAATGATTGATAGCGACCCATTCTGTCCCAACACCAAGGTCGCTTTCCATCTGCCCCATCACATCGCGAACATATTCCTGAAGATCTTCCATGCGCGAAGCACTCTCTGGTGCAATCATAATTCGAAAGTGACGTGGGTCTTCCTGGGTCCAGTCATCGAGCTCGCGTGACAGGCCTTCAACCTTATCCCGATAGGCATCATAAAACTGTCCCTGTTCATCCTCGCGCGCTGCCCCATCACGACCAAGATAAGCTGCATGGGCGGCAAGCTTCGCACTACCCGCGCGATGAGCCGAGAAGGACACTTTGATCACAACGCGCTGGCGTCTGTCCGAGCTAAATCCACCACCACCGCGAGCACCACCAACGCCACCACCCCGAAACGAAACACCTGCCCCAAGGCGCGCCCCACCAATCACCTTGCTCAAGCGGGCACCCAAGGCCCCAGATCTCGCATCGCCGCGACGCCCGACCGCAAGGCGGATGTTCAACTCCTCAGATCCGCGCTCTGCCATGTTTGGGCTCCTGAATGGCCATGCGTTGTCACGCCATGTGACACACAAGGAAGTTGTGACTTGCCACCAACAACTTCCACAAAACATAGCACATACAGGCCCTTGAGCAAGTGAAAACTTGATCTTTATCTTGCTGTATTCAAATATTCGTGCTTATATTGGTTGTAACTTCAAATGGATACAAGCTATGACAAAGTACTATACTACAATACAATCTATGTGTAGAAGTTTCTGGCTGCAATTTCTACATGGTGACAACTCGGACTGGGGTAAAAAACTTGTCTGGTTGTTCAAATCGGGCGCTGTGATGCTCGTCTGGCTTGAGTTCCTCACACTTTTTGCAGCTTGGCCGGGAACAGTTCCGCATGAGGAATTAGGGCCTGTGTGGCTCAATTTTCTTGGCATAGAGTTTCGGGCACCTTGGGCGGGCATCGCCTATGTCTTTACACCCGACGGGCGGACCGGCGGTTGGCTCTGGTTGATGCGCCTATGCGGCGTGATCCTGACACTGCCGGGCATAGGGCTGGCCCTTCTCTACGCAGGACTTCCGCCTAAGCGGCCTGCCAAGGGTGACCGCTTTGCTTATGGCGGACATTTGCTCGATCAGGCTGGGTCATCAGGGGTCATTGTGGGCCATTCGAAGGGCTTGCCTTGGCAGAAGATACCAGACCTTGTCAGGCTTCGTCCGTCTACGGACATACTAATCCTTGGCTCCGGCCCTGCGGCCAGTGGCGCGTTCCAAGCGGCGCTTAAAAGCTTTGATGGGGCAATCCTGCGCTTTGGTAAGGACCGGCTATTTGGCGAGCTGATCGATGACCGGGAGATTTTGCGTGTGGCTGAAGGGGCTATCGCCAACTTCCCGCTCGATCCCTTGCGGCAAGTCCGCACAGGGGTCCTTGCGTGGGGAGATGTGTGGGCGATGCTCTCGCCGTGTGGCTTCAATGAGCGTCAACGTGTCTTGGCGACGGCCCTTTTGGTTCACGGCCTTGAGACGCTTCGCCCTGCTGATCGAACCTTTGCCGGGGTGATGGAAAAGCTTCCCAGTCCTGATCAGCTCTATGCGCGTTTGCACGGTTGGCTTGAGGCGACAGAGATCTTGAAGCCAGAGGCCTATGATCAGGTGTCTGGCCTTCTCGACTATTGGTCACAAACGCAGGAACAGGTGGCGGAAGATTTGGCCATGATACCTGGGCGTTTGTGGGCCACCCAGAAGGGCTGGAGCTATTATCTGGGCTGGGCACCTCTGCCGACACTGGCCAACATCTGTGAGTATGGCCCTCGCGTTCTCTCCATTGAGATGAGAGCTAAGAACGCGCGTGATGACTTTGATCCTGTCAGCCTGCCGCTCATGCATGCGATCACGCAGCTTCGCGTCTTGTTCCGCGAGGCGCTGACTTCTGGCAATCGTCCTGTACTGGTCGCCTTTGAGCCTGACATGCCAGAAGAGCTCTCTCGGATGATCAAAGCGGTACACGCTGACCTCAAGCGAAGCGGGGTCTCCTTTCTCGTGCATGCAAGGTCAACCAGAGACATAAGAGCTGCCTTCAAGCTTGGTCTCCAAGAGCCGATGTGCTCGGTCTTCGACACCGTCATCATGACTGAGCCAGACTATATGTCCTTCATCGAGGTGGTCGATAATCGCGCAATCTCGAGCGAAGGGGTAAGGCATGTTCGGCCCGGTGAGATCCTCATTGCCGAGAGTGGGCGTCTGCCGGTTCGCTTGCATCCGGCGGATCCCTCCATGGTTCGCAAGCCTTCTTATACGCCGAAGGACAAAATTCAGCGGCCAGAGCCTTGGAGTGAGGCTGCGGTCTCCTATCCGCTAGGGGCAAGTCTGCCTAAACAGGTGGGGGTGAAGATACCCAAGCAGAAGGTGACAAAGCGACAGGAGATAGTGCCTGTCTCTGTTAGCCAGGAAGCGCCGCCCAAAGCGCCAAAGTCCAGGCCGCTTGTGACCAAGGATGATCTGACCTCGGGGATGGCGCGTCTCAAGCGTGCGCTTGCTAAGCGTACCAACGGCACCTCGCCCTCCCAACCCCGTTTGATCTGAGGGCACAGCCATGACCACACGGAAGCAACTCACCCTCCACCTTGATGACACCACCGCCCGCGCCCTCGATCACGAGGCCAAGCTGCGCGGTCTCACTCTGTCACGCGCCGCCAACGATGCTCTCAAGCGCGTCCTCATCCATGATCGCGCTGACGCCATCGCCGATACAATCAAGGCGCGGCTTGATCGGCTGGATCAGCGCGATCTGGCGAGAGGGCGGGACATGGCCATACTTCGCGAAACCCTCCTCGCGTTCGTCCGCGTCTGGTTCACTTATGCAGGGCCGCTTGAGCGCGAGGATGACGATGATCAGGCTGAGGCGCTGTTTGATGCGTTTCTTGATGAGGTCGCGCGTGGGGTGCGGGGGTGAGGCGGCGATCATCGGTCGCTTTGGGTCCGCTTTGCGTCAGAGGTTGCGAATGGCGCGCGTTTCTTTCGAGCCTGAAAGCGAACATACTCAAACTAAATGATTTGGGATTGGCCTCTACATTCAGGCAACGGACAAAATCTGGCTCAGGTCAATGGCTCATTGGCTTCGAACTGTCATTCGGATTTTATCAGGGCCATATTGACGCCTGATTTAAATGAACTGTCGTGGTGACTTGCGACAAAACGGTCGGAGGTAGGCTAAGAGATTGTCGCTGCAGAAATCAGCCTAACGGAGGCGACTTGTCCCTCGTAGCAGGGGTTAAACCTAAGTATGGAGATTCAAAAATGCGTGAGCTAACTTTTGGAGAGTTTAATAAAGTTTCAGGCGGTAGACAGGTTTGCTCTACTACGGTAATCCGCGATTATTCAGGATGTGTGACTGAGACAGTGTGTCGCTAAGAAGAAAATCCTACCGTGCCCACCTGAACGCGGTACGGTCAAATTTCCTGATTCTTGTCGATGAGCATGAGATTCCGCGTATCGTCAAGAGTTTATAAAATGATCTAGCCTTGCAGACTAGGGTGGAAAATGCCGCGGTCCCAGAAATCAACATTCTTACCTTTTCTAATGGCATTTTTTGCTAGTGTAACCGTGCTGGTTCCGCCCTCAGTCATATCTGCCGCAACCTTGTCTGGCGGTTCAACCGTAAGCCAAACTTCGTCCACTGAGAATTGTAGGTTGGAAGGCCGAACAATAGTGTTTTTCGGTGACTCAGGTGCTGAACTTTCGCTCTGTTTGATTCAACAACGAACGAAAAATCCAAGAATTCTGAAAATTACTTCTCCCGGTGGTCAAGCTTCCGCATCAATGATGTCCGCTTACACCATTCGTTCCATGGGGCTGTCTTTAGTGGTTGATCGTTACTGTAACTCTAGCTGCGCAAACTATCTGCTCCCTGCCGCTAAATCAATAGCTGTTCCGGTCGGATCATATGTTATGGTGCACGGCGCTGTTGGTCCGCCGGAGGAAATGCGGGCGAAAATCATTGAAACAATGATGCGAGAAACTCGTCTAACTAGAACAGAAGCGGAAGCCCAAATTGGTCCTTCAATGCGCGAATCGACTATAGCCTATGAGATGCAACAAAATTTCAAGCTCGACTTTGGTATAAGAGATAACTTTTTCGCGCAGCCGACATTAAGTGAATTGCCAAATGGTTCTGTGATTGTACTTAGAGAAAATGGAGAAAGAACAAACATATTGCTGAGCGCCGCGGCCGTTAGAGCGTGCTTACCCAGACTTAAAGTAAATTCGTTTTGGTTCCCATCATCGAATGAACAAAGGCTTGAAATTGTTAATCGTTTTAGTAAATCAACCGTAGCATTTCCAGTTGTAAATGACCCATTTGGCTGCTGAGTTGATCTAGCCTATCTCAACTTGTAATTTGTATAGGGACAAAGAGGTCCGGTGTGATTCAACCTCTGTTTGGAGCGGAGTAGGTCCGGATTCCCAGATTGGCCAATTCCGGGCCGCGCTTGCATTCCTCCTTGATTTTCTCTGGGTCTCATCTGTCAAGCAGTCATTTTGGCTCGATCCGCAGCAGGCCTACAGTCTTCAAGAGCTTTCGTGTTGCTGAGCGCCTGATCGGTGACGTGTTTCCCAACCGACCGGCCTGTCTGACAGGACTGCGGGCAAGCATGTCGTTCAGCAAGAAAGTCTGCTTTGCCTACGCTCCAACCGGCCACTACCAATTGCCAATCCGCAAGGTCCATTGACCTTGGTATCGACACCAATCTTGTCCGAAATTGTGGCAAGACTGGGCTTCGTCACCACGAAATCATAATCGGTGTTGTTACCAACGATCAAAGCGATTGGTATAAGATTGCTGCGGTTTTGTGCTGGGATGAAGAGCCTGGTGGTCCGCCACTGCGAGCATTTATTAAGCTCGGAAAACACGATGATGCCAAGATCACAAGTTTTATTGACGGTGCCGCAGCACTAAGAAGCTATTTGAAATGTTCAGATATCAAGGCCGCGCCGATGCGGGTTTGAGCTCATTTAGTGAGGGGCGTTCAAATCACCAAGAGTGAACCGCACTGGATTTGCCGGAGGCTCTAAAACCTGAGAAGGGTAGAGCCATGGATAAGAAACGGACAAGACAGACATTTTCACCAGAAGTGCGTGAGCGCGCAGTTAGGATGGTGCGGGAACATCGCGGTGAGCATGG
>JAJTGP010000275.1 GCA_021299265.1 Hyphomonadaceae bacterium | reverse complement strand
CCGTTCGATGCAATGAGATGTAGACGTCGCAAGCGGCGTACAGATCGTGAAGATCTTCAAGTCCTTCACCTGCAGGACGCAAAATGATCTGTGGGCCGGCAACCTTGGCAGCTTCACGCAGACGCTGGAGTGAGTTCGGAAAGCGATCCCCTGACAGGTGACGGAGAATAAGCCGCGCATCAGGTTGATCATGAAATGCAGCGACAAATGCGGATATGGCCCCAATAGCATTCTTGCGTGTCAGGCTTGAGGCAAGTGAGAAGCTCTGGATGCCAACAAAGGCGGTGTCTGAAACACCCAATGCTTCTCGGCCCTTCGCGCGACGCTCCACCGTCATCGCGGGTGGTGGCAGTAGCGCAACCGGATGGGGTACGACATGCACAGGGATATCGAATCGCTTCTTTAGCGCTTGGGCGGAGAAGTCGCTTGGGGTCCAGATTTCATGCGCAAATCGTCCGGCAAGTTTCCAAAATCTTGGGACGACTTCCAACTCCCAGACCCAATAACCAATCACCTTTCGATTGCGGAGCTTTTCTTTGCCTAGTTTGGCCAAAGCATGAATAGCGACATCAGGGTTTAAGGCCACGATTAGGACATCGTCGGGTGCAGGTTCCTCCGAGCGAATTGCTAGTTTAGCGTCAATCGGTGCCCCAATCCATTCAGACGCATCAATCCGTCGTACGATGATCCCACGTGAGCGCAACTCATAATCGAGCAATTTGGCCGCGACCCCATGACCGATGGGGGAGGAAAATGAACCCAAAATGGTGACTGACTGAAATGAGTGGCGTGGATAAGGCCCAGCTGTGGGGATGCTGGCAGCTAATAATGGCTCCGTAATAAAACGAATCTGCTTGCCGATCATCATGCGTGTCGGAAGCGGCAGTTTGCGCCACAACTGCCGACAGTCTTCAATGATCCCCATTTCGGTCTCCGTAGCCTATCTCTTCTTCAATTATCCTTGGTTGTAAAGAGGTGCTAGCACCGGTGTAAAGCCCAATCCGGAGACTTTATTTGCGACCAATACTGACATAGGTGAACCCATCTTGGCGTAAATCATCTGGATTATAAATATTGCGTAAGTCCACCATGACTGGCTTTCTCATTTGCGTGGCAATGCGTTCAAAATCGAGCGCGCGGAACTGATCCCATTCAGTCAGGATGACAATTGCATCAGCATTATCTGCGACTTCATAGGGCCCACCAACCATTTCAATGCCAGACAGCTCTTTCTTGGCTTCTTCCATCCCTTCAGGGTCGTAAGCCCTGACTTTGGCACCGGCCGCTAACAAAGCTGGTACGATATCAAGGCTCGGCGAATCGCGCATGTCATCGGTGTTTGGCTTGAACGTCAGGCCCAAAATACCAACAGTCTTGCCAGCAACATCCCCGCCGCAAGCTTCAATAATTTTGCCAGCCATGCGCTTCTTCCGGTTTGTGTTGGAAGCCACCGTCGCTTCGACGATTGTGACTGGCGCATTCGCCTCTTGAGCTGTGCGCATCAAGGCCAAAGTGTCTTTCGGGAAGCAGGACCCGCCATAACCCGGCCCAGCGTTCAAGAATTTCTTACCAATCCGATTGTCCAAGCCAATACCGCGGGCCACTTCTTGGACATTGGCTCCAACTTGCTCGCAAAGGTCTGCCATTTCGTTGATATAGGCGATCTTGACTGCCAAGAATGCGTTGGCAGCATATTTGATCAACTCGCTTGTCCGACGGTCCGTAAACAGGATCGGCGTCTCGTTCAGAAATAACGGCCGATAGAGCTCGCGCATCACTTGCCGAGCGCGTTCATCCTCGGTGCCTACAACAACTCGGTCTGGTCGTTTAAAGTCGCCAATCGCTGCCCCCTCGCGCAGGAACTCGGGATTAGAAACGACAGAGAAGTCGCCTTTTGGGTTCACTTCCGACATGATCCCCTGCACCAAATCACCGGTTCCGACAGGCACGGTGGATTTATTGACCACCACAGTATAGCCCTGCATGTGCTCCGCAATTTCGCGTGCTGCTTGCTCAACATAGGACAGATCGGCATGTCCATCACCGCGGCGTGAGGGCGTTCCCACGGCGATGAAAACCGTATCTGCATCTTTTACCGCATCGCTCAAGTCTGTGGTAAATGACAAGCGGCCTGCGTTAACATTCGAGGCAACCAGATCTTCAAGCCCCGGTTCAAAGATCGGCATGATCCCTTGATGTAGGCGTTCAATCTTCCCAACATCCTTATCGACGCAGGTCACTTGATGGCCGAAATCTGCAAAGCATGCACCTGAAACCAACCCAACGTATCCTGTGCCGACCATTGTAACGCGCATTTTAAAAACCCTTGTCTAATGAGGATGTTTTGTGAAGCCGAGCCAATTGGTGCGGCTCGTATGCTTCAAACCTCTGCCTGTCTCTTTAAGCGATGGGTTTGAAGAAAATAAGTCTAATTCCGCAACAGCGCAGCACGCAACGCGGAATTCTCTATTGTTTAGTCTCGGGCGAGAAGTTTTTCGATCATCGCGCGCACATCTGCCCCAAGCTCTGGGTCCTTCAAAGCGTAGCCGACAAAGGCTTCTGCATAGCCAATGCGTGAGCCACAATCAAAGTCGTGTCCCGCAAACTCTACCGCATGAAAGGCTTGAACTTCCATGAGACGCAACATGGCGTCGGTTAGTTGAATCTCGCCGCCTGCCCCCCGTTCCTGAGTTTCAAGATAGTGGAAAATTTCAGGTTGGAGAATATAGCGCCCTGTTATGCGCAGATTTGAAGGTGCGACTTCTTTGGCTGGCTTTTCGACCATGCCCGTAACCGGCATGGATTTGCCAACTTTTGGGCCGTGCGCGATGACGCCATAGCTCGAAACCTGATCGATTGGCACAGGATCAACGGCAATGACATTGCCACCAACTTCCTCATAGCCAGCAATCATTTGTGCCAAGCAGGAAGGGCTGGCTTGGACCAATACATCTGGCAGCAAAACGGCAAAAGGCTCATTCCCAATGATATCTCGGGCGCACCAAACTGCGTGACCAAGGCCCAGTGGCGATTGCTGGCGCACAAAGCTTTTGGAGCCCGCCTCCGGCAACATATCTTCCAGCATTTTCAACTGGACGGTCTTGCCCGCCCGACGCAGCGAATCTTCAAGCTCATAGGCCCGATCAAAATAGTCTTCGATGGCATTCTTGTTTCGGCCGGTCACAAATACAAAGTGTTCAATACCGGCTTCTAGTGCCTCCTCAACAACCCAATGGACAGCAGGCCGATCAAATACTGGCAACATCTCTTTGGGCAATGACTTGGTGGCTGGCAGAACGCGCGTTCCAAACCCTGCCACTGGCAAAACGGCCTTACGAATTTTTTGCATAACTATTCTCCACAAGCCGGCGCAAACAACAGCGCTCTATAGTCCGTCCGCTCTGCAGTGCCCACCCGCTGTTGCAGAAGACAAAAACCGTCGCGAATTGAATCTGTGGGAAAGAGCAGAAATCATGCCACAGGCGGCCGCATGGCTGTGATTTTCGCAGCGATGAAACCAACTTAGCGAGAACAAACTGGACGCTGGCCTTGAGGGTGTGTCTCGTGTGCTTTATGCGGGCATCTTGCGCACTCGCCCGTCGCAACAAATGACTGGAACCCTTATGAAGATTTTCATTGATACCGCCGAAGTCGCAGATTTAAAGGTTCTGGCCGCCACGGGGCTTGTCGACGGCGTGACCACAAATCCATCCCTTATCGCTAAATCCGGGCGCAAAATTGCTGAGGCCATTGAAGAGATTTGTGCCTTGGTTCCGGGGCCGATTAGTGCAGAAGCTGTGGCTAGTGACTACGACACTTTGCTGGCAGAAGGTCGGTATTTGGCGAAGATTGCGCCGAATGTGGTTGTGAAATTACCATTGACGCCTGTCGGGCTTCGAGTCTGCAAGACCTTGAGCGACGAAGGGACACCAGTGAATGTCACATTGTGTTTTTCTGCCGTCCAAGCTCTTTTGGCCGCTAAGGCTGGAGCCAGTTACATCTCACCCTTCATCGGTCGGCTTGACGACAATGGACAAGACGGTATGGAACTGATCCGCGATATTCGAGTTATTTACGATAATTATGGCTTTGAGACCCAAATTCTGGCTGCGTCCGCCCGCACCGCGATGCATGTTCGTGATGCTGCCCTCGCGGGTGCGGATTGCGCGACACTACCACCCGCGGTTTTCCACGCGCTCTATAAGCACGTTTTAACCGATCTCGGGTTAGAAGCGTTCATGAAGGATTGGGCAAAGACCGGTCAGTCGATCCTATAGGTCGGCGGGGGGATCGAGCCAGAATGGGACACCCATCATCCGATGGGAAAACCCCAGCGCATAAGGGCAAGCTTTTGGCGACACACATGCTATCCCCAGTAATTACACCTGTTATCTTGTCGGGTGGCGCGGGTTCGCGTCTCTGGCCCTTGTCGACTCAGTCTAAGCCGAAGCAATTTCATGCTTTGGTTGGTACTGTGACAATGTTTGGGCAAACATTGCGGCGTGTGGCGGTTGATCAAGCCGCACAATTTGGTGCACCGCTTGTCATCTGTGGCCTTAGTCATCTTGTGCAAGTCACAGAGGAGCTGGCTCGGGAGGAAATAGTCGATGCGACTATCGTTCTCGAACCTAAGCCGCGAAATACGGCACCGGCACTCGCGGTTGCCGCTCTGATTCAAGCCGAACGTGATCCAGAAGCGCTGATGCTGGTTTTGCCGGCAGACCACGTCATTGCCCGCCCGGAAAACCTGCATAAAGCCTGCCTGGATGCCTGTGCCGCCGCAATTGACGGTCGAATCGTAACCTTTGCCGTAACCCCCACTGGGCCCGAAACGGGCTATGGATATATCAAGAGCGGCGATTCATTAGGTCAGGGAGTTTTTGCGGTTGAGGCATTTCGAGAAAAGCCTGACTTCGCAACCGCAGAGACCTATTTGGCTGATGGCCACTACGCATGGAATGCCGGCATCTTCTTCTTCAAGGCCAGCACTTTTTTGGCAGAACTTAAAGCGCATGCACCACAAGTGTTGATCGCAGCGCGCGAGGCCTTGGCCCACAGCCGCCGCGAAGAAGGCCGCATTTTTCTTGAGGAAACCGCCTTCATCCAAGCCCCTTCTATCTCGGTTGACTATGCCGTGATGGAGCCAACAGACTGCGCGGCCGTTGTCCCAGTGGATATGGGTTGGAACGATGTTGGTTCGTTCCTGACGCTCTGGGATCTGGCCGAAAAGGACGCTGATGACAATGTCTCTCAAGGGCCAATAGCGATGTTTGATGCGCAAGGTTGCCTCGCACGTTCAGAAGATGTGCCCGTCGCCTTGATCGGCGTGAAGGATCTGGTTGTGATCGCCACGGCCCAAGGCATTTTGGTCATGCACAAGGATCGCGCACAAGATGTTCGTCTTGCGGCGGATGCCTTCCGAGCGAAGATTTAGAATGCCGCGAGATTTCGGTTATATTCTAACTGTCAGATGCCCTGACCAAACAGGGATTGTTGCTGCGGTCTCGCGCTTTCTTGCAGACCGCGGCCTGACCATCGAAGAAGCGGACCATTTCCACGATCAGCTTGAAGGCCATTTCTTTATGCGGACGGCCTTTAAAT
>JAJTGP010000209.1 GCA_021299265.1 Hyphomonadaceae bacterium | reverse complement strand
CTTTCAAAAGGTGGCCGATGCAAAATCAAGTCGAATTGGTCGGCAAATCGGGCCGCAAAAGCGCGAGACAAGGTGGTTACGGCGTCGGTTGCCGAGACGGCCGCTAAGGCGGCTAGAAAGTGCGGCGTGGACCAAAGTGTGCGTCGCTGCACGCCGTGAAGCGCTAACAGGGCATCTAAATCATTCACCCCATCATTTAAAATATTGATCAGAATATGCGGGACCTTCCCATAGTCTGACAGCGCCCAGTCATGGCGCGCCAAGGGATGGTCGCGCCGCATGACCAGCGCCAATTCATCTTGAGCCAGATAGACACTTTGAGCCCCTGTTGGCAGAGGCGAAGTGTCCAGCGCAAAGGCAAAGTCTAAATTGCCCGACGCCATGCGCGCGAGGAGATCCGGGCCATACGGCTCGCAACTGAGGTCCAAGCCCGGTGCTTCGCGTGCCAAGTTGCGCAGTAAGGTTGGAAAAATCAGGGTGTTATGCACATCCGAGCTCGCAAAGCGGATCGTGCGCTGCGCTGTTTTGGGATCAAAATTAGGCGCATGGAACACCTCCTTCACCCGCTCAAGAGCAGGACGAAGCGCGACCGCTAAATCCAGTGCCTTAGGCGTGAGAGCCAGGCCCTTGGCCCCGCGCACCAATAGAGGATCATCAAAAATCGACCGCAATCGCCCCAGCGCGCGGCTCATCGCGGGCTGGCTCATGCCAGCATCTGCCGCCGCCAGCGTCACATTTTTCCGACGCAACAGCGCTTCCAGTGGCGGCAGCAGATTGAGGTCGAGGCCATTTAAATTCACTTGGTGCATGCCGAGCATATAAACCATGCATTTCACGCATACAAGGCATTGCGCTATCTCTTCCCGCGAGAAATCAAAGGAGACGGCTATGCGTGAGAAAATTGTGGTGCTAGGTTATGGGCCGGTCGGACAGGCGGTAATTGCCCAATTGATGGCTGAGGGCCAAAGCCGCGATGTCGTCGTGGCCCAGCGTCACCGCCCAAACTCCTTGCCCGAAGGGGTGACCTTTGTGGCGTGTGACAGTCAAATCCTAGCCTCTGTTCAGGCGGCGTTTGCCGGCGCGTCCCAGATCGTTTTGACGATTGGATTTGCCTATGAGCGGGCAATCTGGGCCGAGCAATGGCCCCGCGCCATGGCCCATGTGCTAAAGGCGGCTGAGGAAGTGGGCGCGCGCCTCGTTTTTGTCGATAATCTCTACATGTATGGCCCTCAAAGGTCGCCCCTGCTTGAGACCATGCCCCTCACCCATTTTGGCGCAAAGCCTGCGGTTCGGGCGGCGATTACGCGTCAATGGATGACGGCCCACAGGGAGGGCAAAGTGCGCGTGGCGGCCCTGCGTGCACCAGATTTCTATGGCCCCAATGTCGCCCAATCCCACTTAGGCGACTTGGCATTTGGGGCCTTGGCACAGGGCAAGCCCGCCATGCTGATCGTCGACCCCAATCAGAAACATGACTTTGCCTATGTGCCCGACATCGCGCGCGGGGTGATCTCGTTGCTCAACGCTCCCGACGAGGATTTCGGCCAAGCGTGGCACATTCCCTGTGCGCCCATCCAAACCCCGCGTGAAATATTGGCCCTGGCAAGCGCACAGACGGGCAAGCCCCTAAAACTCTCTGCTTTGCCGATGTTCCTATTGCCCGTCATCGGATTGTTCAGCCCCATGATGCGGGAAATGGCCGAGATGCGCTTTCAGTGGGACCGCCCCTACGAAGTTGACTCCAGCAAATTTGCCAAGCGCTTCTGGAATGATCCAACGCCCTTTTCCGAAGGGGTTGCCGCGACACTTAAAGCCTATCAGACGACCTAGCCCGTCAAAGGCAAGCGGAGGTGGGCGAGTTGGATATTGTCCTCGCTCACCTCCAGTTCCACCATGCCGACCACATCGTCGTTAAATTGCGTGGTGCAGACCGGGGCCGTTTGCAGGCCATTGGTTGGCCCTGCTTGCTGGGTCGTGCTGCGCCCACCCCGACTCTCGACTTCAGCCCGCAAGCGCCAGGTCAGCGCGCGGGAGCGACCGGCATGGACATGGACCGCCAAGGTCAAATGGCCATTGTGGCGCGTGCTTTTGATATCTGCCACGACGGCATTGTCTATCGACATGGCTATATTCCTGCTTTCGTTCTAATTGGGCGGTGCGCCGCCATTGGCTTGTTGGACGATGGCTGAAACCAAGGCATCAATCGCGCTGGGGGCTTGGGCCTTGGCTTCATCTTCCTTCTTGGTGTCGACGATGACGGGCTTACCCAACGCCAAATTCGCCACAGCCAAGCCCGCTAAGGTCTCATCCTCGCGACCGCTGGACAGACGACGCGCCGCATTATTGAGGTCTAGAGGTGCGGTATCGAGCAGATTTTGGTCGGCCAAAAGGCGCTGTTCGGGCGATAGGGGTTCATGATCGGGGATGGGGAATTCGGCGCTGCGGGTCTCAATCACGCGGGCGCAGACCTCTGTCTGAAGTGCTTCTTGTTCCTCGCTACAGCGATCCTTGCCTTTTAGAGCTGCCGCGCGTGTATCGCGGCCTTGGCTGGGCTGGCTAAGGGCTGGCGGCGGGGCGGCAGTTGCTCCTATTGGGGCTAATTGCGGCGTCATGCCGCGCGCATCTGTGGCCTTTGCCAATTGCGGAACAGGCGCGCGCGCTTGACCGGGCAGGCTTGTCTGATCCGACACGGCGGGGGCAACGCGGACCGTGCCTGCGGAGACTTGCGGTGCTTGAACGCTCTGGGACGGGACCGCACGTGTAGCGGGCGCCTCGGCTTGGCTCGCGCGGACCTTGGTTTCACCGCCGGACTGTGCCGGGGAAGACTGTTGGGCGAAGCCCACGATAATCAGGGCGAGGACGCGGGTGATCATGGCTTGGTCTGGGTAATGATCATGGTTTGCGCGCCATCAACCGACACGCCAAGCGATGAGAGCTCATTGCCGGTTTGCGTCCACGTGACGTTCCCGCCGCCGGTTTGGGCAAGGTTTAAGACATTACGGTCGCCTGTCTGCGTCAGATTGGCCGTGTTTTCCGCGCCATCTTGCGAGAGGCTGATTTTATTGCCTTCGCCTGTTTGCGTCAGCGTTGCAAATTGGCTGGCGAGGCCGGAGGTTTGGGTGAGGCCAATCAGATTATTTTGGCCCGTCTGGCTAATCACGGCCTGGCTCTCAAAATTGCCATTTTGGGTCAGGCCCGTAGTGTTCTTCGTGCCCGATTGGGTCACAAGCGCCAAATGCTTGCCGCCCTTTTGCGTGACAACGGCGACATTGCCCTCGTCTTCCTTGCCTCTGCCAGTCTGCTCGATCTTGGCATAGCCCGAAACCGCGCTTTCATCTTGGCTGACCGTAGCCTTGTTGCCGGATCCGATCTGCGACACATACACACCCGATTGCGCCATCGCAGGGCCAGTCAGAGCCGAAGCCAGGACCAAAAGGGCGACTGTGAGAAGGGCCTTCATGGCGAAGATCCTTATGCGTCCATTGAAAAATTGCTGGGCAAAAAATGGCAGGGCAAAAATGGCTGGGCAGAGCGACCAAAGCCGCCCTGCCCGCGCCGGATTCGGATTAGGGGGTACCTTGGGTGATCACGGCGCTGTTGCCAACACCACCTTGGGTGACGGTGGACGAAGCGTCATCGGCAAATTGATTGATGGTCAGCGAACCGTCCGTACCAGTTTGATTCACAAGGCTGTATGCGCGGTCACCAGTTTGGTTCATCAACAGCGAGTTGTTGGTGCCCGACTGGTTGACATCTGCAACAACGCCGTCGCCCGATTGGCTGATCTTGGTGTAGTTATCGACACCGTCTTGATCGACTTCCGCACGGTTGTTTGCAGCACTTTGGGTTACATCAACCGAGTTCTTGAGCGGATTGGTGTTTCGATTTGCAGAAGCGTCACCAACCGGGCTCTTGTCGCCCGTTTGTACGATGCGAACATAGCCCTTAGACGAAGCGGCAGTTTGCTTAACAGTAGCCAGAGCCAAACGCGAATCTGCCGTCTGGGTGACATAGACTTCAGCGGGGTTACTAACCGTGCCGACACCAGCTTGCTCGACGTTGATGCTGTTACGGTGGCCGTCCTGAGTCAAGGTTGACAAGTTCCGGTTGCCAGATTGCGTCAGCGTCGCATCGTTATTGCCGATCCGCCCAAGTACCGCGAGGTTTTGGTTGATCGTGCCCTGGTTGTCGTTGCCAAATTGGTTGACCGTTGCTTCAGATTTCAATGATGATTGGTTGATCGTTGCACCATTGTCGTTGCCCGACTGGAGTACAGTCGCTGTCAGCTCTCTATCTGGAGCAGCTGGCCCTGCATCGGCTTGGGTGACGTTCGCGGTATTGTTGTCACCGGTTTGGGTAACATAAGCTTTGTAGGTGTATGGCGAATTGCTGCCCGCGATTGGCCACGTATCGTCCATGGTTTGGGTGACGGTTGAGCGGTTATTGGCCGATTGGTTTACGGTAGCGGACATATCGCGACCGCCAGCATTGTCGTTTTTCTGCGAAGCAGAAATCTTCTGAGTCACGGTTGAGATTGCATTGCCGTCTTGCGTCACGCTTGCACTGAGGTTGGACGAAAAGGCGCTGCTCACCTCTTGGTTGACTGTAGAATTAGATCCGCTGCCGGTTTGGATGACCGTTGCACTGAGGTTGCCCGCAGCACCGTTCGAAGAGGATTGAGTTACCGAAGAGAAGTGGAGGCTGCCGGTTTGGGTGACATCGGCAAAGGGATCATTGCCTGGGGTCGACAAGGTGTCGGTCTGCGTAATGATCGAGTTGTTATCTGCGCCAGTTTGAACGGTCTTGGCATAAGCGTCCGTCGCATTCTGGGTTACCGAGGCTGTGTTATTGCCACCGCCACTTTGAGCCACATCCGCGAAGTTGCCGTTTTTGGCAGATGCTGCCGTGCCTTGGTTGATCGTGATGCGGTTGTTAGCGCCGCCGCTTTGGACGGCTTTGGCATAATTGCCTTGTGAGGCACCGCTTGGGGTCCCGGACGCTGGCGTCGCGGTTGCATTAGCTGTGCTGTACTGATTGACAGTGACAGTTGAAACAGAACCCGCGGCCGCTGGGCCGGTTTGGGTGACGGATGCACGATTGCCACCACCGCTTTGGGTGACGTTAGAGGTAACATTTGCACCACCTGCAGCGACAGTCTGCCCGATCGTTGCGTTATTGTTGCTGCCGCTTTGGTTCAAGGTTTGGGTCGCGACTTGCGCCGAGGCGCCGGGAGCAGCTGCCATCAATGCGACGGCGGATACAGATGCCAAAATTAGCTTTTTCATTGTCATAGCTCCAGTATTCAGTCAGACGGAGTGTCTAGACCGTTAGGTTTTTCGCTGGAAAATTCCAGCATTCTCAACAGGTTAAGTTACAATTATGATTATATGGCACTAGATGCCTGTGGGATCACAGGTACAAGCCACTGCATGCAAGAGGGTTGATCGTTCTACTTCCCCCTTTAATTACCCGGCCTAAAGGCCGGTTCGGATTTGCCGGTCGCGGGATTGCGAGGGGCAGAAGGTGCAAGCTCTGTCGCAGCAACCGTTTGCACGCTGCGAAGCGGCACTTGCTGAACGGCGGCTAAATTGGGCTGCGCGGGGGTGGCGTTGGCTGAGGGCTTTGCTTCAACCCTGCGCGCAGGTTCCTGTTTGGCTTGTTTCTTTTGTTTCTTTTGGCGCTTCTCAGCTCTTTTGGTTGCTTCGCGGACTTGCTCTGGCGTCACCTTGCCTTCGCGCTCATCGCGGTAGCTGGCCAGGAGCTCACTGCCTCGTTTGGCGTCCGAGAAGGCCCATAATTGCTGCTCCGCCCCTTCCATGATCAGGGCATAGACAGCTTTTTCGATGGCTTGCTGCAAAGCGACCTGATCGGGCTCATTCGTTGTCATGCCGGTTTCAGCTTCCAAGAGCTGTTTAAAGCCGACATAGCGGAAGGCCCCGCCGCCCACTGCGTAGGACGCGATAGACTTTGTCGTGGTGACCTGAGCGAGGACTTCACCCGTGCGGACCGAGACGGCGCGAAGCGCGACCGTAACCGTATCTTGGCGATATTCGGTGCGCGCACTGATGCCTAAAAAGCCGGCCCCTGCCCCGCCTGTCATGGTGCTGGTGTCATAGCCGACGACACCACCACTCAAAATCACACCAGCGAAGAGAAGGGATGGCAAAGCTTCTGGGTTGACCTTTGTTTCGCCCAAATAGCGTTCGCGCATTTCGCGGATAATCTGACGTTCATTCAAAAGGTTAGATAGGTTTTCCCGCTCTAACACGGTAAACCAATTGCGCCGCCCGGCGTCTTGCAAGGCCTTCATCAGGATGGACGTGCCACCTTGGCTCACCGCGCGTGACAGGGTCTGCCCCGTTTCAGAGGCGCGGAACTGGCCCGTCTGGTCGGAGAAGTTGTAGACGGCAACCGGCACAAGCCGCTCAGCCGCAGGGAGGCTTTGCAACATGCGCTGGGTCGTGGTTTGCTGTTGGATCGCCGGCAGCGTCGGGTTCTTGCCCATCGGCATCATCTTGGCCGTGGTGGAGACACACCCACCTAGGCTCAACAGGCTGATTGACAGGATCAGGGCGCGCATCATTGAATTTCCACAAAGAGCGGAACCACCAGGGTGGTGACTTCACCGGTCGTGTCATTGGTAATGGTGATGGTGACGTTGACGAGGTCGCGCACGAACTCAATCGTCTGCCCACCCAGCGAAATCTTGCCACGCTCTTGCGGGTTGTCGCCAAAGATGGCGTCGACAATCTGCGAGGAAACAGCTGATAGAAGGCGCGATTGCAATTGCCGCGCAAAGGCATCTGCTTGTGAAGTGCTGGTTAAAGGCCGCTTGTCGCGATAGTCATTCTGCGCGTTGGCCACGCCCAGAAGGTGGTTGGAGTTGAAGGAATTGCCGCCAAAGGTTGGGTTGATCGGCTTATAGGTTAGATCTTGCGCCGACGCTGCGGAAGGCATTGCCATGGCAATAAAGCCTGCGCCGAACAATCCGGCGAAACTGAGCGCGCAGACGGACTGCGGCGACTTCCAACGATAATCTGCCATAACGGCCCCCACCAATGAGGTTTTGTTTTTATGAAATACACACACTGGAAATGGGCGTTCGTCATAGGGTGCCGAAACAAGGCCACCGCCCCGAACCGAAGCGCTTAATCATTCATTAACTTACGGGTAACACGGTGGCAATCACAAAAAGATGGTAAACTGAGATTTAATACAGTTAACTTTTTTACCCTAAAATGGTTACTAAAAGTTCCAAAATTCCCTAATTTGGAGAAAAACAGCCCTGAATAGGGCTGTGCTTTTAGTTGATCTTCGGAGAAATGTGAATTTAATACTACAAAGTACCATTTTATTTACTTTAAAACCTGAATACAAAGGCCACAATAGCGCCAAAAATCATTGACACGGCCGAAGTTAAAATAGCAGGAAGAAAGTGTCAATTATATTAGACGTCCAAATTATTATGTAAAATAGACTTTTGGGAACCGACGGCGAAGATATCCACAGATTTCCGCCGCATGTATGAAATCTGTCCGAAACAGGCGCTAGAGTCGGCCCACCAAAATCAATTGGTCGCGGTACCAGCTGCCTTTCACGCCAAAGACCTCTGCCAGAATCGGTGGAGTCAACGCTTCTTGGGGTGGAGCTTGGATCACGCGCTTGCCTTGATTCAAGAGAATGATCTCATCACAGAAACGGGCAGCTAAGGCTAGGTCATGCAGGACAACCAGCACCGCTTGGCCTGCGCGCGCTTGGGCTTGCAAGGCCGCCAAGACGTCATAACTGTGCCCAGGATCGAGTGCGGCTGTCGGTTCATCGGCGATCAGAGCGGGCGCTTGGGCGGCAAGCGCACGCGCCAGATGGACGCGCGCCAACTCCCCTCCCGACAGGCTGGTGACGGCGCGATCTTCAAAGCCCTTGAGCGAACAGCGGCTCAAAGCATCTTCGACCGCAGCGGCATCAGCGGGCCCGAGACGTCCCATCGGCCCACCATAGGCAAAGCGGCCGAGTGCAACGGCCTCCCGCACGGAGATTGGCCAAGCCAGTTTACGGGCTTGGGGCAGATAGGAGACAATTAAAGCCCGCTGCTTGGCTGTCAGGCTGTAGGCCGGCTTTGCGTCCAAATAGGCTTGCCCCGCAGTGAGGGGCTGCAAGCCGAGGAGCGCACGCACGGCGGTGGTCTTGCCAGCACCATTCGGGCCTAAAAGCCCCACGAGCTTGCCCGGCTGAACTTCAAACGAGACGTCTCGCAAAAGCGGTGCGCCTTGCAGGGTGACGCTGGCCTGATGCAGCTTCAGGCTCATTGATCGGCCTCCAGCGTGCGGCGACGGACGGCAATCCAGATGAAGATGGGCGCGCCGATCAAGGCGGCGACGACGCCGAGCTTGAGCTCTTGGCCTGTGGGCACAAGCCTCGCGATCAGATCTGCGACCACCAGCACGAGGCCGCCTAACAAGGCTGCGGGCAATAGGGTGCGCGCCGGGTCATGGCCCACGAGTGGTCGCACCAAATGCGGCGCGATAATGCCAACAAAGCCGACCGCCCCTGCAACAGAGACCGCCGCCCCGGTCAAAAGCCCTGTCCCCAGCACCACCCAGTTGCGCGAACGGCCCACGTCTAAACCGATTGCGCTGGCGGCCTCTTCGCCCAAGGTCAAAGCCCGCAGGCCAGGTGCCGCCAACCCAATCGCGATCGCGCCTGCCACAAGGAAGGGCGTGGCTAGCAACAGGTCTTCCAGCGACCGATTGGCGACCGAGCCCATCATCCAATTCATCATGTCCGACAAGGTGAAAGGATTGGGGGCCAGATTGAGGAGGAGTGACATAAAGGCCCCAGCGAGACTGGATATCCCAACGCCTACGAGCACCAAAGTCACAACCGATTGGACTCGTGGCGCGACGAGGGCGAGTAGTCCTGTCGCGAGCAAGGCCCCAGCGATAGCGGCTAAGGGCAACACCCAAGGCGAAACCTGCACAAAGCCCCAGTAAATCGTGATGACGGCAAATAGGCTGGACATCGCCGAAACGCCCAGCACGCCGGGCTCTGCCAAGGGATTGCGCAACAGGCCTTGTAGCGCTGCCCCACTGCCCGCCAGCGCCATGCCAACGACAAAGGCCGCCACGGCACGGGGGAGACGAATTTCCCAGACAATCAACTCTGCTTGCGCATCCCCTGCCCCGACAAAGGCAGCCAATAGGCGATTAAGCGGTAAAGGTGTGACGCCGATCAAGCAGGAGGCAGCAAGCGCCAGCACGCTCAAAACCACCAGTGTCAAGATCAAAGTCGGCGTGTGGTTTTGCACCTTCATGGCTGCAAATCCTTGGGCAAAGCGCCCGTCTTGGCGTGGATGCTGCGACCTGTAGCGGCCATCGCCTCCATGGCGTCGACCATAAACCACCCACTACAAGCTGTTGCGCCACCATCAAGGCGGGCAACAGGCAGATCGGTCAGCATCTGGCGCACCAGCGGATGGCGCGCTTGGCTCCAATAATCCTGATGTGGGCTTTGCGCGGTAAAGAAGGCCGTCACCACCATGGCTGGCTGCTCGGTTGCCAAGCGCTCTAGGGGTAGCGGATTCCAGCCCTTTTGTGTTTGAAAATTGACCAACCCTGCCTTGACCATCATGCGATCAACGAGTGAGCCCGGCCCGGTGGTTACGCCCCCTGGGGTAACATAAAGGGCTGAAACCTGTGGCGCGGGCTTTAGACGTGCAAGCCTGCGATCGAAGTCAGCCACCAAGGCCTCGCCGCGCGCGGGTTGGCCTAAGGCTTCGGCGGCTTCGCGCACATTGGTGCGAACAGCGGTGAAATCCTCGCCCCAGCCGATTTGATGGACTTTGATGCCCGCCCTCTCGAGAAACGGCACCATCTGCGGCCCACCACCGTAAGAGCGGACAACCACATCCGGCTTGAGGGCCAAAATCGTCTCCGCATCTGGGCGAACCTGCCTCAAGCCCTTGGCTTCCCCACGCATGAAGGAGAAGTCTCGTGTGGCATCGGGCGAGACCGCAACAATCGAAGCCCGGTCTGCCAGCTTGATGACAAATTGGTCGGCACAAAAATCGAGTGACACAACGCGCAACGGCGCTTTGCCCTGATTGTAAGGGGCCACAGCGCCTTGTGGCTGCGGCGAGGAACACCCCGCCGCAACCATTATGGACACAAGTAGGACCAGTTTAGAAGGTCGCACGTAGCCCCACCAATGTCTGTCGCCGTGGCGAGCCATAGCCCGTGATTGTCTCATAAATCTCATCACCCGCATTTTCGACGCGGGCAAAGACGGTCCACTGGGCATTGACCTTCTGGCTCGCCCGCAAGGTCACCAGATCATAGCCCTTGATCACCACCGTGTTGCTCGCATTGTTGAAGCTATCGCCTATACGCGAATAGGTCGCCGATACATCGAGACCAAAGTCAAACACATAGCCGATGGTGGTAAAACCCGTCTCCTTGGCGCGACGCGGCAGAAGGCGATTGAAATTGGCTGTACCGCGAACTTTGTTGCGCGCATCCAAGGTCGCAAAGCCTGCCGACAGGCTAAGTTGCGGGGTTGGCTTGGCTTCCAACGTGAACTCGGTGCCATCGGCTTTGGTGCGGGCAATATTGTCATAGGTCCCGCTTGGACGCCCGACGCAAATGGCCGCCGTATTGCCAAAGCACGAAACAAAGTCGATCTGGTTGACCGTGTCACGCTGGAAATAGGTGATCGAACCAATCAAGCGGCGTGAGAACCAAGCTTGTTCCACCCCGATTTCTACCGAGCTTGCTTCTTCCGGTTGCAGCTTGGCATTGCCAAAGTTGGAGAAGAGCTGAAATGGCGTCGGGGACTTAAAGCCATCGGCCAAGGCCGCCCGCACGATCGTGTTGCCTTGGTTTAGAGAAGCCGCAAGCGTTGCCCGCGTATTCAGGGCTTCGCCAAAGCTATCATGGTCGGTCCAGCGCACCCCCAAGGTCGCCGTCAACCAAGACGCAGGTGAGGCTTGGCCCTGAAGGTAAAGCGCGCTCAGCTCGCTCTTGGCCCGCAAGGGGTTGGGGTTAGGATTGGAAACCGATGGGCTGGCCGTCCGCAGACGCGATTGCTCAAACTCTCCCCCACCTACAATCTGGAACTGTGGCGTCACGTCCAAGCTTGATTGAAACTCTGCCCGCCGATTGGTGCCATTGCCGACAAAGGTGTTTTGAACGGCCAAAGTGGGGTTCAGATTGGTGCGGTCGGTCTGGGTTTCACTAATCCCAAAGCGCGTGCGCGACCGGCCGTCTAACAAAGTCAGATTTGCACCCGTATAGACGATCAATTCCTCGGTCTTTGATCTCTCTAATGTGTCAGCCAACACGAAACTGGGCGCGGGGAAGCCATCGATCCCCACCTCGCTATCCGACCAAAAGACGCGTGCTTCCAAGCTCAAGTGATCATTGAAGGCATAGTCGAGGCGACTTTGCGCAAGTGTGTTTTTATAGCCATCGCGCTCTTTGCCCGCCTTGGCCGAACTGACACCATCGGTCTCAAACTGGCCTGCGGCTAGAACATACGAAAGGTCGCCGAATTGCCCACGCACCGAACCGCGCGCCCGCTTGGTGTTTAAATCGCCGCCTTCTAGCGTGACCGAGGCCCCGAACGGCACATCGCCCGAACGGGTGATGATCTGCACCACGCCCCCCATGGCCTGGCTGCCATATAAAGTCGACTGCGGCCCACGCAGCACTTCAATCCGTTCGAGATTGCCAACCAACAAATTGGCGAAGTTAAACCCGCCACCGGGGCCGGATGGATCGTTGAGCTTCACCCCGTCGATCAAAAGGACGGTCTGGTCGCTTTCCGCACCGCGGATACGCACCGTGGTCAGACTGCCGACACCACCGGTCCGGCTAAAGGCAACGCCTGGAACATCACGCAACAGGTCAATCACAGGAATGGACTGGGCGCGGGCAATCGCGGGGGTATCAATCACCGTGACCGAGGAACCAACCCGCGACGCCCGCGTTGGGGTCCGAGTAGCGGTAATGACAATGGTTTCAGCTTGCCCTGCTGCCGGGGCGGCTAAGGCACTTTGCGCTGCGGCCGAAGTGACAAAGGCGAAGGGGGAAAGTGCCACACTGACGGGCACGAGTAGTGTTCTTGCCGAGAGGCAAAGTTTGCGTGTCATTGATTTTAGTTGGCCGCTGATCCACGGCCAATCCTCCTTGCATGCAAGAGTGGCGGGTGCGCACCATGCGCCCCACGTCCTGCAGTCGTTGCATCGGAGGTAAACTCCGGCCTTCCCGCTGACCCTGGCAGGACGGACGAACGACGGCGATGGCAGGTCTCCCGACTTACGGGTCACGGCTTTGTTTCGGCCTTCCCGAACCCATTTGGGGCCCAGTGGCACATCTTGGCTTTGGCCAAGAGAAACGCGGCTATCCGCTTACGGTCGCAGGCACGGCTGCTGATTTGAGGGCAAACCCTCGCACAGCATTCCCTTTTCACCCCAGTTTCCTGAAGCACCATCTAACTAAGAGGGTATCAGCAAGCGCTGACTTTGCCAAGCGCGACCTCCTGCCACACAAAGAGGATAGGAGGTCGCCTGATTATTTGTTCGCCGACATCATAGCGATGATGGAGATCAAAACGATGGCCGCAGCCAAGGACACGGCGAGAACCGTTGTCATCCCTTTGACGCGAACGCCTTGACGCGCTTCGTCGCCAGTTTTGACGATGGGAGGGTCTTCAATCATGCTCGCCTCCTATATGCTGGCCGCGCCATCGGCCGATTTTTGATCGGTCGTACCGGTCAAATCGAAGGAGCGATCCGGGCCATTGGCCAATTCTTCATCGGTTAGATTGACGACATAGCCGTCGGGCAGCTCCCGAAAGGTCAGCAGACCCCAAGCAATTGGATAACCGCCTTCGCCTAGGCCCATAAATCCACCAAAATTCATCACCGCATAGGCCACTTGGCCCGTACGCTTGTTGATCATAATGTGCTTGATCGTGCCAATTCGGTCGCCCGAAGGCCGGTAAACGCCAACGCCTTCAACCTTAGAACTGGAGATCAGGATCGCATCGGTTTGTTCGACGATTTTGTTGATGTTCTCTTCTTGCATACTGGGTTCCAATTCACTCTGGTGAGCTATTGAAACGCATAAGTTCAGGCGGGGTTCCGAGGGTGGGGTTGAAAGGGACTGGACGACAGCACCCTACAGATTGCCCTCAACATACTTGCATTATGTACTATTGAGTGGTACATAACCTCTACGAATTTAATCGAGGCGATTGTGATACTTGGGTTTCGGCATCATTGGCTTTTGGACTTCTTCTCCGAAGATCAAAGCTCTCGCCTTATCCCTTCTGATTTGGAGACCCGCCTGTTTCGAAAATTGCAAATGATCGACGATGCGACAACTGACGCCGACTTGAGAGTTCCGCCCAGCAACCACTTTGAAAAGTTGCGGGGCAATTTACAAGGCTATCATTCAATCCGGGTGAACAAGCAGTGGCGCTTGATCTTCCGATGGAACGGCGCGCGCGGGGAAGCAAGCGACCTTTATCTCGACGATCATTCTTACCAGTGAGGACACCAAAATGATCACTTCCAAACGTCGCCCGGCCAGTGTTGGCGAGATTCTTGTTGAGGAATTCATGGGGCCATTGGGCCTTACGCAAGGTGCATTGGCCGAAGCCATGGGCGTTCAACGCAAACATGTGAACGAGCTTTGCAATGGCCGCCGCGCCGTGACCGCACCAACCGCGTTGATCTTGGCCCGCGTGTTCGGCAATAGCGCCGACTTTTGGCTCAATACCCAAAGGCGG
>JAJTGP010000189.1 GCA_021299265.1 Hyphomonadaceae bacterium | reverse complement strand
TTCCAGCCAGATGGATGGAGGTACTCTGCTCCGACTTTGGATTGGCGGATAACAGTGCGTAACACCGCTAACAACCAACCCATTTGGGGCGCACCCAAGGCTTCACGCAAGTTCTTCACCTTGGCTTCACACGGCAGTCAGGCTCAAGCGCACCGGGCAGAGGACTAGCTACTCCCTCTGACACCACAAAGCAGCCACGTCTGCCTCGCTTTCTCCCGCTTATCCATTCCGCAGCATTTGGCTCAGCTCAAGCGCAAACTTCCCTCTGCTGCGGACAGGACGTACTTTACGGCGCTTGAGCCAAGCGGGGATAGAAGGTGTGTTATCCTGCTGCAATGGCCCTTCAACCGCCTCTAAGATAAGGGCTTGGGCGTCTTCGGGTGATAAGTTATACGCCTCAGCCTCTGCCATCGCCCGCGCCTTTGCTTTGGCTTCTTCCCGCGCCATTTTGTCGACGATGCCCTCGAGCTTCGCAATCAAAGCAGCTTCCTGTCGCTTGCGTTTTGCAAGGATCACTCGCTGCTCCTCCTGTGAACGGAAAAAGGATTTTGGCTTGCGCGGCGGGGCGGGTTTGGTGTGTTTCTTGGTCATGATGCCAAGACTAGGTGGTGAACTACTCGGTGGGATGGATTAGCAAATGTCCCGCAGACCGATCACCTAGAAGCAACCAACAAATCTGGCGTGTGAACATTAGGCGTCACAAAATCTGCCGCCGAGGCCGCGCGAATATCATATCTGCGGCGAACCAGTTCCAGTGGCTCATCCAATTGTTCCTCGAATTTGACGAACTGCAGGCTTTTTGCCGTTCTACCATGCGACCAGCCGTGCGTGATGGCGTTCATGGCGGGTACGGTCAGATGCGGATCGATGAAAGTCATATGCGCCGTGACGACCGCAATCCACATCGAGGCGTAAGGGAATTGTGTTTGGGCAAGTTGAAAGGCTTGAACCGCTAGTTCGCCCAAAGGCGTTGGGGGATAGCCCGTAATCACATGATGCAAATCATGGGTTTGATACCCGCGTAACACCTTATGCTTGAGGACATCGGGCAAATTTTTCAAAACCCCGGTCGCCTCAAATTGCTCATGCAGGTCGCGATACCCGACAGCGAGCGATTCCATCAGATTATGGTCGCGGACAAACGCCAGATACTGCGCGCCCAACGTGCCAGGCGCATGAACTTCCAAGGCGGCCAAAGACAGGGGCGGGGCATAATAGCGCTCGGCCGCTAACGGGCCTTGCACGGGATCGTTTTCGATCAAGGCGACATATTTCTCAATGGCGTCAGCTGGGGCGCTTTCCCACCAGTCATTGAACAAAAAATGGATCCCATATTCATTGAAATTCTCGACACTTTTCAAAAATTTCGTTCCGAAAATCTGGTCTATTTTGCCCACCATGGGTCTTTCCTCCATCCTGTTTCAGCCCTGCTTTTGCTATTGACGCCGTGCAGTCTAGCAGTACTATTGACGAAAAGTACAATAAAAAAATAGGGGCAGAATTGGAAACGCAGGAAAAGCCATTGGCCCAGTCGCAAATCTGGGCGTTTTCCACCGTGGCGCTGCCGCTGGGCATGCTGGGCTTGCCCATGGCGATCTACTTGGCACCCTTCTATTCCGGCCAATTAGGCCTTTCGCTGTCGCTGGTGGGGGCCGCGCTGGTTCTGGCGCGGATCAGCGATTTTGTGACAGACCCGATCATGGGCCTGATTACCGACCGTTGGCGGCCTGCCTTGGGCCGCAGGCGCATTTGGCTGATCTTCGGCACCTTGATCATGATGGCAGGCGTTCAACTGTTGCTGCGACCGCCGCCAGAAGTCGGTGTCGTGTGGTTCGGGCTCAGTGTAGCGCTGGTCTATTTAGGCTACACGACCCTGCAGATCCCCTATGAGGCTTGGGCTGGCGAGATATCGGGCGATTATCATGTACGGACCAAAATCGCTGCAACAAAGCAAGGGTTTAGTATTTTAGGTCTTGTCGTGGCGACCGCTATTCCCGCCTATATCTTGAGCCAACCCGGCGCAGGAAGCGGCGATGTGCTGAATGCCATTGCTCTAGCGGTCCTGATTTTGTTGCCCCTCTGCGCCGCCTTGGTCTTTTTCACTGTGCCGCAACCCGATGTACCCATCGAAAAGGCACCGCTGAATCTGAAGCGCGCCGTGGGTCTGATGCGCGCCAACCAGCCCTTCAGCCTTCTGGTCGTGGTGGTTCTGTTGGCGACAATTGGCGAGGTATTCCGTCAGACCATTACAGTCTTCTTTGCGCGCGACATTGTGGGCGTCAAAAACATCGGCATCGTTTATGCCGTTTATTTTGCCGTTGGCTTATGCGCTGTTCCCCTTTGGGGCTGGCTTAGCAAGGCGATTGGCAAGCATCGCGCACTAATCCTCGCTTTAGGGATCGTTGCGGCCACCAATTTTGCCATGGGCTTTCTGCAACAGGGGCAAGGTCATCTTTTCATCGCTTTGTTTGTGCTGAAAGGGATTTGCTATGGCGCAATTGGCATTTTGCCCAATGCGATGGTGGCGGACACCGTTGACCTCGATACCGCTCAAACCCAAGATCGCCAGCAAGGCGTCTATTTCGCGGCGATTGCCATGGTGCAAAAGCTAGGCTTTGCCTTAGGTGGCGGTTTGCCTCTCATTCTGCTGGATGCTGTTGGATTTAAAGCCGCAGGCGGCAGCGAGGCAGAAGCCTTGTTCTGGATGCGAATTTTCTACGCCGTCGTCCCTGGCGTCTTGGTCGCCATTGCGGCCATGCTATTGACCCGCTACTCCTTGACTGCCGAACGGCAAGAGGAATTACGGCACTATATCGCGCAGAAGGAGGCAGGTTTGACGCCCGACATGCCAAGCTATCTTCAAGACAATGTCTATCACGACCGTTCAAAGGCATCATCATGATCAAGGGATTGCACCATGCTGGCCTCAGCGTTGCCGACGTCGAACGCGCCATTGGCTTTTACAAAACCGCCCACGCTTTTGAAGTGATCAGCCGCTTTCAAGTTCCCAACCGCGCCGATCTGCGCGCCGTGATGGCGGTGGACGATAGTGCCTGTGAAGTGGCTCTATTGCGCGGCCCGACGGGCTTTTTAGAACTCTTTCACTTCGCCAACCCCTTGGCATCAGACGGACCGCCCGAGGTGTATCGCGCCGGCATTCGCCATATCTGTATCCAAGCCGTAGATGGCGATCACCTCTTTGATGATTTTGTCGGGGCAGGGGCCAAGAGCCATGCCCGCCCATCAGGTCTGGGGACCGGCAATCTCTATTGCTATATCCGCGACCCAGAGGACAATATTTTGGAGTTGGAGGGCCTGCCTTATGCGGCAAGTGTCACCAGCCCGCCTTGGTTCGCCCATGTTGCCTTAGTGACCCCCAATATCAAACGCCTAACGGCTTTTTATACCCTTGTGACAGGTGCCCCCGTGCATAGCTCTGGTCACTTCGGGCCTGAGGCAAAATATGATGTGGTGGCCGGCCTTGAAAACATTGTCTTTGATGGGGCGTGGGTGAAAGCTGGACCCTTGACGCTAGAGTTCTGGCAGTATCATCAGCCGCAAACACTGAGCAGGCCCTTAGCCAATGCGTCCCAACATGGCTGGAGCCATTTTGCTTTAGAAGTGGATGATCTGGACGGCGAGTATCAGCGCCTATTGGCAGCGGGCGTGCATTTCCATAGCGCGCCCATGAGCAACGGGGCGGTGCGCTTTGTGTATGGCCGCGACCCCGACGGCAATATTTTCGAACTTCTCCAGGTTTTGCCCGGCCATGAACATCTGTCCCTAGACCAAGTCACTGGCAAGGATTTACCAGCCGAGATTGATCGCTTGGTTGCGCAGTTTTACCGCTCTCGCGCTCAGGGACAAAGCAACTAATGGCAACCGCGCAAGAACCCAATTGGTCGTCGTTCGACGCTGGGTTCCAGTCCATTCAAGGACTGACATTGCATGTCGTGCGGACAGGAGCAGCCGATAGCGACAAGATACCGGTGCTGTGCCTGCATGGCTTTCCAGACATCTGGTCTGTCTGGTGTCGGGTGATCACACATCTGCCAAAAGACCGTCTGTATGTGATGCCAGACCAACGCGGCTATCATCTCTCGGATAAGCCAAAAGAGCTTGAGGATTATGCCCCCGAAATTCTTCTAGAAGATATTCGCCATCTGATCCTCGCCAATTCCCCGGGCGGGAAAGTGGTGCTGGTTGGCCATGACTGGGGCGGGGTGCTCGCCTCTTGGTTTGCCGCCATCTATCCAGAGCATGTCGCCCAGCTGATCCTGATCAATGCGGTTCATCCCGTGGCCCTACAAATGGCACTGATGACAGACCCAGCCCAGAAAGCAGCTTCCGCCTATATGCCGGCGCTGACGTCTGGTGCGTTCGAGGCCGCTTGGCTGAAGGATCCCACCAGCAATCCGTTCAAGAACTGGTATCACGAGGCACAAACTGATGGCCGTATGGGGCCAGTTGAGACCGCCCTTTATGAAGCAGCTTGGTCAGACCCGGATCGCTGGCGGGCGGCCATCGATTGGTATCGGGCCAGCCCCTTTGATCTTGCGGCAGGCCCAGAAATGCCCGCCTGGATCAACGAAAGAGATTGGACGATTAAGGCACCGACCCTGTTGATCTGGGGAGAGGCGGACACGGTCTTTACCACCAACACCCGAGACTCCATGGCGACCTATTTTACCCAATTGAACGTCACGCGCTTGCCCGGGATTGGGCACAACCCACTGCGGGATGATCCCGTTTCGGTGGCCAAGGCCATCCACATATTTCTCGATCAAGGAAAGCATCATGTCTAAAGTCAGTCTTGGATTAGAAGGTCGGGTTGCGATCATTACAGGGGCCGCACGTGGCATTGGACGGGCAGCCCTGCACCGCATGATAGCGGAAGGCGTGCATGTCCTTGCATGGGATATTGATCCGGCTTGGTCCGACGAAATCAAGACCATCGCGACGCCCAACACCGTCAAAATCGCTGCTTTTGTCGGCGATGTCTCACAGAGTGCCGCGTGGCAAGCGGCGGTGGATAGCGCACTGGCGCAATTTGGGCGCTTGGACTTTCTGTTTTCAAATGCCGGGATTTCTGGGCCCGCTCTGCCCGTTTCGCGCTATGAGGATACTGACTTCGACCGCGTTATGGCGATCAATGCGCGCGGGGTTTATCTCGGCCTCAAACATGTCGGCCAGCACTTGAGCCAACAGGGCAGGGGGGTGATCGTCAATGTGTCGTCCATCAGCGGGCTGAGTGGCGGCGGCAATATCTTTGCCTATACCGCCAGCAAGCATGCTGTTGTCGGCATGACCAAATCCGCCGCCGTGCATTATGCGCCCAGTGGGGTTCGCGTCTTGGCTGTTTGCCCGTCGCCAACCGATACCGACATGATGGCCTATGCCGAGCGCTCCGTCATGCCAGGCGACCCACAAGCTGCCCGCCCGATCTTCACGCAAGGTGTGCCCATGGGCCGCTATGCGGAGCCAGAAGAGATCGCCAATGTCTTTGCTTTCCTGATCTCTGATCAGGCTTCTTTCATGACAGGCACCATCGTGCCCGTCGATGGCGGATGCATGGCGCGTTAGTTTTCAAAAAGGATAGCCAAGATGGATCTGGGACTTAAAGGCAAGCGTTTGTTGATCACTGGTGGCAGTCGAGGTTTGGGCCGTGCCATTGTCACCCATGCGCTGGCCGAAGGGGCGATCGTCGCCACATGTGCACGCGGACAGGCCGGGCTCGACGGGCTCGCCAGCGACCTCGGGGCAGGGCAGGACCAATTGTTCTGCCAAGCCTTGGATGTGCGCGACGCAGCCGCGTTTCAAGCTTGGGTGCAGACGGCGGCGGAGCAATTGGGTGGCGTGGATGGCGTGGTGTCCAATGTCTCCACGCGGCTGAGCGGCCATGATGAAGCGTGGTGGCGCGAGAGCTTTGAGACCGACTTCCTGCAGCACGCGCGCTTGGCAGAGGCCACCTATCCGCATTTGAAGGCCGGGCGCGAGCCCGCGCTTCTCTTTATTTCCTCCATCGCTTCGGTCTTAAGCAATTTGCCGCCTGACGAATTGGCCTATGGCGTGATGAAGGCAGGCTTGATCAATTATACTGGCCAACTTGCCGCGCGCTGGGGCAATAAGGGCATTCGCGTCAATGCCGTCTCGCCCGGACCAATCTTCTTCGAGGGCGGGACTTGGGACACGATTAAACAAGGCAATCCCAAGCTGTTTGAGGCAGCGGCCCGGCTACCAGCGCTTGGCCGACATGGTACGCCAGATGAAGTGGCAAAGGCCGCGCTATTCCTCCTCAGCCCTGCAGCCTCTTACATCACGGGGACAAATGTCCGCATTGATGGCGGAGCCATCCGCACGGCCAATTTCTAATCGGCATCCGTCGGCCTTAAGCGCGCTCAAAGATGGCGGCAATGCCTTGGCCGCCACCCACGCACATGGTCTCGAGGCCATAGCGGACTTGTCTGCGCTGCATCTCATGCACCAGACTGGTCATGATCCGCATGCCTGTTGCGCCAATCGGATGACCGAGAGAAATGCCGGAACCATTGACGTTCAGGATCGACCTATCATCCCAGTCCCAACCTTTGAGAACAGCAAGCACTTGCGCAGCAAAGGCTTCATTGAGCTCAACAAGACCCATGTCGCTCCACGAAAGGCCTGTCTTGGCGAACAGCTTGTGGACGGCAGGAACGGGGCCAATCCCCATGCGCGAAGGCTCGCACCCGGCCGCTGCCCAACCGACGAAGAAGGCCGAGGGATTTAGGCCAAGCTCTGCCAAGCGATCTTCCGCCACCACAAGACAGGCAGAGGCCGCATCATTTTGTTGGCTGGAATTGCCCGCGGTACAAACTCCGCCTGCCACCATCGGTTTTAATTTCGCCAGTGAGGCGGCCGTGGTATCGGCGCGAATGCCTTCATCCATGGCCAATTGAATGGGGTCGCCGCCGCGCTGGGGAATGGGAACGGCGACAATCTCGTCGTCAAAGCGGCCGTCTGCCCAAGCGCGTGCGGCGTGGACTTGGCTTTGCGCGGCAAACTCATCGCAAGCCTCGCGGCTGATGGCATAGTCCGTAGCGAGATTTTCTGCCGTCGTGATCATGCCCGGTATCACGCCAAAGCGCTCCACGGGTTGCGACCGCTCGCGGCCCCGTTCTAGACGATCATAGAGGGTCACGCTGCCAGCGCGCGCGCCACCGCGCATGGCGGTGGTATAGAATTCGACATTGCTCATACTCTCGACGCCACCTGCCAGCACCACGTCGGCAGCCCCAGTTTGGACCATCATGGCGGCATTAGCCAAAGCTTGAAGCCCGCCGCCACAGCGCCGATCGACTTGAATGCCAGGCACTTCAATCGGCAGACCTGCCGCCAAAGCGGCCCAACGCCCCACACACGGCGTCTCGCCACTGGCATAGCTTTGCGCAAACACCACATCTTCGATTAGTATCGGGTCGATCCCACTGCGCGACACGACAGCTTTGACGACATGGGCCGCCAGGGTTTCAACCGGCACCGAACTCAGCCCGCCAAGAAACTTGCCAATCGGGGTTCGTACTGGACTTATGATGGCAGCCCGTCTCATGTAAAAGCCTTCCTAGAGTGCATGCGAAGATCGACCCACTCTAGAAGAAGCCCGCTAGCCTTGTCACCCTCTTGAAATTCTAAGGGCAGGGGGCGCGAAACGGGTGGGGGGCTACTTGCCCTTATCGCTTGCTGGGACAGCCGCCATCAACAAGGCCAAAGCTCGGTTCAAGCTCGCTGTGCCGGGTCGTGACCCGGCGAAGCGACCAAGGCGCACAATGACGAGATCATGGGACGGAATGATGATCGTATATTGGCCGCCAGCACCTTGCATCGCATAGGCGTCGCGTGGAATTGGCAAATTGCCATCCCCATTCACCCAGAACAAGCCGCCATAGATCGGCCGACCATCGGCAACCCAAGCCGGTGCCAATGTGCTGACAAACTTCACATAGCCTTCCGGCAAAATGCGTTCGCCATTCCAAACGCCATCTTGAAGATAGAGGTTGCCGAGCCGTGCCCAATCCCGCCCGGCCAATAAGTCATAGCCTTGGGTCAGGAAATTACCGCTGGCATCGGTTTCAAGCACGGCAGATCGTATCCCGATGCGATCAAATAGAGCCCGTTGAGGAAAGGTCAGATAATCGCCGCCTTGCTTCTTCACGCCCAGTTGGACCAAATAATTGATCAAAACCGGATCGGTATTCCGATAGCGCCCAACCACGCCAGGAGGCCATTGTTGCGGGCGACTGGCTGCATAAGCAAAGGCATTGTTGCCGGTATAGTAATACCAATGATCGGGATAGCCGCCATCATAGGCATAATCAGGATCTTGCTCGGCCCGAACGCGCAGCCCACTTGACATAGTGAGAATATCGCGGATGCGGATGCTTTGCCGCTTATCTCCGGCACCTTGCCATTCCGGGATCGGGGCGGGTTGGTCTAGCGTATAGAGACCTTGTTGCATCTGGACCCCTATCAGGCTGGCCGCGATGCTTTTGCCCATCGACCAACCTTCCAACGGGGTAGAGGCATTGGCACCAGAACCGTAACGCTCTGCTATGATCTGGCCTTTCCAGGTGACGACAAATGCCTGGGTCAACGCGTCATCGGGCGCAAAGGCAGCATCAACAACGGCTTTGATCTTTGCTGGATCAAGACCAGCCGTCGCATTCGAGGCAATAATATCGCCCATCGGCCAAGCTGTTGTTGCCGCATTCGGCAAGTTACGGGGGACAGGCTTGGGCTTGAACGCAATCTCATTCGAACCTTCTGGTAAACTGACGCAGCCTTGATCGCCGATAAAGCGTGCGGTGCGTGTCAGACCTGAATGAGTTGTCACGCGCACCTCGCGTCGTTGACGGTCGATGACGGGAGCACCCGACTTAACCCGGTGCGCCACAGCCGCAAGCGCATTTGCGTCGCCCAACGTGGCGCGGGCAAACTCTGGATCAAAGCCACTCACAAATACGGCACTGCACATCAGCTTCGCATAAGCAATTGTGAAATGAGACAAAGGATCACCGGGTGCTGGCGTCCAAGCATTGCTGATCTCAGCTGCTTTGGCCCGGGCAAACATAGCAGCGCGCTGCGCCTCTGCTGGTGTTTGAGCGGCAGCTTGGCCCGATATGAAAAGCCCGATTACGGAAGCCAATACGATTGAAACGCGTGCCATGTTTTCTCTCCCTAAAACTTAGAGTAACTGCTGGGATTGGCCTGTCAAATTAGAAAGCCTGAAACCTACTTCTCGACTTTTTTGTCCCATAATCCTTATTATGCGTTTTTTGACTGTACGCGCAAAGCGATAATGTCACCCTTTAGCAAAGTAGATGTGTCACCCTCTCATTTTGAGATAGATGTGGATGGGTGTCATGGGATTGGTGGTTATGAGCAAGCGCGAACTTGGTCGATT
>JAJTGP010000032.1 GCA_021299265.1 Hyphomonadaceae bacterium | reverse complement strand
TCCGACATTTTCAACCAGAATTGCTCCGGGCTAAGCTAGGTCCCGCGTTGCGGGTGTTGGTCGATGCTTTGCTTCGCCCAAATATGGTACGTCCGCTTTGGGGCTCCATTGAATTGCGCGTTCTTGACCTAGTTTGGCGCATTTGAGACCGGCGGCATTTCGGCAATAGTTGGCCGAAAGGTGGTCGGCAGGTTTGGGGGATAACTTTTATGAGCGGATGCTTGTGTTGCAGTCCGAGGATTTGAGTCACGCCGCCCGGCATCCTACTATAGCGGCGTGAAGGCACCTTTGGGGCCTAGGATGTTTGCGAGGGTCCCGATGCGCTCGATCATCAGCTCTACGCGATCACCGGGCACTAGGAAGCGCCAGCTTTCGATGCCTGTGCCATCGCCGACCGCGCCACATGACATCATCTCGCCCGGACAAAGGGTTTCGCCCCGGCTGGCATAGGCCACCATGGCAGCGACACTATGGGCGGCATCGCTCACTTTTGCTGTGCCGCGTTCGACACCATTGACGCGCACGGTCATAGTGGCTGACGCTGGGTCGCCCATCTCATCGGCGGTGACAATCCAGGGTCCAATCGCGTTGGATGTGTCAAAGTCCTTGCCCTTCGCGGGGCCTGCTGACGGACCAAATCCCATTTCGCCCATAAGTGCATCGCGGGCAGAGAAATCGTTAAAAATCGTATAGCCAAACACATGGTCAAGCGCAGAGCTCACGGGGACATCCTTGCCCGGCTTCCCGATGACAAGCCCAAGCTCCAACTCATAGTCGAGCATCTGCGAATAGGACGGCCAGTCAATTGTCTGGTCAGGACCAGAAATTGCCAGATGATTTCCCTTGTAATAGGCCGGAACCTTAAAGAATTTTTTGGGCGCTTTGATCAAGCCCAAGCCTTTGACAATGGCATAGACTGGCCCGCTCAATTTATGTTTGAGCACTTGTTGAAACGCTTGCACCAGATGCTTTTCATAGGTGCTAAAGCAGCGCAATCGACGTGGGTTGGGCAATGGTGCCAGAAGGGTCACTTCACCAAGATTGATCCAATTCAGGCCTGACTCTGACGTCCAGGCACGCAATTGGGATAGAGCGTCTGGCCCTGCGTCGATCAAGTCCAGCATCGTGCCAAAGGCACCAACCGAACCTGTCGCCGATTGCGCCAGTGCGCCGGCATCCAAGATACTGGCCCCATCACTGGAAACCACCCCAAGCCTGGGGCCGAGATTGATCATTTGAAAAGTCGCGAGTTTCATGGACACCTCCTATTGACAATAGTGTCAATTTATAGAACGATATTGTCAAGAAAAATTGTGGGAGTGGATATATGGGCCGCACGCGTGTTGAGGTTGCGATTGTGGGTGCAGGCCCTGTCGGGCTGACTTTGGCATGCTTGTTACAGCAGCAAGGGATCTCATTTGGCCTTTATGAGCGCCGCAGTGAGCTTCATAGACAACCCCAAGCCCATGTCATCAACATGCGCACGCTGGAGATTTTCCGGCAATTGGGCATAGACCGGAAAGTCGCGGCGGCGGGTGCACCCCTTGCCCGCATGCGCTATATCAATTGGGTACAGTCCCTTGCCGGGCGAGAGTTTGGCCGCCTGTCTTTGATGGGGGCAAGTCCTGAAGGCATGATAGAGCGGCTGTCTTATAGTCCAACCATGGTCGTGAATCTGGCACAAAATCGGCTTGAACCCATTTTGCATGACCGGCTCCAGCAATTGGGCGGTGCGGTCCATTTTAACGCGACGGTGGTCAGCGCGCAGTCGGGTGAAACCTCTGCCACAATGACCGTTATCGATCCAGTGGGCGAAGAAACTACCGTGACGGCTGACTATGTCGTTGCCTGCGATGGCGCGGGAAGTGGCGTGCGACGCGGCCTTGGCATTGAGATGATGGGGCCAAGCTCTTTGCAAAGATTCATCAATATTTATTTTACCGCCAATCTTGACCGAGTGCTGGGAGGGCGACACGGGCCAGTGCACTGGATTATCGGGCCTGATGTTCGGGGGGTGCTGATTGGGTTTGATCTTGCGCGGGTGTGGGCCTTGATGGTGCCGTTTGGTGTACCAGATAATGTTGATGACTATATCCCAGAGGTCGCCAGAAACTTGGTGGCCAAAGCGATCGGCGATCCGACGATCCCGTTTGAGATCACGTCCATCGGCAATTGGAACATGAGTTCGCAAGTCGCAGAAGCCTATGGCGCAGGGCGCATTTTCCTTGCAGGCGACGCCGCACATCGGTTCCCACCATCTGGCGGCCTGGGCTTGAATACAGGCGTACAGGATGCGCACAATCTGGCTTGGAAACTGGCGGCTGTCCTCAAAGGGCACGCAGACGCGGCTTTGCTGGAGACTTACCAAAGCGAGCGTCAACCCATTGCGCAGGTTAATTGCGAACAAAGCTTGATGAATTCCATGAAAATGGGGGCCGTTGACGATGTTCTGGGCGCTTCAAGCCTTTCACCGGTTCGGCCCAGTGATGCGTTTGCGACCGATACGCCGATACCCGACCTTGGCTTTGACGGGGACGGACCAGAGGTGCGCGCCAAGCGCGCAGCGGTGCAAGACGCGATCAACCAACAGGCCGAACACTTTGATTCCTTCGGCATTGACATGGGCGTCACCTATGAGATTGGGGCTTTTGTTCAAGATGGTAGCCCGCCAGGTGCCAAATCAGTCCAGACTTATTTCCCCAATACGCGCCCAGGTGCCCGTATGCCTCATGCCTGGCTGACCAAGGCTGGTCGTCGGGTTTCAACCCTTGATCTGATCAGCAGTAACGGTTTTACCTTGATGATCAGCGATACGGGCACACAGTGGCGATCTGTTGTCAGTGATGTCGCCCGTCTGACCGGGCAGTCTATCGCTGTGATCTCCATCGGTCCTGGCGGCGACTACCAAGACCCGCACGCGCAATGGCGCAATGCTGGTGGGCCACAAGGTGAAGGTGCAATCTTGGTGCGGGCAGACGGTCATGTTGCTTGGCGCACGATCACACCGCGCAATGACCCTACGTCTGAGCTGGTCTCAGCGATCAATCACATTTTGTGCAAGTCCTTCTTACCCACGTCAGAATTGGTTGCCTAACCATGAATGGACCAAGACCTAAAGGAGATGAATATGAGTAGCTCTGAACCCATCGCGCTTGCCAAGAAGCGGCCCGATCAGATTTCCCCCGCCAAACTCGCCCACATTGTCCTGCGCACGCCACGCTATCAAGAAATGATTGCTTGGTACGTCAATGTGCTGGACGGGTCGCTGGCGTTTGAGACCCCCATCATATCCTTTGTGACCTATGATGAAGAGCATCACCGCGTCGCATTTGTGAACATGCCCCAAATTGGTGATTGTGACCCAATGGCCGCAGGCCTTGATCATGTCGCTTTTACCTACGGCTCCTTGAGGGACTTGGTGGCGACCTATGAGCGCCTCAAAGCAGGTGGCTTGACCCCCGGCTGGTGCATCAACCATGGACCAACCACATCGCTTTACTATGCTGATCCAGACGGCAATCAGGTCGAGTTGCAAATCGACAATTTCGAGACCGATGATGCGCTCAATGCGTGGTTTGCATCTGGGGTGTTTGAAAGCAATCCCATCGGGGTGGAATTTGATCCCGACGTTCTCTCGGCAAAGTTTCATGCTGGTGTGCCTCTGGAGCAATTGGTTCAGCAAGGCTCGACAAGTGCTTTGTAGGGCGGACATACCCTGCCACATGGGCAATCGCCATGTCAGATGAGCGCGTGAACACGCGCATTGTTTTGAAATCGCGTCCAAATGGCCTTCCCGCAATCGCGGACTTTGCGGTTGAAGCAGCGGCGATCCCACAGCCAGGTCCGGCCGAGGCAATGGTGGAAGTGATGTGGCTATCGGTTGACGGTTTTATGATCGCGCGATTGCGGACGGAAGAAAACTATACCGCTGGTGTGGCGATAGGCGATGTCATGCAAGCCTATGGCATAGGCCGCGTCGTTGCCTCCAATCGGCCAGACCGAGCCATTGGTGACATCGTGTTTGGTGCATTTGGCATGCAGCAATGGGCGCTGGATCAGGGTGGTCCTTTAGGCCGCGTGCTCGATCCAGCCATGGGCCCACCTCAAAGTGCTTTGGGGATATTGGGCATTTCAGGCTGGTCAGCCTATTTCGGTTTGCTTGATGTTGGTCAACCGAAAGCTGGCGAGACAGTGGTTGTGAGCGCGGGGACAGGTGGCGTGGGCGCGCTTGTCGGTCAGATCGCCAAACTCCACCGATGCCGCACAATCGCCCTCGTCGGTAGTCAAGACAAAGCCTTTCAAGCCATTGACCTCTATGGCTATGACGCCGCTATTGTCCGCCAAGACAGTGACTTTGACACACAGCTGGCGTCAGCCGTGCCAAAAGGGATCGACGTCTATTTCGACAATGTTGGCGGCGATCTTTATGACCGCCTTTTGCCCTCTATGGCTATCGGCGGGCGGATCGTTGTTTGCGGCAGGCTTGCAACCGCCCATTTGTCAGACACGTCCGCTGATATTGGCCCGCGCGATCACAACACACTCCTCGTCAAGCGTCTGCGCAAACAAGGCTTTCTGGTCAGCGACTTTGCTGCCCGATTTGGTGAAGCCACAAAGACGCTCGCCGACTGGCAGACCAAAGGCCACATCAGACTGGCTGAAGATGTCCTGGAGGGGATTGAGCAAGGGCCCGCGGCCCTTTTACGGCTCTTAACCGGCGCGAATAGGGGCAAGCAATTAATCAAAGTCGCACCTTGATCTTGGAAAGGACATGATATGACGCAAAAAACCGCAGTGATCATTGGCGTTGGGCCGGAGCGCGGGGTGGGTGCGCAACTATGCCACCGGTTCGCCAAGCTGGGCCTTCATGTCTTTATTGCCGGGCGAACGCTGGCCAAGGTTGAGGCCGTCGCCCAAACCATCCGTGACCAAGGCGGACTGGCAACGGCCATAGAAGCCGACACAACAGACGAACAAGCCGTCATCGCCTTGTTTGAAGCCGCCAAAGCCATTGGCCCTGTGAGTTTGTCCATCTTCAATGCAGGCAACAATATGCCCGGTGATTTCTTGACCATGGAAGCTTCGTATTTTGAGCGGTGTTGGCGCATCGCCTGTTTTGGCGGGTTCCTGTTCAGCCGCGAAGCCTTGCGCGCGATGGTGCCAAATGGGGAGGGCACACTTTTAATGACCGGGGCCAGTGCTTCCATGCGGGGCAAGCCCAATTTTGCCGCTTTCTCCTCCGCCAAAGGTGGGCTGCGCAACATGATGCAATCTCTCGCGCGCGAGTTCGGGCCCAAGGGCATCCATGTCGCCCATGTCGTGATCGATGGTGCGGTCGACGGTGACCGCATTCGCATTGGTCGCCCCGAAGTCGCAAAGGCTTATGGTGAAGACAGATTGGTTGATATCGAGGGTATCGTTGATGTCTATCAGCACCTCTATCAACAACCCCGTCGTGCGTGGTCGCTTGAGGTGGATGTCCGCTCGTCTGTTGAGGAATTTTAGTATGAAACTTGTTGGCGTTTACCTCTCACCCTTTGTCCGACGTGTTGCGGTTGCGCTCAATTGCTATGGCATCGCGTTTGAACGAGTTGAGGCATCCGTGGTGGATGGGCGTGCGACCATTGCCCAATATAATGGCTTGGTCCGGGTACCCTCACTCATCTTGGATGATGGCACTGTCTTGATTGATAGCCACCAGATTCTAGCCGATTTGGATCGTCAAGCCGCCCAAAACAAACGTCTGTGTCCCGCACTCCCAGAAAGTCAGAGACCCTATGGCCAGATGCTGGCGTTGCTCACAGGGGCACTGGAAAAAATGGTCGCCACTTTCTATGAAACCCGTCGCCGCCCCGCTGATAAAATCTGGCCAGATTGGGCGGCCCAATGCGCAGATCAAGCCGTGGGAGGTATTTTCGCGGCAGAAGCGGGCGCATACAATGACGTGCTAAAGGGGGGCTTTTTGTTTGAGCAGCGCCTGACCCATGCAGATATTGTCGCAGTTATCGCCTTTGAAACCCTATCCGGCGCTTTACCGGACCGGGTCAATGCGACTGCCTTGCCAAAACTGGCGGCACTGGCATCCAGCCTTGGGCCGACAGCGGCATTCTCAACCACACGCCCTTAAGGCAAAAGTCTTTAAAACCTGTTCGGTTTTGAAAGAAATTCACTTTATTTTTATATGCTCATCGCGCAACTGCGAGCATAATTGCTCGCAACGCGCTTCAAGTCGGTTTCAATATGCCTTGGAATAAAACGTCTATCAGCCAGTCTGCGTGGACGCCTATTTCCTGAGATTGGCGGGTATCGACGCCATAAAGTTTTTTTATCAAGGCACTACTATGAACAAAATGGACCGCAGACCCCACAAACATGCTGGACAGATTGACCAGCGGAATATCGCGGATCAAACCGTCTGCCTTGGCACGCTCCAACAGAGCGTCTACGTCCTTGTGCAAGGGGGCGAGGTAATTCTCAACCAGCCAGTCGAAACGATCTGACTGCGCCGTGCTCTCCATCATCATCAAGCCGACATGTTGCGGGCATTGGCCGCAAAACTGCACAAAAGACCGCACCATGATCTTTAAGGCCTGTATCGGGTCCAAACTGGTGGTGGCGGCACTGACTGCGCGATAAGCAATCACCAGATCTTTGAAGGCAAAATCAACCGCACTGCGCCAGAGGTCATCCTTGGACTTGAAGTGATAATGAACCAAGGGGTGCCCTGCCTTTGCCGCCCGCGCGATATCGGCGATGGAGGTCCCGTCAAAGCCTTGCAGCGAAAAGCAACGCAAGGCGGCCTTCAAAATGTCGTCACGCGACCCACCGCTTGGCTCTTTCTTGCTGTGGGCGGACGCTACAATCAAAGCCGAGCTTGAACCTTTAGCCACAATCTGTTCCATTCAAATGCCAGAAAAGCGTCAACCCAGTAAAACGTGGACATAGTCTTGCACCCTGCGGGTTTGATCGACAAGGCAGCCGCTCTTCGCCCACGTTAACCTAAAACCAGCTTTGGCTCAACCAGACTGCCGACGGCCGCAAACATGCCCAATGCTGGGCCCGATAGATAGGATACGATCGCGGTTTCATAAGATGGTCTGGCTTTGACCGCCTCTAACCAAGTTTCAACATGGGGCAACCTGCCGCCGCCCCAGATTTGGGCGAGATTTAAATGATCAAAGCGCAAAACATAGGGCAGAGCGGCGCAATCAGCGAGGCCAAACGAAGCACCACTCAGCCACTTGTCACGCGCCAAAGCGCCTTCCATTGAGGCGATAAAATCAAGCAACCGATCCAACGCACTTTGAAATGCGGGCGCATCAACGCCTTGTTCGAACAAGGATAAGCGCAATGCGCGGGCATGATCGTCGGTGATATTGTTGATCTCGGCCAGCACGGCCTGCGGATCCATTTGCATCATGATCACGCGCATGGCGGTCGCGTAGGTTAAGATACCGCAGGCCTCATGCACCCGTTCATCAATACGCTTGATCCAGAGCTGCGTATTATACCTTTGCAGCGCGCCCTTGGGCATCAAATCGGATCCCGCGCAGGCCTCCGCAATGTAAGCATTGATCAGGCTGGATTCGACGAGAATGAGGTCATCCACCTTCAAGCTCGGCACGACACCAGCCGGATTGATGGCCAAATAGGCGTCACCCTTATGCTCACGCGACAGCAGATCAATCTCCACGCTGGTCCAAGCCACGCCTTTTTCTGCCAGCGCCATCCGGACTTTCTGCGAACAGGTCGACATGGGATTATGATAAAGTGTCAGATTCATGGGCGGCATCCTCTCAGCTGACACTTCAGTATTTATTTTTGACATAACTGTCAATTTACGATATTTGCTAACTGAACAATACTGGCAAAAGGGGTACCGAAATGAACATCGAAGTCAATCTTGACACTGTAACCGCGCGGATTGCAGAAATCGCCGCAACGCTGCCTTCAACAGGCAAAACCATCAAAATGGACGTGGGCTTTGACGCCCCAATTATCTACGATGGCACTGTGACCCCAGCCAGTGTAGACAATGCCGACCGTGATACCGACGCGACCATCAAAATGGACAACGCAACCTTCTTTGAACTGTCAGAAGGCAAAACAACTGCCCCAGCGGCCATGATGCGCGGCAAGCTCAAGATCATTGGCAATATGGCCGCCGCGATGAACTTTCAAGGGATCATGGATAAAGTGCAAAGGTCCTATCGCGGGTGATGGGATAAGCCCTTAGCCGTTTCTGCCATGCCAGCATGGGCCAAATATCCAGCTGATCTCATTTGCAGAGCAATGTCCGCTTAGGAGCATTAGGCAAAACGCCTCTTATGACTTGTTTTGGGTAAGCGCTCGGCCTGACCCGCCTTGACGATTAGAGTTATTTGTTTGGCGACTTGCGTTTGGGTTTCGGCTTGATTTTGGCGAGTTGGGCTTGGATGGATTTTGTTGGGACGTTTGCTGGGTTGAAGGTTTTCTGGCCGTACCAGTTGGCCAGGTCGGCGTGGTCTTCGTGCTTGGCGTTGGTCATGGCGTCGACGAATGCTTCAAAGCCTGGTGCCCCACCACAGTCGTCGGGGGGAGCACGACCTTGAGCTTCAACCAGATGCGCGAAGCCTTGTTCTGATGTAGTTGGATCGGTAGCGTCGATTGTAATCGCATGCTCCCAGTTGTCGCCGAAGTCATAGATGTAAATGAAGCTTTTGACCCCTTTGGCAACCAGATCACGCAACTTGGTGTCGTTTTCATCTTCCACATCCATCCAACCGTCGGGATCAGGCGTACCGTAACGGGTGATCAGCGGACGTTTTCGGCTACCCTTGGACATGGGTGCTGGCACATCGAACTGGTGAAGATGGCTGTTGGTGAAGGGCATGGCGATTTGAATGACCCTGTGTAAATCAGCCAAGGTCGCAGCCTCAGATATGCCTATACGCCGCATGATTGGATAAGGCATATCCAGTAGTTCAATGGTAAGATGGATAGTCTGGTTGGTTGTATCTTGGCTCATTGGTCCGTCATAGCTGACACGGCGTCGGGCTTCCAGTTCCACGGCAACAGTTCGTAGAGGCGTTTGTTGGGATGGTCGTCGATACGGGGAAGGATGTCGGCGAGCCAAGCTTCGGGGTCGATGTCGTTGAGCTTTGCGGTTTCGATCAGGGAGTAGATCGCTGCAGCACGTTGCCCACCGGTGTCGGATCCTGCGAACAGCCAGTTCTTGCGGCCTACAGCGAGGCCACGGATAGCGCGCTCGGCGATATTGTTGTCGATCTCGAGTGTGCCGTCTTCGAGATAGCGCGAGAGAGCCGTGAAGCGGGTCAGCGCATAGCGGATA
>JAJTGP010000015.1 GCA_021299265.1 Hyphomonadaceae bacterium | reverse complement strand
TTTGGTGCTTGGTCCTTATCAATAATGACTGCACGAACCCCCTCGAGGAAGTCATGACGCCGCACGACACGCGCGCCAATGCGATATTCCATCGCCATATGGGTTGCAAAGTCGGTGGCAGCGCGGCCTTGGCGCAATTGGCGGAACGCGACCTTTAAGGTCTGAGGCGATTTTTGGTTGAGCACACGGGCTTGTTCCTTAGCCCAATCGCTCTCGTCAGTTGACAAAGCCTCCATGATCGCCTCGACACTGTCGCCGTTAAAACAACGATTGATGATCGCGATCGTGTCAGGCGTAAGATGCTGCAGCCTGCCCGCTTCTTCTTCCAAGGCCCCAAGCCCTGACTTAAGCGCCGACAGCGGCGTATGGGTCGACATCGCCCCTGCCACTTGCGCCTTAGCGGCATCGAGAAGTTCACTGGGCACAAAATGGGTCAAGATACCTGCAGCGACGCAATCAGCGGCTTTCAAGCGCGTGCCCGTCAGTGCCAGCCACATGCCGATCTCGCCCGCCAAGCGCGGTAAGAACCAGCCGCCGCCCACGTCAGGGAACAGGCCGATACCCGTCTCTGGCATGGCAAACAAGGTGCGCTCCGTCCCGATCCGGAAAGGTCCATGCACCGAAATACCAACGCCTCCGCCCATCGTAACCCCGTCAAGGATCGCGACATAGGGCTTTGGATAATGGGCAATCAGATGGTTCAGGCGATATTCGTGATAAAAGAAGGCACGCGCGTCTTGCCCATCCTTGGCCCCGCTCTCGGCTAACATACGGATGTCGCCGCCCGCACAAAAGCCGCGTGGCCCTGCATGATCGACCATGACGCCTGCGACGGCAGGATCATTCGCCCAAGCCACTAGGGCCTCAGTCATGATCTTGACCATTTCCCCATCCAAAGCATGCAGGGCTTCGGGGCGGTTTAAGGTCAAAACACCCAAATGACCTTGGGTTGAAACCGCTACAGGCGGGGCCGCAGCTTCACTCATCGGGTAGCCCGTGCAGCAAAGGCAACGCCCGGGAAGTCCGAGAAGACTCCATCAACACCCGCAGCCATAAAGGCCTGAATCTCGGCAATCAGATCGCCAGCTTGGGCCAAATAGGTTGGGTCAGCACTTTGGCCCTTCCGGTAGTCCTCTGGCAAAAAGTAATTTTCGGCCCGGAACGTCCAAGGGTGGACAACAAGGCCTGCGGCATGGGCATCGGTCACAAAGCCGGTCGGGCCCAAATTCTTATTGGCCCCATCGCGTGGCAGGATCAGGATTTTTTCTGGGCCTACACCATTGGCATAAGCGGATATCTCTTTCAGGCCAGCTGCAGTCGCCATGCTGGCATAAGTGACACCAGCCTTATCCAGATCAAACGGGCCGCCATCCTTGGCCATGAGTTGCACCAAAGGTGCTTTGGTTTTGCCCCGCAAGCGCTTGAGATTGGTAACCTCAAAGCTTTGGATGAAGATGGAGGCATCGGCAGCATCCAATCCATAGCGCCGGATGAGGGTTAGTAGAGGCGCGTCAAACGACAGGTTCAGGCCATCAAACCACGTGGGGTGCTTGGTTTCGGGATACACACCAATCGTGCGACCCGTGCGCGCGCTTTGCTGTTTGGCAAGTTCAAGAACCTCTTCAAAGGTCGGCACCTCGAACTGCCCGTCATAGGCCATATTGCTGGACCGCAATTGCGGTAGCCGCTCTTTACAGCGCAGCGTCTTGATCTCGGCCAAAGTAAAATCTTCGGTGAACCAGCCTTCATAGCGTTCGCCGTCAATCACATGCACTTTCTTGCGATCCGCAAATTCAGGGCGCGCGCTGACATCGGTGGTGCCTCCAATTTCATTCTCGTGCCGACAGATTAGATGCCCGTCTTTGGTCAAAACCAAATCTGGCTCAACAAAGTCCGCACCCTGGTCAATCGCGAGTTGGTAGGCGGCCAAGGTGTGCTCTGGCCGCAAGCCTGAGGCACCACGATGGGCGATGATGATAGGCTTGGTCATGGACCGACCTCCTTTTACTTGCGGGCTAGCGGCTGGGTCCACCTGCCCCGAAGCGCAAGCTGAAACCAAGCCTGTACCCAAGGCAGAACCCATACCGATTAACAGGGCGCGACGACCAAACTGAGCATTAAAAACCACGATCTAATTCCCTTGCGATGATCACGCGCATGACCTCATTGGTGCCTTCAAGGATTTGATGCACCCGCAAGTCCCGAACAATACGCTCCACCTCATAGTCTTTGAGATAGCCGTACCCGCCATGGATCTGCAGCGCCTGATTGGCGACATGAAAGCCCACATCTGTGACAAATCGTTTCGCCATGGCGCATAATTTTGTTGCTTCCGGGCTTTTGGCATCTAGTGCGGCGGCTGCATGGCGCAGGAATACCCGTGCCACCTCTAATTCCGTTGCCATATCGGCGAGCTTGAATTGCGTGGTTTGGAAGTTCCACAAGGCTTGGCCAAATTGTTTGCGGTCGCGCGAATAAGCAAAGGCACGCTCCAAAGCATCGCTGGCTCCGCCCAGGGAACAGGCGGCAATATTCAGCCGTCCGCCATCCAAGCCTTTCATGGCAAAGGTGAAGCCTTGCCCTTCTTCGCCCAAGCGATTGGCGACGGGGACACGACAATCTTCGAAAATGACTTGGGCGGTGGGTTGGGCTTGCCAGCCCATCTTCTTCTCATTTTTGCCAAACGACAGCCCGGGTGCATCCTTGGGTACCAACAGGGTGGAAATCCCGCGTGGACCTGCCTCTCCCGTCCGCACCATCACGACATAAAGATCAGAAAAGCCCGCGCCCGAAATAAAGGCCTTGGTGCCATTGACGACATAGTCATCCCCGTCCAAGCGGGCAGTGGTCGATAAGGATGCAGCGTCCGAGCCTGCGCCCGGCTCTGTCAAACAATAGCTGGCGATCATCTCCATATTGGTCAGAGCGGGTAGAAAGCGTTGGCGCTGATCTTCTGAGCCGAACGTATCAATCATCCAACTGGCCATATTATGGATGGATAGGAAGGCCGCGTGGGAAACATCCCCGCGCGACAACTCCTCAAAAATAATCGCTGCGTCCAAGCGCGTCAGGCCAGAGCCGCCAACATCATCGCGCACATAAATGCCCGCAAAACCCAATTCTGCCAGCGCCCTTAAAGTCGCGCGGTCGAGGGTGCCTGCCTCCTCCCATGCCATTGCATGGGGGGCGAGTGAGTCTTTCGCAAATCGGCGGGCGGTTGCGATAATCAGATTTTGGTCTTCGGTCGTGTCGTAGGCCATAGCGGGAATCCTGTGATGCGGGGCAGCGTAGCCGTTTCGCAATTATGGCGCTACACATACTTCCATGACGACACATCTGCCCCCCGCCGCCTTCCCCGCCACCCGTATGCGCCGCAATCGTTTAACCGATTGGCGACGTCGGCTGACCCGTGAAACCCAGTTAAGCGTCAATGACTTAATCTTGGCGATGGTGGTTCACGACGGCACCGAAAGCCGCATTCCGGTGACTTCTATGCCCGGCACCTTCCGCTATAGCCGCACCGAGGCTGTCGCGGTGGTGCAAGAGGCGCAAAGCCTTGGCATCCCGATGATCGCGGTGTTTCCCTTCATCGACCCAGCCCTCAAAAATGGCGAGGGCACAGAGGCCTTTAATCCGAAAGGTCTTGTGCCAGACGTGATTGCCGCCATGAAGAAAGCCGCGCCCAATGTTGGCCTAATGACAGACGTCGCCCTCGACCCTTTCACCGATCATGGCCATGACGGCTTGATTGATGATGCCGGCACCATGCTGAACGATCCAACCATTGAAGCCTTAGTGCGCCAAGCGGTGTTAGAGGCCCAATCCGGGGCCGATGTGGTCGCCCCATCTGACATGACAGACGGTCGCATCGGGGCCATTCGGGCAGGCCTTGATGCTTCAGGTTTCCATGATGTGGCCATCATGTCCTATGCCGCCAAATATGCTTCAGCCTTTTACGGTCCGTACCGCGATGCGATTGGGTCTAAAGGCGCGCTGAAAGGCGACAAAAAGACCTATCAGATGGATCCGGGCAATAGTGATGAGGCCCTTCGCGAAGTCGCGCTCGATATTGCTGAAGGTGCCGACATGGTGATGGTGAAGCCCGGTATGCCCTATTTGGATATTGTTCGCCGCGTCAAAGAAAGCTTTGGCGTGCCGACCTATGCGTTCCAAGTTTCTGGTGAATACGCCATGATGGAAGCCGCAATCGCCAATGGCTGGCTGGACGGTGAACGCGTGCGGCTAGAGGCATTGTCGTGCTTCAAGCGTGCGGGTGCCGACGGCATTATCACTTATTGGGCGATGGAAGCGGCTAAGCGCTTAGGCAAGGCCTAAGAATTAGCGGCGCTTGGCTTTTGGCGCGGCCTTCTTCGGCACCGCCGGACGTGCCTTCGCAGCGGGTGCCGGTGGCAGTTCTGCAGGACCTAGAACCAAGAGTTCCGGCCGACGCTTATCGGAGACATCGGGCAAAACCACCATCGAGATCTGATAAAATGGCTCTTTCGCTCCGCCAGCAAAGGCAATCGATGGGCTTGCTCCAAAATCATCAGTGCGACGCGTTAGCTTTTCATTTTTAAGGCATTTTGCGACTTCGTCGGAGAAATCGCCCAAGGCCTTCTCTAGCGCAGCTTCGTCGGCTTCATCCACCACAGGGGCGGCATAACAGGCCAATGAGATCGACGCATTATAGACGAACCGACAATCAACCAAACCTTCCAGAGGCTTCACAACCGACACAGGTCGGTTTTCGACGGTCAATACGCCTTGGGCGTTGCGCACCCGTGCTGGGCGGGATTCGGTTGCCACCAAAGACTTAAACGCAAGCGGCCGGTCCAAGGTCGCCTGTTCGATTTTGGCAATGCCATCACACAAATTTGTCGGCTTATAAGGGGTCGGAGTCTCAGCAATCGCTGCCATCATCAAAAGGGAGATCATCAATCAGGCTTTCTCAAAGAAGTGAAACGTTTCGCCAAACTGGAAGTATCAAGACGACCACCACCATCGGCTTGGATTTCGGCATAATATCCATCGACCATCTGGGTCAAGGCAAGATCGAGCCCCTTGGCTTGCGCAGCCTCTAAGACGATCCGCAAATCCTTGCGCATCCAATCAACGGCAAAGCCAAAGTCATAGCGGTCTTCCACCATGGTGGCCCAACGGTTTTCCATTTGCCACGAGCCTGCCGCCCCCTTGGAAATGGCAGCAAGCACCGCGTCGGTATCGAGATTTTGTGCTTTGGCAAACGTCACCGCTTCCGCAAGGCCTTGAACGACCCCGGCAATGGCGATCTGATTGACCATCTTGGCCAATTGGCCGGCCCCGGCCTCGCCAATCCGGACAATATTGCCGCAATAAGCAGACAGAACAGGTTTGGCGCACTCAAACACCGCCTCGCGTGCGCCGCACATGGCTGTCAGCCGGCCATTGATCGCACCGGCTTGACCACCCGAAACCGGTGCATCCAGCCAATCTAAGCCCGCTTCAGCTGCCGCTAGCGCCAATTCTTTCGATAAAGCCGCAGACGTCGTGGTGTGATCGACATAGACTGCGCCCGGCTTCATGGCGGCAAAGGCCTCCAGCGCGACGGACCGCGCGTCTGGATCGTCGCCCACACAGGCCATCACAAAGTCAGCGCCTGCCACAGCATGCGCGATTGATGCGGCGACTTCGCCCGGATTAGATTGCGCCCAAGCTTCTGCTTTGGCTTGGGTACGATTCCAAACCTTCACCGGATGGCCATTTTTGACAAGCCAGCCCGCCATCGGGCCACCCATGACCCCCAATCCCAAGAAGGCCAGTGTCGGCTGGGTCATGACTTCGCCAAAGCCGACGTTGAACCGAATTGGCCGCGGAAATAGGCGAGGCCTTGGCCATCATGGCGTTGGTAAGCCAAGGTTTGGCCAATCAGGATCAAATGATCACCCGCCTCAATCCGCTGCACCACTTTGGTGTCAAAAGCGGCAATTGTGCCGGGCAGAACGGGGCTACCAGTTTCCAGTGCAGCATAATCGCCTGCGGCCAGCTTTTGATCGCCCTTACCCGCAAAGCGCATAGCCAAGTCGCCTTGGCTATCGGCCAGAATATTGATCGCATAGGCGTCGCATTTGGAAAACAAGTCGTAGGAATCGGACTTGTTGCCCAAGCACCACAGCACCAGGGGCGGATCAAGGGACACAGACGCAAAGCTATTGACCGTCAAGCCATGGCCATTTCCGTTTGAATCCAAGGTAGTCACGATCGTGACGCCCGTGGCAAAGCTGCCCAAAGCAGATCGATAGTCTTTTAAGTCAAATGTCATTTGTTCATTCCTGCAAACCTGCTCTTAACCGACATCGTGCATACTTCTCAACACTATCACTGTGAGAAGCACATCATGTCGTCCAATCGGCCAATAATTATCAAAAAAGTCAAAAAGATAGCTGGCGGACACCATGGGGGTGCCTGGAAAGTGGCCTATGCTGACTTTGTGACGGCGATGATGGCCTTCTTCCTTCTCATGTGGCTAATCAACACTTCCTCACCCGAACAAAAGCGTGGGATCGCCGATTATTTCGCGCCAGCCAGCGTGTCGGCTTCAACCTCAGGCTCTGGCGGGATCCTAGGCGGCACGGCCTTAGGGGAAGTAGGTGCGATGCAAAAAGGGGCAACACCTATTTTTGAATCCGCTGCACCTGCCAGCCAGCCTTCCAGCCAAGCTGGAGAAAGCAGTGGGCAAGGCGCGGCTGATGCTGCCGATAAAGCAGCTGAAGATGCCATCGCCAGACGCGAAGCGGCAGAATTCCAGCAAGCAGAGATGAGCTTGCGTCAAGCCTTACAAGATATGCCAGAACTGGCCGAAATGTCGCGCAATATCATTGTCGACCAAACCCCAGAAGGTCTGCGCATCCAGTTGGTCGATCAAGAAGGCCGTCCGATGTTTGAACCGGGTTCGACAGTACCCAATGACCGCGCGCGTCTGATCTTGCAGGCTGCCGCCCGTATCATCGAGACCTTACCCAACCGGGTTAGCATCTCAGGCCACACCGATGCCGCACCCAACCCCGATCCGCGCAATTCGAACTGGGACCTGTCATCGGCCCGGGCAAATTCGGCCCGTCGCGTGCTGACAGCAGCGGGCTTGAGTGAAGACCGCATCGCGCAAGTTTCGGGAAAAGCGGGTTCTGACCCCCTCTTCCCAGATGATCCTTATCAGGCCGCCAACCGCCGGATTGCGATTGTTCTGCAACGCGCATCGTCTCCACTTCCAGCCGATGGTGGTTTGTAGAATTTTCCACAGACTTTCGGGAAAATTGCTCTTTCGGGTGTTGGCCAAAGACTGGGAAGGTTGTTACACTCATCTAACATGAGCACGGACCCGACTTCACCTGCTGGGCGGATTTCCGCTTCCAAAAATATCAGGTTTTACCTGACAGCGGCCCAGCCTTGCCCCTATTTGGACGGGCGGCGGGAACGCAAGGTGTTTGCCGCCCTTGATGGGCATGACGCGATTGAGCTCAATGATAGTCTGACTCATGCTGGCTTTCGTCGCTCGCAAAATATCGCCTACCGGCCGGCTTGTGACATGTGCGCAGCTTGTGTCTCGGTTCGCGTTCCAGCGGCGCAATTTGTCTTCTCAAAGCGGTGGCGGCGTATTTTGGCGCGCAATCAGGACGTCGTCTCAAAACTGGTTCCAGCCCACGCCACTTATGAGCAATATGCCCTACTCCAGACCTATCTGAAGGATCGCCATTTCGGAGCCGGCATGTCGGACATGTCGGTGTTTGATTATTCCGCGATGGTGGAAGAAACTTCCGTTCGGACCCATATCATTGAGTATCGCTTGGAAGGTGATGAAGGTCGCCTGATCGGCTGTGCCTTGGTCGATGCCTTGGCCGATGGACTCTCGATGGTTTACGCGTTCTTTGACCCGCGCGAATCGAGTCGCAGCCTTGGTAGCTACATGATCCTCGATCATCTGCGCCAAGCCCAAGAAGTTGGTTATCTTTACGTCTATTTGGGCTATTGGGTGCGTGGTTCCCGCAAAATGTCCTATAAAACCAACTTCCGGCCCATTGAAGCTTTGGGTTCTTCCGGTTGGACTGATTTAAGCCCGTTACTTGATAAGGACTAGAACCCACCTCAATAGTCGCCGGTAATTGAGGCGAATTGCGTCATCGAGTCAGGAAACGTTAAACATTACGCGCCACAAGCAAGATCGCGATATTTTGTGCGTGGAGTATTCTGTTATGCGTCTGTCTTATCTCATTCCGGCCTTGGCACTGTTAAGCAGCCCAGCGCTCGCAGACTCCCCGTTTTCGTTTGGCGGTTCGGTTGGGTATGAGTTTCCCGTCAGCGGCAAGATCATCGATGAGACATCAAGCGCCAGCGTCAATTTGACGACCTTGAACGCCAGCCTCGCAGGCACAGGTATCTTGCGGCTGCGCGGTACGGACTTCAAAGACAGCTCTGACGCCCCACTCAAAGCGACCATCGAAGTGCGTTATGCTTTGACACAGACTTCTGAAATGTTTGGCGCGATCACCTACAGCCAAGCCGATGGCAAAAGCGCCAATATTGGCTGCGTTGAAATCGTCGTCTCCGGCGCACCAAATTGTTCGACCCCATTGACCGCAACCTTCAGCGACTTCAAGCAAATGGGCGTTGAATTGGGTTATCGCCAATGGCTCGAAAGCCCTTTCATGAGCGACCGCTTGTTCCCCTATTATACCCTGCGTGCGGGCGTGACCCAAACCGATGCGCTGTCGGCAACCGTTGTGGCTTCCACCTCGCTGGTCCCCAATGCGCCGATTGGCACCTGGAACCTGTATGACGACAAGGTCACTTATGTGATCGGCGGCGATGTGGGCGCGACCTATCTGATCGCCCCATTTGCCGAAATCGGCGCCGAAGTCGGTGTGCGTTACAATTCCAAACTGTCTGAAGTGGATACAAACCTGACCGCACTGGGCTTGGGTACCGCCAACGACAAGTCAGACCGCATCACGATCCCGGTTTCAGTCCGCCTGAACGCGGCATTCTAAGCTTTACGGCACATTGCTTGATTTAAAGGGCGTTTGGGCAACCAAGCGCCCTTTTTACTGGGTCTAAGTTTAGCGGTAGTTTTATCTAAACTTAAGGCTCCCTCGACCCCGGCGCGTAAACAACTTGGCCTTCCGGAACGGTCGCGGGATTAATGCTTTCAACAATCTTTGGTCGAGGCCCTGCCTCATTCAGGATGTTTCCATAAGTTTCCTGATCTTCCATCTTATGGCCACGTGTGAGTTCAATTTGGAACTGACACAGCTGTTTCTGGTCCCCAGTCCCAGCTTTGGCTGCAGCAATTTGGCGCTCATAATATGCCCGCGCTTCCAGAACTGGGATCATCTTGCCGCTGCAGGCGGTGTCGGCTTCCCGAGCTAGCTTTAGGTGCCCAGTGCCTTTTTCGTCTCGGATCAAGGCCAACTTGCCTTCCCTAATTTGGTCCCAAAAGGTTTGGTCTGCTGCTTGCCAAACCTGCTCTATCGGCTGTGGGTGTTCTTCCACACAAAAGGACTGCTCGCATCCTGAAAGTGCAGGTAGTAAAAGCGCTACAATAGGCAGGGAATTTTACGCATCAAAGTCTCAAAGCAAAGCCGCGGATAAGCGCATTCCAACCGTGGAATGCGCCAAGGTCAAGACGCACTTAGTGAATTGCCACTGTTCGATGCCATAAATTGGAACTACGGTTTGTTTGGAGCGGTTAACGGCAGAGGCGACAGGTTTAGCCATAGCCTGAAAGGCGGCGGTTAAAGCGACTCTTGAGGGCCACAAACAGTCATGCTCACAATCGCTCCTTATCGGAGGCCCTGCATCGGGTTATAGAGAACGGTTCCACTTGCTAGGCTTTCATCGGCAAAAGTAGCTGTTGAGAAGAGGCTTCGGCAATCAGCTCGTCGTTCTCGCGCTTCAGCTCTACGCGGCATGTGATCATTTGGCGCGTCTGAGCGACTACCCTCGCTTCTATCAAAAGCGCTTCAACGCGCCCGACACGAACAAAGTTCATCGTAAGGCTCGTGGTTCGAAATACCATGTCATCTGGGACCACCGTCATCGCCGCGAATGCGGCTGCTTGGTCCGCAAGCGCGGTGAGGTAGCCTCCGAACAATGATCCATCCACGTTCAGTAATTCCGGATTTGGCACCCAACGTTTGCGCACCCAACCAGAGCCCCAGTCGTCTAACCCACCAAGTTGCAGCGTTTGCACGACCGGGGGCAAAACTGCTGACCCTGCCTTTAACAAATCCAATCTCTCAGTCGCCCAAGTCATCTGCAAACTCCGCCCCTTATTGAGCGCAATCATACAGGAAATGGTCGGTAGGGCTATGCAATTTCGGGTGTGCATGCTCGTAAGCAATGCGACTCGCGCCGCAGCGTGCGGTCCATCAATAAACTGCACCATGGTCATGAAATTTCTGAAATCGGTTTAGTCGTGCCCAAGCCCGAACATTAGGCAGCACTTCACTTGCCTTGAAGCCGCCCATCTATTCTTTCTGCGTTAGCTGGGGGCAAGGTCACTCCCCTCGCCCCCTTAGGGGGGAGACGGGCTTGACCCCCTACCCCACAAACTTGCCCGACCGCGAGAAGCCGCGGGGGACCATGCGGCCGGCGGCGGCGCGTTTGGCTACATAGTCTTTCCAGTCGGGCACATCGCGGCGGCGGCCGGAGGTGTCGTACCACGCAAGCCCCTCATCGGCCTTAAAGGTCAGCGCGTCTAACAGACCGCCATCCTTATAGGCTTGCAGCTTGACGCCTTTGCCCCGGCCCATGCGTGGTAATTCTTCGGTTTTGAAGACGACGAGTTTCCGGTTCTCGCCGACCACAGCCACCATATCACCTTGGATGGGAGCCACGACGGCAGTCTTGGCCCCGTCATCCAAGTTCAAGACCTGCTTGCCCGAACGCCGCATCGCCGCGCATTCTTCATCGCTGACCACAAAGCCATAGCCAGAGCTTGCGGCAATTAAGCGCTCGCCATCGGGCTTGGGCAGGAACATGGCCAGGATGTCGTGCTCTTCACCCAGATCAATCGAGAGGCGCACAGGTTCCCCTAAGCCTCGCCCACCGGGCAATTTATCGCCCGCCAAAGCAAAGGCGCGGCCATCGGTGGCGAATAGAACAATGCGGTCGGTCGTCTCAGCATGGAGTGAGAGATAATAGCCGTCACCATCCTTGTATTTGACGGTCGACAGATCATCGATCTTGCCCTTCAGCGCCCGGATCCAGCCCTTTTGCGACAGGACGACCGTAATCGGCTCGCGCGTTACAAAAGCCTCTGCACTTAAGGCCAAGGCAATTGGGGCGTCTGCAAAGGTCGTGCGGCGCGCGCCGAGGGCAGTGTCTTTCGAGAAAGCCGATTGGATTTCGCGCAATTCTTCTGCCGCTTGCGCCCATTGCAATTTGGGTGAGGCAATCATCGCCATCAGGCCTTCACGTTCGGCCTTGAGGTCTTCATTTTCTTGACGAATTTCCATCTCTTCCAGCTTACGCAAATTGCGCAAACGCGTGTCGAGAATGGCATTGGCTTGGACGTCAGTTAGGTCGAACGTCTTGATCAAGACTTGCTTAGGCTCATCCTCATAGCGGATGATGCGAATGACTTCGTCGAGATTGAGATAGGCAACCAGCAAGCCCGCCAAAATCTCCAAGCGCGCTTCAATCTTACGCAGCCGCCAATTGGCGCGCGCAACAATGACGTCTCGCTTATGGTCAAGGAAGGCCTTGAGGCACTCAATCAAGCTCATCACGCGCGGCGCACCCTTGGCGTCGAGCACATTGAGGTTCATCGAGAAGCGGTTTTCCAGATCGGTGAGCTTGAACAAGCTCTCCATCAATTGTTCGGGCTCGACCGTGCGGGCGCGTGGCTCAAGGACGAGGCGAATGTCTTCAGCACTTTCATCGCGCACATCGCCCAGAAGCGGTGCCTTCTTGTTTTCGATCAGCTCTGCCAAGCGCTCCACAATTTTGGACTTTTGCACCTGATAGGGTGTCTCGGTCACAATGATGCGCCACGTGCCACGGCCGGTATCTTCCACGTGCCAGCGGGCGCGGGTGCGGAACCCGCCCTTGCCGGTCGCATAGGCCTCGCGGATGGCGGCACGCGATTCAATACAAATCCCACCGGTGGGAAAGTCTGGCCCCGGCACAAGGGTCAAAATTTCATCGAGATCGGCTTCGGGCTTGTCGATCAGAAGCAGGCAGGCATCAATCAATTCTGCCGCATTGTGGGGCGGGATGGAGGTGGCCATCCCCACGGCAATCCCCATCGAGCCATTGGCCAGAAGATTTGGATAGCCAGCAGGCAGAACCGAAGGCTCTTCATCTTCTTGGCTATAGGTCTCGCGGAAAAGGACCGAATCCTCATCCACCCCTTCCATCAAAAGGGCACCTATGGCGGTTAGGCGGGCTTCGGTATAGCGGTAGGCTGCGGCTGAATCGCCGTCGATATTGCCGAAATTGCCTTGGCCATCGACGAGAGGATAGCGAACGGAGAAGTCTTGCGCCAAGCGCACCAAGGCATCGTAAATCGCGCTGTCGCCATGGGGGTGATATTTACCCATCACGTCGCCGACGATCTTCGCACACTTCTTGAAATTACTAGAGGGGTCGAGGCCCAGTTCGCCCATGGCATGAATGATACGGCGCTGAACGGGCTTTAGGCCATCGCGCACATCGGGCAACGCACGACTGGTAATGGTCGACAAGGCATAGACGAGGTAGCGGCTCTCCAACGCCCGATCAAACGGCTCGTTGATGATATTGCCGCTGTCGCCGCCGCTGCCATCTAATTCCACTAAATCGCCCATGGGCTCACTATCCTTCGAATCAGGTCGCTATCATGGCAGCGTGCGGGGCCAAGCGCGACGACAAGCGGCAGCGACTTGTGGACAAGTACTGCAATGAAGTACCGATTTATGGTGATTTTTGTGGGGTGGGAGTGGCAGCTCCTACGGGAGTCGAACCCGTCTTTCCTGATTGAAAATCAGGCGTCCTAACCGATAGACGAAGGAGCCACGTCACGCGTTGTTCACACGAGAGGCGGCTCTATACAAAGGCCGATGCGAACACGCAAGCGGCCTTTGCTGCTAAGATGCAGGACTTGCATCGATAATCTCACAATCAACCGCGTTTCCGCCGCGCCAATCGTCTTTTTTCAGCCGGACCACGACATGCAAGGGCCGTCGTCCCATCAGGGCATCGCCTAAAGGCGTATTCAGGGAGCGAAATGAGATCGCCTTGATTCTCTGCCCGGATTGGTCTTCCAGCATGAGGCGCACATGGCCCGTCCCCACAGGGGCAGCGGCATAGGGGCGCACATCGGCAAAGGCAAACACAGGATCTGGCCAGCCAGCGCCATAGGGGCCAACTTCGGTCATGGCGTCGAGGAGTTCGGGCGTCGCAGCAGCAAGCCCGACCAAGGCATCAATGGCGAGGTCGCGGCTATTGCCCGCCGCATCTGACTCCGAACGCAAGCGGTGGGTCAGGTCGTGATGGACGGACTTTAGCTCACTAAAATTCATGGTCAGGCCTGCAGCCATGGCGTGCCCACCGCCGGCTAAGATCACACCATCATTGGCAGCACCAGAAATCGCAGCCCCCAAATTCACGCCCGGCACGGACCTGCCAGAGCCTTTGGCTTGTGGGTCTTCGGGATCAGCAGAGCCGATCACGATCACGGGGCGATGGAAGGGGTCTTTGAGGGGACCAGTGACAATGCCGATGATACCTGGATGCCAGCCGGGCGCGCCCAACATCAAGAGCGGGCCATCAAGAGGGCCTGCCTCGCCGCGCTCTACCCGCGCAATGGCTTCTTCTAACACATTGGCCTCTATCGCCCGACGCTCGGCATTGAGGACTTCAAGCTCTTCCGCAATCTGAGTGGCTTCCGACGCATCCTCGGTCGACAAGAGCCGCACGGCGAGGGAGGAATCCCCTACCCTGCCCCCGGCATTTAGGCGCGGACCAAACACCCAGCCAGAGGCATAAACACTGCCGGGGTCTTTCAGTTTTGATGTCACCGCCAGAGCCGCAAGGCCCGGATTGGCGAGTTTTTCTTGCACTTTCAGGCCTTGGGCCACTAAGGCGCGATTCAGGCCCGTCAGCGGCGCAACGTCGCAAATGGTTCCCAATGCGGCAAGGTCGAGCCGACTGAGCAGATCATATTCAGGCCCCGTCCACAGACCCTGCTGACGGGCAGCGCGATTGAGGGCAACCAGGGCAACAAAGACCACCCCTGCTGCCGTCAGATTACCAAGCCCCGAGACATCGTCTTGTCGATTGGGATTGACCACAGCCAAGGCCGGGGGCGGCGCGCCATGCATCAAATGGTGGTCAAACACCACGACATCCAAGCCAATGCGGGCGGCTTCTTCCAGCGCCGCATAGGCTGCGGCCCCACAATCGACCGTGATCAGAAGATCGGTTCCGCTATCCTTGATCTTATTGACGATCTTAGGGCTGGGACCATAGCCATCGAGAATACGGTCAGGCACAAAGACGTTGGCCCGTGCTCCGACCGACTTAAACCAGCTGAGCAGCAAGGCCCCGGAAGTTCCGCCATCCACATCATAATCGGCTAGAATGGTAATCGCCCTTTGGGCTTGCACGGCAGCGAGGATCGCCACCACCGCCCTTTCCATATCCTGCAGCGTGAAGGGCTCTGGCAGTTCGCTTTTGAGCTTAGGGGATAGAATACGATGGGCCGTGTCTGGCACCGCCCCCCGTGCAACCAACAGCTTGGCCTGCATCGCCCCAATGCCGAGACGACGCACACCTTCTTCTAAGACCCCAAGGGTGGCTTCAGATTGCCCATCGGGCACGCGTTGAAGCCATCTGCGACCGGTCAGGCTCAACTCTATTCCGAGGAAAGAGCCGGCCATCCATCTAGCCTAAATGCTGGGTGCGAACGACGCGGGCGGTCTTGGCAGCGGAATCCAGAACCAATGTCTCGGTCACAAAGCCCTTGGACGTCGCCTTCACGCCAGCCACCAAGGCACCATTGGTCACGCCTGTGGCAGAGAAGACCACGTCGGTGGAGACCAATTCGTCCAATTGATAGGTGCGGCTAAAGTCGGTGATGCCGATCCGGCGGGCGCGGCCCTTTTCATCCTCATTGCGGAAAACCAGACGACCTTGGAATTGCCCACCCACGCATTTGAGGGCTGCTGCTGCCAACACGCCTTCGGGTGCACCGCCTTGGCCCAAATAAAGGTCGATGCCGGTTTCGGGGTCTGTCGTGTAGATAACGCCAGCAACATCGCCATCGGTGATCAAATGGACCCGCGCGCCAACCGAACGCAAGCTTTCGATGATCCCGCTGTGGCGCGGACGGTCAAGGACGCACACGCCAATCTCTTGCGGCTCAACGCCTTTGGCCTTGGCCAAAGCAAGGACGTTTTCCGCTGGCGTACGGTCAATATCCACAACACCCAAGGGCAGACCGGGGCCAACCGCGATTTTGTCCATATAGGTGTCTGGTGCATATAAGAGCCCGCCCTTCGGCGCGATGGCCAAAACGGCCAAGGCATTGGGCATGGCTTTTGCCGTCAAAGTTGTGCCTTCCAACGGATCCAGCGCAATATCAAACTCCGCGCCTTCACCAGTCCCGACTTCCTCGCCGATATAGAGCATGGGCGCTTCATCACGCTCGCCCTCACCAATCACAACACGACCCTTCATGGCGATGGCGTTGAGGCCGGTCCGCATGGCATCCACAGCCAATTGATCGGCGGCTTTTTCGTCACCCCTGCCGATGCCACGATAGGAAGCAATAGCGGCGGCCTCCGTAGCTGCCAAAGCACCTGCGGCGATATCAGGAGGAAGGTTCACGGTCATACAGGGTCCAACTTTACTAAAGATCAGGAATAGGCCGAATGGCCTCAATTAGTCTTCCAGAGGCATCAAGACGGGTGCCTCAACGAGGACATCCAGTCGAGAAAGCTCAGCCAAGGCGTCCAACAAATCCTGTTCGGCCATGGGCTGGGTGGTCAGCACGATGGGTACACGCGCTGCATCTTCGGGGGGCTTTTGCAGGAAGCTTTCGATGGAAACAAGGTGTTTTGCCAGCGTATCGGTGATTTTCGCGATGGTTCCAGCCCGATCAGGGACGCGCAGACGAACATAAAATTTCGAGTTCGCCAAAAGCCCACCCGTGGCTGCGGTCAATTGATTGGCTTGACCTGGGCCAGAGAACACGGGGCGGGAATCTTCATGCGACAAGTCGATCAAATCGCCAGCCACAGCCGAAGCGGTCGGACCCGCGCCAGCGCCTGCCCCGACAAGTGACAGGCGCCCCACAGGGTCTGCATCAATCACCACAGCATTCAACGGGCCATTGACGCGGGCAATCGGATGATCTTGCGCCAGCAAAGTTGGACGCACCGATTGAATGACACTGTCTCCCACGCGGGCAGCTTTGGCCAACAATTTCACACGGCGGCCCAAGAATTTGGCGCTTTCCAAATCAATCGGCTCAATCGCTTGAATGCCTTCCAGACGCAGCGCTTTAAAGTTCGGCGCGCCACCAAAAGCAATGGCGGACAGAATGGCGAGCTTATGACCCGCGTCGGCCCCAGAGACATCAAGCGTTGGATCGGCTTCGGCATAGCCTAGGCGCTGGGCATCGGCCAAAACGTCACCGAAGCTACGCCCGGTCAAGTCCATCTCCGTCAGGATGTAGTTGCAGGTGCCATTCAAAACGCCACTGACTGCCGAAATGTGATTGGCGGCCAAGCCTTCACGCAGGGCCTTGATGACGGGGATGCCACCCGCAACGGCCGCTTCATAGCGAATTTCTGCGCCATTTTTGGCTGCGAGAGCGGCCAGCGCTGCCCCATGTTCTGCCAACAGCGCTTTATTGGCGGTGACAACATGCTTGCCAGCCGAAAGCGCAGCTTCCACGGCAGCCTTGGCACTGCCTTCAGAACCGCCCATCAGTTCGACAAACACATCAATGTCGGGGCTTTTCGCCAGCGCCACCGGATCATCAAACCAAGCAATGTCGGAAATATCGACCTCGCGCGTCCGCCCTCTGGTACGGGCCGAAACGCCTGTAACTTTCACGGCCGACGCCAAGGGCCCCTGCCCGTATGCCAGCTTCAAAAGCCCGCCACCAACCGTACCGAGGCCGGCGATCCCAATTCTCAAGACACCCATGTAAAACTCTCTATCAGGCCCTTCGGCCCGTTGATGACGACACTTGAGCAGTGCGAGCCTAAAGCGACCCGCTCTCCTCGGTCAAAAACTTCCGAACCGCACGCGCGGCTTGGCGAATTCGTTGCTCATTCTCTACCAGAGCAATGCGGACATATTCGTCGCCATATTCACCAAAGCCTGCCCCCGGGGCGACCGCGACGCCAGCCTTTTCCACCAATCTTTTGGAGAATTCAACGGAGCCCAGCCCGCGGAATTTTTCTGGGATCAAAGACCAAGCAAACATAGACGCTTGGGGTTCCGGCACGTTCCAGCCTGCGCGCGAAAATGAGTCGATCAGCGCATCGCGGCGCGCCTTATAAATGCCCCGCATCTCAGCCACACAATCTTGCGGCCCATTCAGGGCTTCCACAGCGGCAACCTGCACCGGGGTGTAAGCCCCATAGTCCAGATAGGATTTGACCCGCGCCAAGGCTGCAATCACGCGTTCATTGCCTAAGGCAAAGCCAACGCGGAAACCGGCCATGGAATAGGTCTTCGACAGTGTATTGACCTCCACCACCACATCTTTGGCACCTTCAACTTGCAGGATGCTGGGGGGAGGCTTGGATTCGTCAAAATAGATTTCCGAATAGGCCATGTCGGAGATCACCAGCATATTATGCTTTTTGGCGAGCGCGACGACCTCCTTATAATAGTCGAGATCCACCACTTGGGCGGTTGGGTTGGCTGGATAGCAGACGATCATCGCGATTGGCGGCGGTACCGAATGGCGCACGGCCCGACTGATGCCAGCCAAATATTGTTCGGGACTATGGGCCTCAATCGAGCGAATAACGCCACCGGCCATGATGAACCCAAACGCATGGATCGGATAAGACGGATTGGGCGCAATGACCACATCGCCGGGCGCACAAATGGCTTGCGCCAAATTGGCAAAGCCTTCCTTCGAGCCCAAGGTGGCGACAATCTCGGTGTCTGGATTAAGCTTGACGCCAAATCGGCGGTCATAATAGCCCGCCATAGCACGACGCAGGCCCGGAATACCGCGCGAGGCAGAATAACGGTTGCTGCGGGGCTTACGCGCCGTTTCAACCAATTTTTCAACGATATGTTCTGGCACGGGCAAATCAGGATTGCCCATACCAAAGTCGATTATGTCGGTGCCTGTTGCCCTTAGGCGGGCTTTGAGTTTGTTGACTTCCTCAAACACATACGGAGGGAGGCGCTTAATCTTATAAAAATCGCCGATCATGGCGGAAAACCTTTATATCACTTGGGCTTTATGGCCCCTTTTATCAGGGTAGATGCTCTATCGCGCGAAACTAGGTTGGAGGCAGACGCGCGATATCCGCCTCCATTTTAGCTCGTGCGGCACCGGCCCAAGCGTCCGATTCCGCATCTGTTTGCGTGGTTTGCGCCGAGGCAGAATTGGCTTCGATCGCTTGCTTTTCAGCCTTTGCCCAAGTCTGATCAATCTCGCCAGCCGCAATTGGCTTGGAACCGGGGTTTGCTTGCACAATCTTGGCATCGGCTTGCAAACCAGCCTTTAGGTCCGCCCAAGACTTTTGGCTTGGCAAATTCGTTGGAGCGTCCGGGACTTTCGTAAGGTCTGGATAGTCACCTGGCTTCAGGACGGCACTGGCAGAACGGATTGAGTCGGGCAAAAAACCTTCTTCTTGGCCCAATGTCTGACACGCACTGAGCGGCCCGACAATAAGCCCCAGCGCGAGCAGCATCGGCGCGCGTCCTAGCAGGCGCTGGCGTTGGACGTTGGCTCGTGTCGCTTTCATCGGCATCGCCGCAGCACTTTCCTGTGTCACATCAAGGAGAGCGGCAATTCGACACGAACTAAATGCGTCATGTTGCCGCTCAAGGTTTAGAGCCATAAGCAGTGGAAGTTCCAACCGCAAATCGCTACAGTGTTTTATTGCGCCGCTGCGGTGTTTGCTGCAAGGCAAAGAGTGCATAATTTCATGATAATCGCGGCGAATTGGCAGATAAGACGGGGCACGGATAATGGCTAAACACAAATCGGATGGCCAAGATGCGGACAAGGCCCGTCAAAGCTCTGCCGGGGAGCCGCCGCCGACCAAGGCCACTGAAGCCGCTAGTTTGATGGATGCCTTGCAGGCCCAGAATCTCGAGAGCCTCGAAACCCTCACCCGGAACCTCGGCGATGCGGTGACTCGCATGGGCGCGCTGGGTGCAACCGCCGTGGATGGCGTGATGGCTGAGGATGCGCGCCCCTTGCGTGCAGACCCGTACGGCCTTGCCCCTTATGCCGCCGATGTGGCGACACGCCTTGCCGGCAATCCCGAAAAGCTCATGGCCGCCCATCAAGAATTGTGGCAGGGCTTTGCGGAAATCTGGGCAGACTCGATCAAGTCCAGTCTCGGTGATGGCACGACGGAGGCTAAGCCAGACCCAAAATATACCGATAAGCGCTTTGCCGATCCCGATTGGCACAATCTGCCCATGTTTAACCTTATCCAGAAAACCTATTTGCACACCGCCAATTGGTTCACGGGTCTGATTGATCATGTCGACGGCATTGACGATATGACGCGCCGCAAGGCGACCTTCTTCAATAAGCAATTTGCCGATGCCTTTGCGCCCTCCAACTTTCTGATGACCAACCCAGTCGCGCTACGCGAAGCCCTGCGCACTGGCGGACAAAGCGTCGTGCGCGGTCTGGCCAATCTCGAACAAGACCTCAAGCGCGGCCAAGGCCGGTTGACCCCGGCGCAAGTGGATGAGCGGCCGTTTAAGATTGGCGAGAATATCGCCATCACGCCGGGCAAAGTCATTCATCGCGGTGAGATCCTCGAGATCATTCAATATGATCCCGTGACTCCAACTGTGTTTGCGACGCCCATCCTGTTCTTCCCGCCCTGGATCAATAAATTCTACATTCTGGACATGCGCCAGGATAATTCCATGGTGAAATGGCTGACCGAGCAAGGCCACAGCGTGTTTGTCGTCTCTTGGCTCAATCCCGGTGTCGAGCATGCCGAAAAAACGTTTGAGGATTATTCCCGTCTGGGCATTTATGAAGCGCTCGACGTCGTCACCAAGGCCACGGGACAGGATAAGGTCAATACGGTCGGCTATTGTATCGGCGGCACGCTTCTGGCCTCGACGATGGCCGTGATGGCCCAGACTGGCGACAAACGGATCAATTCGGCCACGTTCTTTGCTTCTCAGTCTGACTTTGAAGAAGCTGGCGACCTAAAGGTCTTCACCGATGATGCCGCAATCCAATATATCAAGGATGAGATTGAGCATGCTGGCGGGGTCTTGGATGCCACGGTCATGGGCGAGACGTTCAACTTCTTGCGCGCCAATGACCTCGTCTGGTCGTTTGTGGTCAATAATTATCTGATGGGCAAAGACCCCAAACCCTTTGATCTTCTGTTCTGGAATGCGGACCAGACGCGGATGCCCAAGGCGCTGCACCTCTACTATCTGGACAATTTCTATCGGCAGAACCGATTAGGGCGAGGCGAGATGACCCTGTCGGGCTATCGCCTCAACCTCAAAGACGTGGAGACGCCGGTTTATATGCAATCCTCGAAAGAGGATCATATCGCGCCTTGGCGGTCGATCTATCGCGGCGCGAAGCTGTTTGGCGGCCCGGTGCGGATGATCCTTGCAGGCTCTGGTCATATTGCCGGTGTCATCAACCATCCCGAAGCCAAAAAGTATCAGCATTGGTTACCACCAGAAACCATGACCGACCTGCCTGATACGTCTGACCAGTGGCAGGCAAAGCTGGTGGAATATAAAGGCTCATGGTGGCCCGATTGGGCCAAGTGGTTGGGCGAACGCTCTGGCGCACAAGTGCCTGCCCGCGTGCCCGGTGACGGGGGTGTAAAGGTGATCGGCGATGCGCCCGGGACTTATGTGCTGGTGAAATCGTCGGACTAAGGTGCAGCGCTGGCCTGATCTCGCCTTAAACAGCCAATAGCAATCCGGCCCGAAGCTTCAGACGTAGATAGTCACATGCAACCTGCCCACTCTGGCCCTAACCCGCCTGCGCGCCCGTCCCTTGTCTGGTTTCGCGAAGACTTACGGATAGATGATCACCCGGCTTTAGCGGCAGCCGCTCAAGCTGGCCAAGTCTGTGCGGTCTATATTCTCGAAGAGGGTGCGGATTTAGGTCGACCCTTGGGGGGCGCTCTGAAATGGTGGCTACATCACAGCCTCACAAGCCTACAGGCAAACCTTGCCGAGCACGGCATTGAGTTGATCCTATTACGGGGCGATACGCGCCAATTGATACCCACCCTCGCTAAATCCTTGGGTGCCGAGTCTGTCCATTGGAACCGGCGCTATTATGCTTGGTCACGGCCTGTCGATGCTGCCATCAAAGCCGACTTGACCGGCATGGGCGTCCAAGTTGGCACGCACAAAGCCTATGTCCTGACCGAACCTTGGGAGATCAAGACCGGTTCTGGCGGCAATTTCAAAGTCTTCACGCCGTTTTTTAGAGCAGCCCAATCCAGTTGTGATGCGTGGGCGGAGCTTGCCGCCCCTACCCCGCCGCTGACGGGCTGTAGCGGTGCAGCGGTCAGTTCTGAGAAACTGGAAGATTGGGACCTGTTGCCGATAGCACCTGATTGGTCTGGTGGCCTATCTCAGACTTGGCAGCCTGGAGAAGTTGGTGCGCACAAGCGGCTGAAGCGCTTCATCGACAAGGCGCTACTCGGCTATGGCGACGGCCGGAATATTCCAAGTAAACCCGCAACTTCCTTTCTCTCGCCGCATTTGCATTTTGGCGAAATCTCCATCCGCCGCGTTTGGAATGCAGCCCGTGCAGCCATGCGCGCCAATCCGGCCCTACAAGCAGATGGCCAAGTCTTTTTGTCTGAACTTGGATGGCGAGAGTTTTCGACCCAGCTGATTTATCATTATGAAGACTTCCCGCAGGAAAGCTGGAAAGAGGCCTTCCGCAGCTTCCCATGGAAAAATGATTCATCCGCTCTGCGGGCTTGGCAACGCGGACAAACAGGTTACCCCATTGTGGACGCAGGCATGCGTCAATTATGGAAGACAGGTTGGATGCATAATCGGGTACGCATGATTGTTGCCTCCTTCTTGGTGAAGCATTTGTTGCAAGATTGGCGCGCGGGTGAAGCTTGGTTTTGGGATACTTTGGTGGATGCCGATGTCGCCAATAATGCGGCAGGTTGGCAATGGGTTGCGGGCTGTGGTGCCGATGCTGCACCCTATTTCCGTATCTTCAACCCAATGTCGCAAGGCGAGAAGTTTGACCCCGATGGCAACTATGTTCGCACATGGGTGCCAGAACTGGCAAAACTACCCAACAAATATCTACACCGCCCGTTTGAAGCGCCAACTGAAATCTTGCGGCTTTCTGGCGTTCATCTCGGGCGCACCTATCCGCTTCCCATCGTCAATCATGAAAAAGGCCGCAAGCAGGCACTCGATGCCCTCGCCAGCCTCAAGCAGACCCATTCTGGAGACCTAGTATGAAAATCGCGATCATTGGCACAGGGATTACCGGACTGTCTGCCGCTTGGGCCCTGAAGGACCAGCATGACGTGACGGTGTTTGAAAAAGAAGGCCGCCTCGGCGGGCATTCCAACACGGTGACGGTTGATTATGACGGCAAGAAACTCGACGTCGATACCGGCTTCATCGTCTATAATGCGCTGAATTACCCCAATCTGATCGCTTTGTTTGAAGCGCTAAAGGTGCCAACCCAGCAGTCGGATATGAGCTTTTCGGTGCGCGATGGTCGCCCGGGTAGTGAATGGGGTTCTGACGGTGCGCCGGGCTATTTTGCGTGGAAACGCAATGCGCTTGACTTAAACCACTGGGCCCTATTGGCTGATATGTTGCGCTTTAATTCCCAAGCCCAAAAGGATGTGCAGGACCCGATTTTGCATAGCCTCTCGCTGGGCGACTATAGCGCGCGGCTAGGCCTGTCGCAGCGCTTTTTAGAGCGCTATCTGGTGCCAATGGGTGCCGCCATCTGGTCCACGCCTGAAAAGGACATGTTGGATTATCCCGCTGCAAGCTTTGTCCGCTTCTTCAACAATCACCGCCTCGTGCATTTTGAACGACCCAATTGGCGCACGGTGACAGGTGGCTCGCGCCGCTATGTGGAGAAGTTTTCAGAAAGCTTGGGCGACCGCGTTCATCTCAACGCGGCTGTTACCCAAGTTCGCCGCGATGCAAACGGTGTCGACGTGGTGGTTGGCGGGACCACGCATCGCTTTGATGAAGTTGTTCTTGCTTGCCATTCCGACGAGGCGCTTGCCCTTTTGGCTGACGCTTCAGCGCAAGAGCGCGACATTTTAGGTGCGGTCCGCTATGCGCCCAATGAAGCGATCTTGCACCGCGATGCCAGCTATATGCCGACCCGCAAAGCGGCTTGGGCGAGTTGGAATGTCTCGCGCGGTGACCCCGATGCGCCCATCGAGCTGACCTATTGGATGAACCGCCTGCAAGGCCAAGACGCCAATTGCCCGTTGTTTGTAACTTTGAACCCCGCCAAGCCAATCGATCCCACAAAAGTGTTCGCCCGATTCATTTATGCGCACCCGCAATTTGACGCTCCAGCGGCAAAAGCCCAACGGCAAATCCTGTCGATTCAAGGCGTCAATAAAACGTGGTTTGCAGGTGCTTGGCAGGGTTATGGTTTTCACGAAGATGGCTTGCGGGCCGGACTGCGGGTGGCTCTGAAACTGGGTGGGCAGATCCCTTGGACATTTGTCGATGACGATATCGTCCGCGATGTTCCACACGCGCTCTCGAAACCAACTATGCAGGGTGCCCCAGCCCTAGAAGTTGAACCTGCCCTGTGACAGAGATGACCCATCCTGGCTTGATGCGCGGTCGGACCATACACGTACGTTTCCAGCCGTTTGAGCATCGCTTGACTTATGACCTCTACCAGGTCTTGATCGATGTCGATGCCCCCCCCGGCCAGTTTCGTGGCCTTAAATGGATGGCGCATAATCGGTTTGCGCCGCTTGCCTTTTACGACAAGGATCATGGTGATCGAACGGGCGCGCCCTTGCGGGGCTGGGTCGAGGCGCAATTGGCCGCTGCCAAGATCGCCTATGACGGTGGCCCGATCCATTTATTGACCTTCCCGCGCGTGCTGGGCTTTGTGTTCAATCCGATTTCGGTTTTCCTAGCCTATCACCGCGACCAGAATTTGGCGGCGGTGATTTATGAGGTGAATAACACTTTTGGCGAGACCCACAGCTATGTCGCCCCCGCCAGCGGTCAAATGGTCGAGCATCAGGAGGCCGACAAAATCTTCCACGTCTCACCTTTCTTCGATGTATCTGGCCGCTATGCGTTTACCCTGCGGACAAGTGAAGAGACCCTATCCTTGACCATCGACAAGTTTTCAGATGCAGTTCGCGATCATCTGGCAACGCTCAAACTGCGTAGACAGAGCATGACAGATGGGAACTTGGCCCGGGCATTCTTTGCCATGCCATTCCTGACGCTGAAAGTAGTCTTAGCAATCCACTGGGAGGCCTTGAAATTATTAGTAAAAGGTGCTCGCTATCACCACAAGCCAATGCCACCCGTACCCGTCAGTATTGCCAAATTAAGTAGGATTTCATCGCCCCATGAGTGACGATCAAAACGCAAATGCCTCGTTGATGACGCCAAAACTGGCCCGTCAACTCCGCCAAGTCCCGATGGCCTTCAAAATGGCGGCCGTGGCGATGAGCAATATTGTGGAAGGGGAAATTCGGGTGTGGCTGCCTGATGGGCGCCAACTGATTTTCCTCGGAGATAAGCCCGGCAAAAGTGCCGTACTGCAAATCAAGAATTTCAGCTTTATTAAACGCGTTGCCGCCCAAGGGGATATTGGCTTTGCGGAAGGTTTGATGGCCGGCGAATGGGATACGCCAGACCTCGCCGTTTTGCTGGAGGTTTTCTCATCGAACTTGGATCTGATGCCAAAGCTCTTGGTCGGTGGCCCCCTATGGGCGGTGATCAATAATTTCCGCCACAAGTTCTTGAAGCGGAATACCAAGACCGGATCGAAGAAGAATATTCTGGCCCATTATGATCTGGGCAATAATTTCTATTCGCGTTGGCTGGATCCCAGCATGACTTATTCTTCCGCCGTCTATGAAAAGGACGGCCAAGATTTGACCAGCGCGCAAATGAACAAATATCGCGCTTTGGCAGAGCAAGTCAGCCTGAAGGCCGGGCAGCATGTACTTGAAATCGGGTGCGGCTGGGGTGGCTTTGCCGAATTTGCAGCACGCGAATATGGCGCACGCGTGACCGGCGTCACCATTTCCGAAGAGCAGTATAAATATGCGACCGAGCGTTTGGCCAAAGCAGGCCTAAGCCATTTGGCCGAAATCCAGCTAATGGATTATCGCGACATCAGGGGTCAATTCGATGCCGTCGTGTCGATTGAAATGTTTGAGGCCGTCGGTGAAGAATATTGGTCGACCTATTTTGATAAAGTCAATTCAGTATTGAAGCCCGGCGGCAAAGCTGGTCTGCAAATCATCACGATTGATGAGCGCTTGTTTGAAGATTATCGCAGCCGCGCAGACTTCATCCAAAGCTATGTCTTCCCCGGCGGCATGCTGCCGAGTGTTCCCCGTCTCAAGCTGGAAGTAGCACGCGCAGGCTTGGTCTGGCAGAGCACCGCGGCTTTCGGTTTGTCCTATGCCGATACGTTGGCCGCTTGGGCAAAAACCTTCTTAGCAGAATGGATTCATATTAAAGACTTGGGCTTTGATGAGCGGTTTAAGCAATTGTGGCGCTTCTACTTGGCCTATTGTGAGGCAGGCTTTCGGACTGGCCGCATCGATGTCGGTCATTTCTCGATGGTCAAGCCATCAGGCGTTCAACCAAACATAAAAAAGGGCGCGTGACCAATGGTCCCACGCCTTTTTCATTTTGAAACAAACGTTTCTTAGCGTTTGATTTGACCAGCAATATAGTCGCGCACGCCCTTGCCATAAGGTGGACGTAACGCCTTCATTGGTCCCAAATCCTTTTTCAGCTGGCTATAAACCGAACGGGCATGGCTGAATTCCTTAAAGCCATCATGGCCATGGTAAGAGCCCATACCGGACGGGCCAATACCGCCGAAAGGCAAATCTTCCATGGCAATATGGAAGATCACATCATTGACCGTCACCCCGCCCGAGGTCGTGTTGGTCAGAACATATTCTTGTTCACTTGGGTCAGCCCCAAAGTAATAAAGGCCAAGCGGGCGATCATTGGCATTCACATAGCCGACCGCTTCTTTGACATCCGAATAGGTCTTGATCGGAAGCACGGGGCCAAAGATTTCTTCTTGCATGATGCTCATGTCTTCGGTGGTATCGAGCACCAGGGTTGGCGGAATCTTGCGGCCATTCTGGGTGGAGAAGTCTTCGCCCGCCGGATTAATCTCGACAATCGTCGCGCCCTTTTCTTTCGCATCGGTCAGCAAAGCTTGGATACGATCAAAATGGCGTGGTGAGATGATGGCGGTATAGTCTGGATTGTCGCGTAGCTTTGGATACATAGCAGTGACCGACTTGGTCAAAGCACCGACCAATTCGTCGCGCTTTTCTGTTGGCACCAACAAATAGTCTGGAGCCAAGCAGATTTGGCCAGCGTTCAAGGTCTTGCCTGCCATGATCCGGTCTGCGGTGGTTGCAACGTCAGCTGAGCGGGAGACGATCACTGGGCTCTTGCCACCCAATTCGAGCGTCACAGGCACAAGGTTTTCAGAAGCAGCGCGCATGATGTGGCGGCCAATGGACGTGCCGCCGGTAAAGATCATGTGGTCGAACGCCAAACGCGAGAAAGCTTGGCCAACATCAGGCCC
>JAJTGP010000077.1 GCA_021299265.1 Hyphomonadaceae bacterium | reverse complement strand
AGTTAGGTCTCGCAACCCAATCCTAAACCAGAATGATCAATGACCAACCGCCAATCCCCCCACGCCGCCAGCTATGTGACGAGCGCTGCGCGGGGGGATTAGCTGTCACCGCGTGTTACACCACCAAATGGGACGTGACCGCGGTAAGCTTGGGCAAATCTATCACCGATGATTAAATTATCTGCTTAGAGGACGGAAAAAAGCTTAAAATGCTCAAGCGTTACTTGCGCTCGAAATATAATTTGTCACCAGAAGAATATCGTCGCCGGTGGAATCTCCCGGCAGATTATCCAATGGTTGCGCCAAATTATGCAAAGCGGCGCAGTGAATTTGCCCGCCAAATTGGTCTGGGCCGCGGCGTTCGCGGGCGCTAAACCCCACTTTGGCGCTAATCGAGACGTATACTTAACGGGTGGGAATAATACTTTAACCCGTTAAGTATAAAATCCACCTCTTGGTAAAGGCACGGATGTGTTTTTGGACACATCGTCCGCTTTGTCAGATGAGGCAAACTTCTTCTGGTCGCGGTCATCCAAAACCAGATGGCCTTGAGCCACCAACGCTTGGCCGAGCTTACGCAAAGCCAAGCGGTTTTGGTCAAATTGCGCGGCGTTAGACGGCGTTGTCACCGCAACTTCCAAGCCAGTCAGCGCGTCAATGGCGCGGACCTGCGCATAGAGGCCGCGAAATTGTCGCTCAATATAGATTTCCCGCCTTGCCAGCTGCCTCAATAAGGGGTCTTGCTGGCTGTCCTGCGCCATCGCTAGGCGACCTGGCTCCGTGACTTGGTGTGCCATACATCCAAAACAGACTGCACCAAGGCTTCACACAAGGCATCGTCATGCAGTGGGCTTGGCGTAAATCGCAGACGTTCCGCCCCGCGCGCCACGGTTGGGAAGTTAATCGGTTGTACATAGACACCGTGATCCTGCAGCAAGCGATCTGAAATCGCCTTACACTGAACAGCATCGCCAACCAGCAGCGGCACGATATGGGTGGTGGAGCACTCCATCACTGGTAGGCCGGCTTCGAGGAATAGGCGCTTCAACAAATTGGCTTGGCGCTGGTGGCGGGCCCTAAGCTCTGCGCCTTCAGAACTCTTCAAGATGCGAACACTTTCCAACGCCCCTGCTGCCAAGACGGGCGCTAAAGAGGTGGTGAAGATAAAGCCCGGTGCAAAAGAGCGAATGGCATCGACCATGGCATGGCTGCCGGCAATATATCCGCCCATCAGGCCAAAAGCCTTGCCCAAGGTGCCTTCGATAACATCGATCCGTTTCAAGGCCCCGTCCCGCTCTGCAATACCTGCCCCGCGCGCACCATACAGGCCAACCGCATGGACTTCGTCGAGATAGGTCATCGCATTATAGAGCTCGGCCAGATCACAAATGGCGTGGATCGGCGACACATCGCCATCCATGGAATAAACGCTTTCAAACGCGATCAGCTTTGGCGCGTCAGCCGGTGCCCGTGCCAAGAGGCTTTCAAGATGCGCCAAATCATTATGTCGAAACACGCGCTTCTCACAGCCAGAGCGGCGAATGCCTTCAATCATGGAGGCGTGGTTCTTTTCGTCGGAGAAAATGATGCAGCCGGGCAAGATGCGCGACATGGTGGCCAAAGTGGCATCATTGGCGACATAGCCCGACGTGAACAGAAGAGCTGCTTCCTTCTGGTGCAGATCGGCCAGCTCATATTCTAAGTCGACGTGAAAGCTGGTGGTGCCGGAAATATTGCGCGTGCCACCTGAACCCGCACCGACATCGTCGATCGCCCCAGTCATGGCGGCGAGGACGCGCGGATGCTGCCCCTGCCCCAGATAATCATTGGAACACCAGATCACGATGTCCTGCTCGCCGGTCTCAGTCCGGCGGCGCGCGCGCGGAAACTGTCCTTGCACGCGTTTCACATCGGCAAAGACCCGATATCGCCCTTCATTGCGGACTTCCGTGACGGCCTTTTTGAAGGCACCTTCATAATCCATAGCAATCTGGGCCCTGCGGCCCCCTCATGGTGAGCGTTATTCCGATCGGTCTTTGAGGGATAAGTAGACGAAATCGGTCACAAAGCCATAGGCAATATGTCGCAGCCAACAGAAGCCATAGGCGATTTCACACAAAAAAGCCGCTATCGAAGCTCCGATAGCGGCTTTTTGATTGAGGTTTGATATACCTGATTACAGGCGGAAGCGGATTTGGTCGGCCCAGAAACGCTCTAACCGGGTTAGTGTCTTGTTCGATGCGACCAAATCAGGGCTCTCAACACCACCGACGGGGCTCAAGGTGGCAGCATGGCGTTGGAACATCACGTCCAATTGCGTACGCAGCTCGCTACCTTCTTTGGTCAGGCGCAAGCGGATCTGACGCTTGTCGTGCAAGGATTTGCCGCTCTCGACATAGCCAAGCTCATGCAATTTCTTCAAATTGTAGGAAACATTAGAGCCGAGATAGAAGCCGCGAGACTTCAATTCACCCGCAGACCATTCCGCATCACCAATGTTGAAAATCAGGAGCGCTTGAACAGGGGTCAAATCATCATGACCCGCACGATCCAAATCGTCCTTCACCACATCCAGCAATTGACGGTGCAGGCGCTCTACCAAGGAAAGCGCACGACGATATTCGCTTAAGCTCGATTCTTCGACCAACTCGCCGATCGAGTTCTGTAGTGTTTGACCCGCCATAATTTTTTCTCCCGCCGTATTCTTCGACGTTTCGAAATAACTTAAGGCAAAGTCTCTAATATCTTGTTAAAATGAACTTTACTGGTTCCTAAGCATATCAATGACACCCGAGAAGTCACGATTTGGCTGGTACTTAATGATATATTCACTATAAATTTCTTCTGATTTTAAGGCCAAGGACGCGGTCATGCCAACGGCGTGGGTTGCCTCTAATGCCAGCCTTAAATCTTTCAACATCAGCGCGCCGGCAAATCCGTTGGTAAAATCTCGGTTGGAAGGCGCTGTTGGCACCATTCCTGGCACGGGCGCATAACTTGTCATCGACCAGCTTTGACCTGACGATTGAGACGCGATGTCAAAAAAGGCCTTGGGATCCAAACCGAGCTTTTCCGCCAAGACAAAAGCCTCACACGTGCCGATCATCGAGATGGCCAGCAGCATATTGTTGCAAATCTTCGCCGCCTGCCCTGCCCCCGATTGACCGGCATGAATGACCGCTTTGCCCATCGCTTGCAGAATAGGTTGGGCTTTTTCAAACTCGTCTGCGGTTCCGCCGACCATAAAGGTCAAAGTCCCAGCAGCAGCAGCAGCCACCCCACCCGATACGGGTGCATCACACATTAAAATGCCGCGCGCACGAGCAGATTCGCCAGCAGCCCGCGCATCTTCCACCGAAATGGTCGAGCAATCGATCAACACCGCATCGGGGTGTGCATGGGCCAACACGCCTTCGCCGTTCTGATAGACGTCCAACACATGTGCCCCGGTTGGCAACATGGTCACCACAAAGGCTGCACCGACCACAGCTTCGCCGACAGAGGCCGCGGCGTCACATCCAGCAGCCACGGCAGCTGCGACGGAGTCTGGCATCAGGTCATAGGCGCGCACGCGATGACCTGCTTTGGCTAAACTGGCTGCCATGCCAGAGCCCATGGCCCCCAGACCGATAAAGGCGATATCTACCATGTGATGGGCTCCCATTCTGGGCCTTCCCCTGCTGCTAAGGGCGCAAAAATCGTATCCAGCAAGGCGTCATCAACCTCTGCCAAAGTCGCAGGCTGCCATTT
>JAJTGP010000167.1 GCA_021299265.1 Hyphomonadaceae bacterium | reverse complement strand
ATGGCAGGCAAGTCCGGCCAATACCAATCTTGGCGGATCGGATCATTATCAGGGGTAAAGCTATTAGCCTTCGCGCCCTTGCGCAGCACGCCCCGATAGCTGATCTGCCCTGACAAGACGGGCACTTTGTCGGCATCGGTTTCAACAACAAAACCACGATCAACAAAGATCCAGCCATCTTCCAAGACAATTGGGGTAAAGATGCGATAGCCGCTAATGCCATCACGTAGCGCGCGGACCCTGACGCTGCGCGGGTCGATCAGACCGGTTAGCTCAACCGGGCGATACTCAGGCTGGGGTGATTGTAGGCCTGCTGCGACCGAGACAGGTGCCGTAGCAGCCGCCACGGCGGGCGCGCGCGACTTCTCGACAAACTTGGTCCACTGCCAGTCACCCAGCATGTAGAGAATACCCAAGCATAGGATCGACAAGATGGTCAAAACTGGCATGGGGCGAAAGCTGGCTTTAGACTCTGTGCCGGCCTTGGCTTCGGGAACTTCGGCGGCGGGCTCTACGGGCCTCGGTTCAGGCGGACTCGGTGCGACGGGCGGTGTCACGACGGGCTGCGTCTCGACAGGGGAAGGCGCAGACGCTGGCTTGCCGCCAGCTTTGCCGCGAACCTTCAGGCCGGAAGGCACCCAGCCTTCAGGGGTTTCGACCAAAGGGGGCTTAGTCATGATTGTGCTTTCGGGCCTGTTGGCCTTCGCCAGCCTGATAGCGCCATTGCATGGCAAACATCATCGACTTGAACGGTCGCAACAGGCCAATGCACACGGCGGCGGTGAAAGGCAAAGCGATCAGGATCAAGAGCCAAATTGGAGGGCGTACGGCTAGTTCAGCAATCAGGATAAAGGGTACACAAATGGCCCCTGCAGCCAGAATGACAAAGACTGCTGGTCCGTCGCCGGCATCTTGGATCGAGAAGTCAGCTTTGCAGGACGGGCAACTGGGCTTGATCGTCAATAGCCCGTTAAACAGGGGAGCCTGCCCGCAATTGGGACACAGGCTGAGCAACCCTGCTTTCCACACACTTACCGCCATCTAATCCTGTCCAGTCACTCTGGTGCGTCAATTCTGTTGTAGAGCGTCCCTCTTAGCACATTCGATCCTGTGCGCGGACAGGTTTTGCAGAAACAAGGGCTTGAAACGACAATGGGCGGGAGTTGCCTCCCGCCCACTCGATCAAAGATATAGCGCTAACTTAGGCGAAAGCGACGTAGATGAAGGCAAACAAGAACAGCCAGACCACGTCCACAAAGTGCCAATACCAAGCAGCAGCCTCAAATCCAAAGTGCTTCTTTGGGGTGAAGTGGCCAGCCATCAGGCGGAACAAACAAACCGACAAAAAGATGGTGCCGATGATGACGTGGGCACCGTGGAAGCCTGTCGCCATAAAGAAGGACGAGCCATAAACGCCAACCGTCTCACCACCAAAGCCGAAATACTCGCCATGCAAAGCATGCTCATATTCCAGAACTTGCAGGCCGGTGAAGCCCAAGCCAAGCAGAACCGTGATGATCAAGCCTAATTGCGCGGACTTACGATTGCCTTCTTGCAGCGCATGGTGCGCCCAAGTGACAGTCGTGCCCGAGAGCAAGAGAACCAAAGTGTTCATCAAGGGCAGATGGAATGGATCCAGTGTCTCAACACCGGTCGGCGGCCAAGCGGCCCAAGCCGTTGCCACTTCCGGGATGGTCGACAAGGTACGCTCATCGGCAAACAAGCCGACTTCAAAGAACATCCAGAACCAAGCCACGAAGAACATGACTTCCGACGCGATGAACAAGATCATGCCATAGCGCAGGCCAATGCCGACGACTGGCGTATGATCGCCCTTATGGCTTTCCTTGATCACATCGCCCCACCAGGAAGCCATGCAATAGAGGGTGAAGAGGAAACCACCGATCAGCAGGATCGGGTCGCCCTTGCCCAACAACCAATACCATTGCTGCGACGTTTTGAAGTCGGCGATGGTTTTGGCTTGCAAAGCAGGATCAAGGCCTTGGAAGCCCGCATTGGCCTGCAGACCAGCTTCAACGGCTTTCCAGCCGCCAGCTAAGGCAGCCTTGGCCGCTTCTTCATTGGCGAAATAGCCTTGGATGACCGACAATGGATCATCAACAAAGCCCTTCATGAAGATAACGGCACCAATGGCCAGAATGAAAAGTGCTAGCGACGATACAACCGGCCAAGGGCTAGGATCGACGAGGTGGTAGTCATGTTTTACGGCGGCGTGACCCATGTTTTGGCCCTGTACTATGTCCCAACGCTGTAGGCGAAGGAATCCCCAAGTTCTTCTAGTCGTTTAGCGCGTTCTTGCCGAAAGAGGCAACCACAGAAAGCCGTTTTACTTCAGCTTCCTTCACTGTCTTATCACCGGGGCATCCGCCCCACCAGCTTGTGCTTGTTCGATCCGTTTATCGCCTGCTTCAAAAAACGTGTAGGACAGGGTGACTTCGGTGACCTCATCGACATTGCGGTCGGTGGCCAGCGATGGATCGACATAGAAGATCACCGGCAACTCCATGCTTTCGCCGGGCTGCAGCGTGCGGTCTTGGAAGCAGAAGCATTCCAGCTTTTGGAAATAAGGCCCAACCTTATGTGGCGTGACATTATAGGTCGCGACCGCGGTAACCGGCCGATTGGACTCATTTTTGACCGTGTAAAAAGCCAAGCCGTTTTCTCCGAGCTTAAGCTCAACCACGGGCTTTTCGGGCTTGAACGACCAAGGCACGCCGGGTGCCACATTGGCGTCAAAGCGCACTTGGATGGTACGGCTGAGGACTTGGCTGGCGGCTTCCGTGGCGACTTGCGTGGTGCCGCCATAGCCCGTGATTTGGCAAAATAGCTGATAAAGCGGCACTGCGGCATAAGAGGCACCCAGCATGGCCAGCGGCACCAAGCCTGCGATCAAGCCGAAACGTGCTGTCTTGGTCATTGCCATAAGGCGCGCTCCTAAAAAGGCTTGTTCAGGGCATGGCCTTGAAGGCGGACCATGGTGACCAGAAACACAATGGCGACAAAGCCAAAGAGGCAGATCGCAATCGCCAGACTGCGACGATTACGGGCGGCGATTGGGTCGAGGGGCGCTTTGTCGTTCATCATACGTGCCTTCAAAACCTGTGAAAAAGTCTCAGTCGTGGAACACACCCTGTGGAGCTTAACTTAAGGCCAAAGCCTTAGCCGAACAGGGGTGTATGCAGGCCAAACCCATGTTCAACCAGCAATGCGGCAAACAGCGCCGTCAAGTAAAGTAACGAAAAGGCGAAGAGGTCGCGAGCAGGACGGTTGTCGATCTGCTTATCAGAATAAAGCGCACGGCCCTCTTCCCGACCATCGGCATCGCCAGCGCGCGAACGATAAACTCGCCAAGCCAGCAGCAGGAACACTAGCCCGGTCGACGCTGACACCCACGCGTAAATCTGACCACCAAGACCCGTCCAGACCGGAAGAACACCGACAATCACCAGCGCGATCGAATAGAGGAAAATCTGCAAGCGGGTTGAGGCTGGGCCTTTGGCCACTGGCATCATTGGCACATTAGCCGAGGCATAGTCGCCAGCCTTATACAAGGCCAAAGCCCAAGAGTGGGGTGGCGTCCAGAAAAAGATGATACCGACCAAGAGCCACGCGTCCAAAGGCATGTCGCCAGTTGCGGCAGCCCAAGCCACCAAAGGCGGCAACGCCCCTGCAAGGCCACCAATCACGATGTTTTGCGGGGTCGAGCGCTTCAGCCACATGGAGTAAACCACGGCATAGAAAAAGATGGTGAAGGCCAAGAGGCTTGCCGCCAAATAGCCCTTCGCGGTGAGAGCTAAGAGCAGCACCGACAAAATGCTCATCACAATGCCCATGGCCAAGGCTTCGTCCTTATGGACAAGGCCAGCTGGCACAGGGCGCATGCGCGTACGCTTCATGAGGCCATCAATATCGGCATCATACCACATATTCAGCGCACCTGCCGCCCCGGCCCCCATGGCGATGGCAAAAATCGCCAAAGCGCCAAGAATCGGGTTGTGGCCTCCCGGCGCACAGACATAGCCAACCACCGCCGTGAAGATCACCAACGACATCACACGTGGCTTCATCAGGTCGAGATAATCCTTCCAATCGGCAATACGCCGTTTGGGCTGGACGTCGCCGGGGGTTGAACCGGGTAGGTTTTGCGCGGGAATTTCGGTCATGATGGCTTTCTACAAAACACGCCCCCGAAGAGGACCTTCGGGAGCGTGTAAAGTCCGGTTAAGTACCGAGGTTAGGATCAGTGATGATCCTTCGCCTCAATCTTGGGAAGTTCCGAGAATTGGTGGAACGGAGGTGGCGAGGACAGAGTCCACTCCAAGGTCGTTGCTGCTGGACCCCATGGGTTAGCACCGGCAGGACGACGACGCAGCACGAACATGTCCAACAACATGATGAAGAAGATGCCCATACCAGCAATGGTGATGAAATAGCCGTAGGACGAGATCATGTTGAAGTAAGCGAATGCTTCTGGGTAGTCGACATAGCGACGTGGCATGCCTTGCAGACCCAAGAAGTGTTGCGGGAAGAAGATCAAGTTCACGCCCACAAACATCACCCAGAAGTGCAGATTACCCAGCACTTCAGAATATTTCAGGCCGCTCATCTTCGGAATCCAGTAGTAGAAGCCCGCAAAGATCGCGAACACCGCACCCAAAGACAACACATAGTGGAAGTGTGCCACCACATAATAGGTGTCGTGCAACACAGTATCCACACCGGCATTGGCCAGAACAACCCCGGTTACACCACCGACGGTGAACAGGAAGATGAAGCCAATCGCCCAAAGCATGGGGGTTTTGAAGTCGATGGAGCCGCCCCACATGGTCGCAATCCACGAGAAGATCTTAATGCCGGTTGGCACCGCGATAATCATGGTCGCAGCCACGAAATAGGCTTTCAAATCAACGTCCATACCGACTGTATACATGTGGTGCGCCCACACGATGAAGCCGATGAAGCCGATGGCCACCATGGCATAAGCCATTGCGAGATAGCCGAACACAGGCTTGTTCGAGAAGGTCGAAACCACGTGGCTGATGATGCCAAAGCCTGGCAAGATCAGAATATAGACTTCTGGGTGACCGAAGAACCAGAACAAGTGCTGGTACATGATGGGATCGCCGCCTTGAGCTGGGTCAAAGAAGCCCGTGCCAAAGTTACGGTCGGTCAGCAACATGGTGATGGCACCTGCCAGAACGGGCAAAGACAACAACAACAGCCAAACGGTGACCAAAACCGACCAAACGAACAGCGGCATCTTGTGCAAGGTCATGCCAGGTGCGCGCATGTT
>JAJTGP010000069.1 GCA_021299265.1 Hyphomonadaceae bacterium | reverse complement strand
GCTCGGCACGGTCTTCGAGTGGTATGATTTTTACCTGTATGGCTTGCTTGCTACCTATATTTCCGCCCAATTCTTTTCGGGCGTGAATGAAACAACGGGCTTTATCTTCGCGCTTGGTGCTTTCGCGGCTGGTTTTGCTGTCCGCCCATTTGGGGCGCTTGTGTTTGGCCGAATTGGCGACATGGTTGGCCGGAAAAACACGTTCTTGGTGACCATGGGCTTGATGGGCGTGGCAACCTTTTCGGTCGGTCTTTTGCCTTCCTATGCCACTATCGGCGTTGCAGCCCCCATCATCTTGATCGGCCTGCGCCTTTTACAAGGACTCGCAATGGGCGGTGAATATGGTGGTGCAGCGACCTATGTCGCCGAGCATGCGCCAGAAGGAAAGCGTGGCCTTTACACCAGTTGGATCCAAACCACCGCGACCTTGGGCTTATTTGCTGCCCTTTTGATCGTGATTGGGACCCGTACTCTGTTGGGTGAAGAGGTCTTCAAGGCCTGGGGCTGGCGCGTGCCCTTCCTCGTATCGATGATCCTGCTGGGCGTATCCATGTGGATTCGCCTGCAGTTGAACGAAAGCCCCGTCTATCAAAAGATGAAGGACGAAGGCAAAACCTCAAAAGCACCGTTGACCGAAGCATTTGCCAAATGGGGCAATCTGAAGTGGGTGATTATCGTCCTTTTTGGCGCGGTCGCAGGTCAAGCGGTTGTCTGGTATACAGGCCAATTCTACGCGCTGTTCTTCTTGGAAAAGATGCTGAAAGTGGATGGGGCGAGCACCAATATCCTGATCGCCATCGCATTGGTGATCGGCACCCCAGGCTTTGTGTTCTTTGGTTGGTTGTCGGATAAGATTGGTCGCAAGCCCATCGTTTTGATTGGCTGTGCCTTGGCGGCCCTGACCTATTTCCCAACCTTCCATGCTCTGACCAAAGCCGCGAATCCCGCTTTGGCAGCGGCTCAAGCCAGCGCGCCGGTGACCGTGGTGGTGAATGATGCGGATTGCTCAGTTCAATTTGACCCTGTGGGCAAGAATAAGTTCGACACCAAGAGCTGCGACATTGCCAAGTCTTTCCTGGCGAAGAGCGGTGTCAGCTATTCGAAGGTCGATGCACCCGCGGACACAATTGCCTCGATCAAGATCGGCAGTGAGACCTTCACAGCACCTGATCCAGCTGTTGTCAAAGGGGCTGACAAGAAAGCGGCGATTACGGCTTATCAGGACGGTGTGAAGGCTGCTTTGGCTAAGGCGGGATATCCCTCCAAAGCCGATCCAGATGCCATGAATAAGCCGATGGTGATCGCCATCTTGGTTTATCTGGTACTGTTGGTGACCGCTGTTTATGGACCAATCGCGGCACTCTTGGTGGAGATTTTCCCAAGCCGGATCCGCTACACCTCCATGTCTTTGCCCTATCACATTGGCAATGGTTGGTTCGGCGGTTTCCTACCCACTACGGCCTTTGCTATGGTCGCGGCAACAGGGGACATCTATTATGGCCTTTGGTACCCCGTCCTGATCGCCGGTTTGACAGCAATCCTTGGCCTATTCTTCCTCCCGGAGACGTTTAAGCGCCGCCTGGACGAGTAGAGTTAGAGATCATTCCTAATTTGGAAGACCGGCTGCCGAAGGTGGCCGGTCTTTTGACTTTATAGGCCACTTGCCTTGTGAGCAGGTCTGCGCTTTGAACGTGGCATGCGCGATACTATTGCCGATTATGACCGCCAGGCCCAAGCCTATAGCCAAATTCGAAAGCCTGATCCACGGATCGAGGCGGTGGTCCATCAAGCATTGGGCGATGCGCGCACGGTGCTAAACCTAGGAGCCGGCACAGGTTCCTATGAGCCAGCGGATCGCTATGTGGTTGCGATTGAGCCTTCGGCGACGATGCGCAACCAACGTCCGCCAAATTTGACTCCTGCAATTATTACAACCGCCGAGAAAATTCCGTATGATGACAAAAGCTTTGATGCCAGCATGGCGATGTTGACCGTTCATCATTGGCTTGATCTTGCGAAGGGCTTGGGCGAGATGCGGCGTGTGACGCGTGGGCCATGCCTGGTTTTGAGTTTTGATCCTGATGCCCACACTGACTTTTGGATGTTTGATTATGTGCCGGAAATGCGCGTCGTTGAACAACAGCGTTATCCCAGCCTTGAGCGTATCGAAGCGGGTTTTGGCGGGGCGTGCCAAGTTATCCACTTGCCTGTGGCGCTTGATTGCACCGATCGTTTTCAGGTGGCGCTTTATGGGCGGCCAGAGGCTTTTCTGGTAGAGGCGGTGCGGCGCTCTCAGAGTGCTTGGAACTTCTTAGCCGATGGTGTTGAAGACCGTTTTGTTGCCCAGCTTAAAGCCGATCTTGAAGATGGCACTTGGGAAAAAAACTATGGCCATTTGCGCGACCAAGCCTTTATCACCTGTCAATTGCGGCTGATTGTGTCGTGGCCTTAGCCAGCCCGACCAAGGCCAGAATCAAAGCTCCTCAGCGCTGCTTCAGCGATCTCCTGACCCCATTCTTGCAGAAAATGACCGCCATCGCGAATGATCATTGGGGTAGGGCAGCCTCGGATCAGTTGCTGCATGTCGTTCATGATTTCGAGCCCGAAGACAGGGTCCGTCGCGCCCCATGCCATAAAGCTTTGCCCGCGCCACT
>JAJTGP010000153.1 GCA_021299265.1 Hyphomonadaceae bacterium | reverse complement strand
GATTTGTAGAGCTTCCGCGGCACGCAGCTCCGCATCCGTCCATTGCGTACTTTTGCCGTGCAAGGTTTCCTGCCACGCCTTGAAGCTCTTGCGCGGGCTGATACGGACTTCACCTGGGCCAAGCACCTCCACCGTTTTGGTCGGATCACCCGCCCATTTCACCGTTGACGCGGTCTCTTTACGGAAGAAGACAAGATAATCTCGGGGAATGGTTGAGATGGGGATCGCCAACATGCCAGCGGCGCGATCCTTAAAGCTGTTTGCCGACGGGCAGACGCATTCGATTTCATTGCTGCTGTAGACGCGGCTTGCTGAGACACCGTCGAGGAAACTACGCAGCAGCTCAAATTCTTCCAAAGAGGGTGTGGAGCCCTTTAGGGTCACGCTGCCGTCGATACAAAAGGCTGTACCATCGCAGGGGACAATATTGACCAATTGATTGGCCAATTGCGCGACGTCGGTAGTAGCAACGCCAGCGAGGGCGACGGACGCCAGTAGATCCGTAGTAATCTGGCGGGTCGAGGCTTCAAACGTGATCAGCTCTTCCCGCTCACATCGATCAATCAGTAGGGCCAGGATTTGGCCAAACACTTCGGCGGTCGTGCGCCGCTCATAACCAATGGTCCGGGGGGTCATATGGTGACACGCAATCAAGCCCCACAGCGCCCCATTCTTGAGAAGCGAAATCGTCATGGTCGCCGCCACACCCATATTGCGCAGATATTCGAGATGGATGGGCGAGTGCGAGCGGAGGCTGCTCATGGATAGGTCTGTCAATGCATCAGCAAAAGTCTTGGTGCTCACGATAGGTGAAGGTGGACTATCGATATCTAGCAAGGTGCGGATTGGGGTGCGGATCAAAAGCGCCCGAGCTTGCTGGGGAATGTCGGTCGCTGGATAGCGCAGGCCCAGAAAGGGTTCCATCGATGGGCGGCACCGTTCGGCAATCACCTCGCCCGAGCCATCGGGATGGAACTGATAGATCATCACACGATCATAGCCGGTCAGAGCTTGTACCAGTCGGACGGCTTCATGTGTTAGGTCGCTCACATGATGCTGATGCTGCACGTGGTCAATCATCGACCGCACCATCGAGCCCGCGTTTAGCTCACCCGATTCCTCGCTTAGCTCTGCCTCCAGCAGGATCAAATCGCCGCTGGTATGGACCGCGAGGTCAAAGCCTGGACCGCCGTCTTGCAGAACAATCGCAAACAATCGCTCGATGACATCCTGCCGATAAAGGGAGGACAGGCGATTGCGGATCGCATGCACCGCTTCAGGCATGATCAAGGCCGTTAAATTTGCCCCCAATATCTCTTCAAGCGGCTGATTCAGAAACTCCCCGCAATTGGCCGAGGCCCGCTCAATTATCCAGTCTGGCGTTAGCGCGAGCAGAAAGCCGCCGCTTTGGATCGAATTGATCTCGTGGATCCGCTCCTTCTCGCAATTTGTCAGGGTTGGCGGTTCAGGGGGAAGGGTTGATGAGGCAAGGGTCTGGGGCATAGCCATTAAACGCCTCCGGGGTTGATTGGTTCCCTAGAGCGCTGGGCACTCTAAACCAGAATTGGAGTAACAACGGCTTTCGGCATCATCCACGTATCAAAAAGCTGGAAACTGGCCAGAGCCGCTTGAAGCGCTTGGTCTTGGGCTTCCGGTTCAATGAGGCCATCCAACGCACGACAGAGCCTTTGCCAAGATGCCCCATCGCCACTGCCGCCTTGAAAAAAGCTGCGCCCGCTCGCTTGGTCGCCGCACAAATGATCAAGCTTGGCAGCTAAAGCCCGTCCACCCATCATCGAGCCTTCGCGCACATAAAGGACACCCAGCCAAGCGCCGTAAGACTTAATCTCGGTATGTGCGACGGCTTGCACATGGCCGGTGTGATCAAGGCGGCTTGGCCGTAATTCTTCCATGTCGTGCAAGAGACGTTGGCTGCGATGATCGACTGTGGGTGCCTGTGACCGCTCTGGAAAAATGGCGGAGTCCAGAGCATGCTCTAGCCCTTGATGATAAGAGTATAAGCTTTCAAGCAGCGCCAAATAGCCCGGCAACGCAATCGTTTCGTCCATCAATTCCGCAAAGCTTGAATGGTGGTGAAGGCGCTCATGGATTACCCGAGTGCCCTGACGGAGGAGGTCGCGCGTCGTACCCAAAGTCCATCTCCATCTAGAACAACTTGGATGACGCGCGCATCGGGCAGAAAAGTCAATCTAAAATTGATCAGCTATCGCCTTGTTACAACCACAACCCCGCCTATTGGGCCTTTGGGAAGACGTACATGCGGGGCAAGCGTTGGGTCCGCGTCAAAACTGCCCTCTGATAGGCCGCGCTCCAACAAGGTTGAACGGACACGATACAACCTTTGCTCGGCCACGTTGACAAAAGCGGGTGCACCATCATCGCCTGATACTGCCAACAATAGGATCTTGCGGCGTGGGCAGCGCAAGAGGCTGGTACTCAAGACCGATAGCACTCGGACCGCACTGGGGCTTAGAACGTCATCTTGGTTGGCAAAGTAGATTTGGGTGGCCTCGCCTCGGCAAATTCGATCCCCCATAACCAAATCCTTGTCCGCAATTGATATAGGCAATGGGGACGCGCACGCCCCCAAGCCCAAAGCGACCAGCGCCAAGCCCCAATGGTGAGGCTTGGCTGACCAGACAGTCGATTTCTGATGCTTAAGCAGAGGGTGCGACATGGGACTCAACGAACCAGAGTTGCTGATCTATCCCGCGCGACATCTCGGTGAACAGGTCAGAGGTGTCGGCATCGCCAAACTTGGCGGCTGTTGCGCTCGCTTCGCGCACCGATTGGCCAAAAGCCGCCAAACTGCCAGCGACGGCAAATACATGCTGGTTTTCATCGGCCAAGCCTAAATCATAGGGGACCAGAAATGAGTTTTTGGTGGCGACTTGGACAGTGCCTTGCGCCACACCGCCTAAGCCACCGGCGCGTTCGGCCAACATATCGGAATAGGTCTCGACTTGTTCTGACACGCGATCAAACAACTCATGAATGGCAATAAAGTTTGGGCCGCGCACATTCCAATGGGCTTGCTTGGTTTGGGCATGAAGATCGATGGCCGCGGCCAAATGCTTGTTGAGCAATTCAACCGATTGGGCGCGAATGGTTTCGTGCAGCGTATTGCGTGTCTTGTTCATGTGATAACTCCTGAGCCTGTCCAATTGGGACGACGGCATTCCAAACCTTCACCTAGGCGCGAAAGGCGGGGCCACGATTGACGGGCGTCAAGTCGGCAAACCGAGCGCAGCCCTACCAGTCAAATCCATCAGCCAATCTGGCTTTTGGAGACACATCATGAAATTGGTTCCTATTCTGGCCCTTTGCGCCATCTCTGCCCTTGGCATCACCTCCACGGCTCAAGCGCGCCCGGCTGCCCCCGTCACCAGCCCTGCTCCCACCCCGTTGAGCGCAACCGCTACGTTTAAAGCGACCAATATCGCGATTGGGGTTGGCCATAGCTGGGGCCACGGGGTTTTGAGCTACAAAGGCCGTACCTATCCCTTCACCGTCAAAGGCTTGAGCGCCCTTGGTATCGGTGCATCGACCATCGACGGTACCGCCGAGGTCTACAAGCTGAAAAGCCTCGCCGATTTTGAAGGCGTTTATGGTGCCGCAGGCGTCGGGGCGACGGTTGGCCCGATTGGTGCCGGCACCGGCGGCCTTACCAATCGCAAGGGCGTGGAACTGCGTCTCAACACCCAAAGCGAAGGCCTCGAACTCACCTTGGCAATCAGCGGCGTCACGATTGAATTCGACAAATAGCGCCAATCCATCCTCCCCTCCCCTCTTTTAGAAATGAAGAAACCTATGGATCAAGCAAACACAATCATCGCCGTTTATCCTCGTCACGAAGACGCGGATAAAGCGGTGCAAGCACTGGCAGCAGCCGGTATCGGCGTGAAGAACATCAGTGTCGTAGGCAAAGGCTATCACACCGAAGAAAAGGTTATGGGCTTTTTCAACATGGGCGACCGCATCCAAATGTGGGGCTCACGCGGTGCGCTTTGGGGCGGACTGTGGGGCCTCTTGTTTGGCGGTGTCTTCATGGTCGTTCCCGTGTTCGGCCAAGTCGTCGTGCTCGGCTATCTCGCCACTGCCGTTATCTCAGCGCTCGAAGGCGCGCTGGTGATCGGAAGCCTAAGTGCCTTGGGTGGCGCCATCTCCAGCATCGGCGTCCCAGAAGACAGTGTTGTCCGTTATGAGACCGACGTGAAAGCCGACAGCTTTCTGGTGATGGCCCATGGCAGTGCCGAAGAGATTGAGAAAGCCCGTGGCGTGCTCAGTCAGTCTGACCCGAGCCGTTTGGATGTTTATGACGGCGTCGCTGCGTAACGCCAGCGGTCCATGATCACAGATTTGCCCTCGGCTGCCTGAAAATGGCCGAGGGCATTACTCCAATTAATGATGAGCGCGCAACTTTGATCCCAACGGATCAAAACGCGCTATTATTCATGGCGGAGCGCTTCAATCGGGTCCATGCGCGCCGCCCCTCTGGCGGGGAAATAGCCAAATATGACCCCAATCAAACCTGAGAAGAAGAGCGCGAAAATGTTGATCGCCGGATCAAACCGATAGGGCAGATTCATGAGCGAGGAGAGGCCAATCGAAGCTGCTGTTGCCAAAAGAATGCCAATCAGTCCGCCCAACGCCGACAGCACGACCGCCTCAATCAGAAACTGCAGCAGGACTTCTCCCTCCAGCGCACCAACGGCAAGACGAAGCCCAATCTCGCGGGTACGTTCGGTGACGCTGACCAGCATGATATTCATGATGCCGATACCACCCACCAACAGGCTGACAGCTGCCACGGCGCCTAAAAGAGACGTCAATAGACCCATCGTGCCCGACAAGGTATCGGCCAATTGTTGGGTATCGAATATATTGAAGTTATCATCCGCGCCACCAGTCTTCAGGTCGCCCAACTTGCGACGCTCGCGCATTAATTGCGTGAGGCTGGATTTCAGCGATGCGCTATCGGCCCCTTCCGTCATATTGATGACAATCAAGCCAATCTGGCTATTGCCCGAGACACGTCGCAGAAAGGTCTTGAGGGGGGTCACAATGCTATTGTCCTGATCCCCCATGCCGATCTGGCCCTTGGGCTTGGTAATCCCAATCACCTGACAGGAAAATTGTTTGATACGAAGGGCAGAGCCAAGGCCTGTTTGGCCTATGGTACCGCCAAAAACTTCCCGGCGCACGGTTTCGCCAATCACGCACACCGCCGCGCCTGCTTCTTCCTCGGCGGGCTCAAAAGTACGACCGCTGGCTAGTTCCCAGTTTCCGGCGGCAAAATAGTCATTGGCGGCACCGGCAATTATGGTCGACCAATTATGCCCATTGGCAATGGCAACGACGGGACGCTGCGACGTTGCAATGGCGAATTTAATCCCACCAATTTGGTCGCGGATCGCGTCTGCATCGGCCTCTGTAAATTGTGGAACGCCCCCACCCCCACCGGCCCCGCCGCCAATGCGCTGACCTGGGCTGAGCAATAAGATATTGGTCCCAAGGCTGGAGATCTGATCCTTGATGGCCTGGGTCGCGCCATTGCCAATGGTGACCATCGTGATGACAGCACTGACGCCAATCACGATGCCCAAAATAGTGAGAAAGGAGCGCAAGAGATTGCGATAAACCGACTTCACCGCCAGCATGAACACTGAAAACAACATCACACCGTCTCCTGCGCAGGGTCCGCCTGAAATGGCGGGCTGGAAGTCGGGTTAGGATTGGTCGCATCCTTGGCGACCTTTCCATCTTTAAAATGCACCATACGATGGGCATAGGCGGCCATGTCCGGCTCGTGCGTTACCATCAGGACGGTAATGCCATGATCTCGGTTTAGGCCGACTAAGAGGCTCATGATCTCGTGGCTGCGTTGGGTGTCTAGATTGCCGGTCGGTTCGTCCGCCAGGACCACAGCGGGCTCTGTCACGATTGCGCGCGCAATGGCGACACGTTGTTGCTGACCGCCGGACAATTGCGACGGTGTATGATGCTCCCAGCCAGCCAGTCCGACTGCGCCCAAGGCCTCGCGCGCGGCCTTCTTTCGATCCGCTTGGGAGTCGCCACGATAGAGCAAGGGCAGTTCAACATTTTCCTGCGCCGACGTCCGCGCCAAGAGATTGAAGCCTTGAAAGACAAAGCCCAGATAACGTCGACGGATGCGCGCACGTTGATCGCGGCTCAACGCCTCAACATGGACGCCTTTGAACAAATAAGTGCCGGCGGTTGGCGTATCCAAACAGCCCAGAATATTCATGGCTGTCGATTTGCCAGAACCGCTGGCACCCATGATGGCAATAAACTCGCCTTCTTGAATCTCAAGGCTGATCTGGTTGAGCGCCATCAATTCACTGGCCCCTTCGCCATATCGCTTGGACACCCCTTGGAGCGAGATCAGCGAACTCATGGACTTGGCGCTGCAAGTTGATCCGTGATGACGGGCATGCCCGCCTTTAGGTCGCCACCGACAATCTCAGTCATTTGCCCGTCACTGAGCCCAGTCTTGATGGTGATGGCGACAGGGGCACCGTCTCGCAGGATATAGACCACTTTGGCACCGGCGACCGACGGGGCCTGATCCTGTTTTCGGACACCTCGCCCGCCGGGCACCCGCGGGGTTAAGGCACTTAACAGGCTGTTTTGCTTTGGCGCGGCGCTAGTAACGGCTTGGTTTGGTGTAAAGCGCAACGCCATATTGGGCACGAGCAGGACATTCTGGTGACGCTTGGCAATGATGGTAGCCGTAGCCGTCATGCCGGGCTTCAGCATCAAGTCATCATTGGCAACGTCTAGATAGGTCAGATAGGTCACAACATTGTCGGTAATGGTGGAGCCTGAGCCAACGCGGGTCACTTGCGCTGGAAAGGTGCGATTTAGGAATGCGCTGACAGTAAAGGTCGCCTCTTGGCCAACCATGATAGAGCCAACGTCTGCCTCATCGACATAGCCCCACACGCGCAGGCGGGCGAGATCGGAGGCGAGTGTGAGGAGTGTGACTGACTGAAACGAAGCGGCCACAGCGCTTCCGGGCTCTACAGTCCGGGTCAAGACGACGCCATCTGCTGGGGCGCGGATGGAGGCTTTCGACAGATTGATCTCGTCGGTGGAGAGCGCGGCTTGCGCATCCCGGACGCCAGCGGCTGCGATATTGCCTGCCGCAATCGCACGATCGACATCGGCCCTCGCCATATCCAGTTCGGCTTGAGCCGGGACTTGGCCATTGGAGAGTTGCCACACGCGTTGCAGGCGGGCGAGGCTGACTTGGGCTTGCCTTCGAGTTGCTGCCGCTTGGGCCACATTGGCGCGCGCGGAAAAAAGCGTGGCCTTGGTCCGTGCGATCTGATCCCGCAGTTTGGAGGTATCCAGTTCCACTAGGATTTGCCCTTGTGTCACGCGGTCATTCACGTCCACATTGACCCGCGACACGGTGCCGGACAATTCACTGCCGATTGCATAGGTTCGAATGGGTTGCAGCGTGCCATTGGCTATAACGCTCAAAGTCACGTCACCCATGCGGGCAGCTTGAGTATGAAACATTGGCTTTGCCCGAGCGGCCTTTTGAACCTGCCACCACCAAAAACCGAGAGCTGCGGCTATCAGAAGCGCGACTCCAATCCAAACCACCGGTCGTTTAAACAAAGGCTTGGCCTGAT
>JAJTGP010000188.1 GCA_021299265.1 Hyphomonadaceae bacterium | reverse complement strand
GGCTCACTGGACATGGCGTTGATTCGCTAAGATAAGAACGATAAGCGAACATAGGGACTAATTGTGCGCTTGTCGCGTGGTTCACGCAATCGCGCCTGCTTGAAGCGAAAGGCCACTGTTTTGCCGCAAAATGGATTATGACAGGCATGATGATACGCACACTACTCTTCACCAGCGCCTTATTCTGTTCAATGGCGGCATCGCCCGTTCTGGGCCAGTCCAGCCGCACCATTGAGTCCGCCCCATTACAGGAAGTCGGTCCTTGGGGCGCAGCCGCGCTGCCGCTAGGTCTTGAGAGGCTGGATAGCGACCTTTGGCAAGGCGCTGACCCGGGTACATTGGCATTGGCGTTCGAGCGGATCGGCCCGGATTTGCGGTTTCCAAGCCTGCAGCGTCTGGTCCGCCAAGCCGTGTTTTCGGGCGGCTCAGCCCCTTTAGGCGACCTTGAATTAGCTCGCGCACGGTTTTTGGCAGCCAATCGATTAGGCCCCTCCGAGGCGGCAACGCGTTTGTTCCAATCTGTGCCGCGCTTAAGTGCTGATCCAGCTTTGGTAACTGTGGCCATTGATGCCGCGTTTCGCGCCGGCCGCATCGAGGAGGCCTGCGGATGGGTTGCTTCGCCAGGACTTGATGAAGCCAATAATAACATTGCAAGCCCAAGCTGGCTGGAGACCCGGGCGACTTGCTATGCCTTAAATGGCGAAGCTGCCGCCGCGAATCTTTCAGTGGATCTGGCCAGAGGTAAGGGCCAGACCGATACTTGGCTTGGCCGCGCGGTCGCCGCCGTATCAGGGCCCGTCACGAATCCACCGCCGTTTCGAGCTGACAGCGGCCGCGCCCTCGCGCTGGGCATGAAAGCGCAATTGAAATTGCCTAAGGCTCTGGCAACCAATGGTGACCCGGCAGCATTATCATCGCTGCTAAACTGGCCGGATTTTCAAACCCGCTTCCCAGCAGATGAAGTCATGCCCTTGCTTCGGCGGGCCGCCCAGACTGGGGTGGTGTCACCCGCCCAAGAAGCGCTTTTGCGGATCCCACTCCCCCCCCCGGTGCCAGCAACAGAAACGTCCCTTGTGCCTCCGGGCGACGTTTTAGCCCAACCCTTACCCCTTTCCCCGCCTTCACCGCCGATTGCTGAGACTTGGGCAAAAGCATTTAGCCAAACCACGAGTGCACAGGGCAGAGCCTTAGAGGCACGTCTTATGGTGAATGACCTTAGAGGACTGGTCGAAACGGCACCCGAACAAATCCCGCCCTTAGCCATGCAAACTCTGGCTGAGGCCGCGCTTTGGGCGGGAGATGTCAAGCTTGCGAAAGCGCTTGAAATCCGCAGCCCTTCGCCACTTTCACCTCGGCAACGTCTTGCCTTGGCCATGCTCGACCCGGTGGCAGATGATCGTCCCGTACAGCGTCACATCGAGGCAGCGGCCAATCCGAGCGCCCAGCGCCAAGCCATCCGCGATGCTTTGATCGCTTGGTCTGCCGGAATGCCAACACATGGCGGGCTTGCTGCTTTGGTTCAGCCGGGCCTGCCCGATGTTAAAAATGGTCAAGCAGGTCTACGCACCGCCTTGACCCTGGCGGCGGAGCGGGGCTCAAAGGGCGAAGTCGCCTTACTGGTCGGCCTTGCGCTACAAGGTCAAGAACCTGCCAGTGCGGACGCCGAGACGGTTGCCATTTCTGTGCGTGCTTTGCGCCGTGTTGGCCTGACGGCACAGGCAATTGAACTGGCACGCGATTATCTATTGGCTTTGGACTTGGTTGTTCCTACGCGCACGACACCCGCTGTTGCGCCGGCTGCACAACCACCATCGACAAAACCAAGTTCAGCAACGACCAATTCGCCAACAGGCTTGAGGACCAATTTGTCAGCTCCAAACCAGCCGAAAGCTGCAACGCCAGCGGCAGCCACACCGCCCAGTCCAGCCAGTGTAGCAAGGTCCGCATCAGCCCCCCGTTCAACGACCGCCGCCCCTGCACCTAAAACAAGGGCCAAAGCCCCAGCCAAGCCTAGTTGGACTCCGCCCAAGTGATCGCAAAGATTGAAGCTTTTCTTGAAATGATTGGAGTGGAGCGCGGTGCGGCTCGCAACACTTTAGACGCTTATCGGCGCGACCTAGCCGACTTTGCTGAGTTTCTGATTGCGCGCGAAGTGGACGCCCTTATCGCAGACCAAGAAGATATTGAGGCCTTCGCCCAAGACCTGAGCGTGCGTGGACTCAGCAGCACAACCATCGCCCGACGCCGAGCTGCGCTGCGCCAATTCTATCAGTTTGCGGTCAGCGAAGGCTGGCGGTCCGACGACCCTACAAGGCGCTGGGATGGCCCAAAGCGTGCCCGTAACTTACCCAAAACAGCTGAATTAGCCGACATCGATGCGCTGCTTGCTGCAGCGACGACACTTAAAGGCTGGAAAGCGGTGCGTGCGGCCTGTCTGATAGAGCTGGTTTATGGTTGTGGTTTGCGGGTCAGTGAACTGGTTGGCCTTCCAATGCGCACTGTTCCCAAGCCTGAGATCGCCGCCATGCGGGTGAAAGGCAAAGGTGGGAAAGAGCGGCTCGTCCCATTGGGGTCCCATGCCCGACACGCCTTGGATGCTTGGCTGATCGTCCGGAGCGAGAGCTTGACTGAAGGCAATCAAAAAGTAGAAGCCGAGAAGTTTCTCTTTCCAGCCAAAGGCAAGGCTGGCCATTTTGGTCGCCGTGAGTTTGCGCGTCTGTTGGATGAGCTGGCAATCAAGGCCGGCTTGGATCCAAAGAAGATGAGTCCGCACGTCTTGCGCCATGCCTTTGCGACCCATTTGGTAGAGGGGGGGGCAGATCTGCGATCTGTACAAGTCATGCTGGGCCATGCCGACATCGCCACCACCCAGATTTACACCCATGTGGCCGACGCGCGGCTCACAGAATTGGTGAATCGTAACCATCCACTCGCGCAGCGCACAAAAAAGGGCCCTTGAGGGCCCCATCGTGCAATCGTATTGTTCTAAATTGAACTAGGCTGAATGCCGCTTTGCAGCGCGGATCATGGCTGCCTCATCCAAGAAGGCCTGCTCTCGCTTAGCTTTCGACGCATTGGTCCGGCTCACACGACGCTCTTCTAGCATTTCGAATTTCTTTTGCTCTTCGAAGGCTGCCTGCAAGTCACCACGCAGCGCTTCCAATTGCTCTTCCACGCCTACAAGCGATGCTTCAAGATTGGCGCGTTGCGCAACCAGGACCTGAGAATACGCCACCCAATGGCCCATCATCGCAGGATCTGCTTCAGCGCGCGTGCGCTCACGCTTCTCGGCGACCAAAAGATCAGCCTTCTTGCGCTCAATATCTTCGCGCGTGCGTTCAGCCGCACTGATCAGCATCTGTACGCTGTCGACCTTATGCTTGGCCAATTTGATTAGCGTTGAGCCGGTTTTCATTGTGACTTTCCCTGCGTTACAGGTCCTATCTACACGCTGTGGGTTAAGAAATCGCTCTTTCGATCTGTAGAATTTTCCCGCAGGTAGGAAAACTGCATCATAGGCTCAAAGACTTAGATCAGCTTTGTGCGATCATGATGTCGGACAGGCGTTGGAAAGTCTCAGCAAAGGTTGTGCGTTCTTGCTTGCCTTGGCTCAAGAATTCCTCCAGCGGCTCGGCCAAAGCGATGGCGCGATCCGTGCCTGGGTCGGCCCCGCGCCGATAGGCACCCAAACGGATTAACTCCTCCATATCCGAATAGGCTGCCAACGCGCGCTTGGCATCACGCACCAAAACTTGTTCTTCAGGCGCGTGGCATTCAGGCATGAGGCGGGAAACGGACTTGAGGATATTAAGTGCTGGGAAGCGGCCACGTTCGGCAATCGCGCGCTCTAGCACCAAATGGCCATCGAGAATGCCACGGACGGCATCGGCAACTGGCTCATCGTGATCGCCGCCATCGACCAGCACAGTGAAGAGACCCGTGATTGAACCAATTTGATCGCCACTTGTCGGAGCCCCCGGGCCGGCGCGCTCCAGTAACTTAGGCAATTCAGCAAAAACCGTC
>JAJTGP010000136.1 GCA_021299265.1 Hyphomonadaceae bacterium | reverse complement strand
TTGGCAGGCCCTTGCGGCTGGAAGTCGATGAATTAGTCAGCCTCAAGCCGCCTTGTGTGCTGCACTGGAACTTGGCCCATTATGTCGTGCTGAAGAAAGCATGGAATGGGCCGGGTGGGGTTTGGGCCATCATTCATGACCCGGCACGCGGTGTACGCAAAGTGGCCCCGGCTGAGATTGGCCGGTCCTTTACCGGTGTGGCGCTGGAGCTGACGCCCACGCCAGCTTTCACCAAGAAGAAGCATGTTGAGCGGGTTCGCCTTACGGATATGTGGAGCACTTTGAAAGGCCTGAAGGGGCCCGTGATCCAACTCTTCATGCTCGCCCTTGTTGTGCAGGTAATTGGCGTGTTCAGCCCGATGCTGAACCAATTGATCATTGATGATGCCATCTCCAAAGGCGATATGGACCTTCTGACCACTATCGGGATGGGCATGGTGATCTTGCTGTTGATCCAAACTGGCATCGGCCTGCTTCAAGGGTTTGTCGGCATGTATCTGGGCACGCAACTCTCGTTCCAAATGCAGAGCAATTTGTTGCGCCATGCCTTGCGCCTGCCTGTGGCGTGGTTTGAGAAGCGCCACATTGGCGACATCATGAGCCGGTTTGGTTCGCTTGGACCAGTGCAGGGGTTCCTCACCAGCGTGCCCATCGGCGCAACCCTGAATGTGATCATGCTGGTGGTGGGTGGAACAATGGCGGTGCTTTATTCGCCACTGCTGTTTGGCTGCGTGATCGCCACCATGTTGATCCCGTTGATCGTTCAAGCCGTCACCTTTCCCTGGGTGCGACGCAAGACCGATGAGGGCATCAGCCTGGGCGCAGTGGCGTCGACGACTTTCATGGAGACTTTGCGCGGGGCGCGGACGTTTAAGTTGTTCGGGAAAGAACGCGAGCGCGTCAGCCAATGGCAGAATGATACCGCCGCCAGCGTCAATAACAGCGTCACCATGCAGCGCGTTGGCCTGTGGGGTGGGGCAGGGCTTGGCATTGTCACGGGCCTCCAAGGTGTCGCGGTCTGGTGGCTGGGGGCCAAGCAAGTGATTGATGGCACCATGAGCCTTGGTATGTTGATGGCGTTTCAATCCTATGCGGGCCAGTTTTCTGGCGCGCTATCGGGCCTCATTGGCCTTTACTTCCAATGGAAGACGTTGGAGCTTCACTTAGAGCGACTAGCCGATGTGGTGCATGAGGACCCAGAAGTTGGCGTGGATGAGCCCATTCAAGAAGGCCGCTTGTTTGAAGGCCGCATTGGGGCCGACAAGCTCTCCTTCCGCTATGCAACTCACGAACCCTTAGTCTTCAAGGATGCAAGCTTCTCCATAGATCCCGGCCAATTTGTTGCCATCATCGGCCCGTCAGGCGGTGGCAAAACGACTTTGATGAAGGTTCTTCTGGGCTTGCTTGATCCAACTGAGGGCGAAGTAAAGGTCGAAGGGGTTGGCCTCAAGAACTTTGGTGTCCGTACGTTCCGTCATCGCATAGGCGCTGTCTTACAAGATGATCGCCTGCTGGCAGGCACGATTGCCGACAATGTCTCCTTCTTCGATGCAGACCTCGACATGGCCAAGGTGGAAGACTGCTTGGCCAAGGCATGCGTGTTGGATGACATCCTCAAGATGCCAATGGGAACCATGACTTTGGTGGGCGATCTAGGCTCCACCCTGTCCGGCGGGCAACAACAGCGGGTATTGCTCGCCCGCGCGCTCTACCGCGAACCCACGATCCTGTTCCTGGATGAAGGCACGGCCAATCTCGACCCGGAGACTGAGGCTCGCGTCTCTGAGACGCTGCGAGGTCTCTCCTGTACCCGCGTCTTTGTCGCGCACCGCGAAGCCGCGATTGCAGGGGCAGACCGGACTTTATTGGTCGCTGGTGGAACCGTGACCGAACTTACTGAGCAGGCGCAGGTGGCGGCGGAGTAAACCCGAGGAGGGGCGGTACGAATGTCCGCTTTCGGGCTTCTATGAATTGCGCGTTATTGACCTAGTTTGGCGCATTTGAGACTATCAGCGTTTCGGCAGAACTTGGCCGACAAGAGATGGTCTGTTGTTGGCTGAAAATTGAGGATAGCGGACATTAAAACAGGCGGAAAGTGAGTGAGGCATAATACCCCACTCACTGTTCCTGCGCGGCTATCGTTTCAAGGCGCTTGCTCTTTGTGTTGCTTCACTCGCCAAGGCCCGGTCGCCGAGTTCTTGGGTCATGGTGAACACCATGCGGGTAACTTGCCAGCGGCCTTGGACGTTCTTGGTCAAGTCCCAGTTATAGGTGCCGATGGGTCGCCACAACCGATCACCAATCCAGTGGCGACCATCAACATGTGCAGTGGCAATGGCTGAATTGCCAGTGATCGTTGCTTTGACATTTGTAAGTTCATGGAAGGTGGCATCGAAACCTGGAACAATACTGCGCCAGCCCGTCATTAGTTCTGCGGGCGTCATCGTGTTGGGCGTGCCCCCCCAAAGGCTGGTGTAGTCCACCACGATAGACGGGGCAAAGGCGGCCTCAGCGAGTTCATAATTGGCAAGGTCTACAGCTAAGGGAATGGAACTCACCAATTGAATGACGCGGGAGGATTCTGGGTTTCCGGCTGGGGCCAATTGAATTGCATGGGAAGCAGGTGTCACGTTTTGATCCTTTTTCGGTGTTGCGTGGGAAGCCAGTGGCAAGGCCAAGACAAGGGCGGCGGCGAGAAGCGTGCTGCGGAACATCGGTCTGTCCTTTCAAGATGTGTTTTGCGGGTTGGTGCTAAAGGGTGGATTGGAAATGACGGGCGGCAGCGTCTGACGCGGCTTTGACGGGGGCGGCCCGGTCATAGAAATCAAACTGGCTGACATTATCGAGCCAGACTTGCTCCTTCTGGCCAGTTAGATTGGCGAAGAACTGCGTGGCTCCTTGGGGAATGGCTGCGGCTTGCGAATGCACCATCAAGAAGGCATCTTTCAGCTTGGGCG
>JAJTGP010000293.1 GCA_021299265.1 Hyphomonadaceae bacterium | reverse complement strand
CGGCGGCTGAAGGCGGCAAAACAACGTCATTTTCCGCCATGATCATCAGACTGGGCTGGACAACCAGATCTGGAATATCGGCACTATCGAGCCAATTGCGGGTGAAGTTGCGATACCAATTGATGCCACCGCGAAAGCCAGTGCGGGTAAACGTATCGACATAGACCTGATGCTCTGCCGCGGTCAGCAAAGGATGGGTCGCTTTGGACTTGTCAAAGCTCTGCAAGGCCAACTGAAAGGCATGATTGCGCTTGCCTTCCGGGCGGGCGTCAAACTCTAACGGTGTGACCGACGAGCGGCGCATATAGAAGCGGAAGGTCTTGTCGACATCCTCTTCCAAAATCGCCTCCATCGCGCCGGGCTTCTGGAAGAAGATGATGTAATGATCCGGCCCAAAGCGCTGTTCATAAAGCGCGATGGGGTCAATTGGGGGGCGCTTAGTATAGGGCGTATTGACGCCAATCACACCCGCAACCCGGTCTGGCCTGTGTGTCGCCATCGCCCACACAATCAGCCCCCCCCAATCGTGACCACAAAATACTGCCTTCTCAATCCCTTTAGCATCGAGCAGGGCCGCAAGGTCCCCTGTCAGCGTATCGAGATCATAGGCTTCAATCGCCTCGGGGGCGGACGTCAGGCCATAGCCGCGCAAATCTGGGGCAATGGCGCGAATGCCTGCTTGGGGCAGTCCAGCCAATTGATGCCGCCACGAAAAGGCAAGCTCTGGATAGCCATGACACAAGACAACCGGCGGCAAGTCAGTTGCGGTGTTTGTATCCCAGACAGCCATCTCAATGCCATTGACGGGCAGCATGTGTGGAACCGACAATCCGAATTGGGCCCAATCAATTTTGGTCATGGCGCGTATCCTTTCGGCTGAAACAAGCCCAAGCCAGCACGAGCCATCCACTCAAGAAACAGAGGCCACCAAGGGGTGCCGCCATTGCTACAGCCCGTGGCGCGCCAAATGCAAGGGCGTAAAGCGACCCAGCAAACAACAAAATGCCAAGGCCGAACAGCGGCACCGCAAAGCGCGCTTTGCTAAAGCCTTGGGATTGCAGCCAGACGCAGGCAAACAGCGCCAAACTATGGGCCATGTGCTGACTAGACCCCGTCTCTACCCAAGCTTTGGCCTGTGGACTGGTGATGCCATGGGCACCAAATGCGCCAATCGCCACCGCAACAAAGCCCGACAGGCAGATCAGACCCAAAAGATGTTGTTGCTTCATGGCGTGCCCTTCTTTGGGGGAATGGCATACGTGATCACAGCGTGTGCGACCATATCCGTTTCGCCATCTGACCTTATGCCTGCATCCATCACTGCCATGGTCTTGCCCAGCTTCATCACACGGACCTCAGCGATCAAATCCTTGGGCTTGGGCTTGCGCATGAATTGGATCGACAGATTGGTCGTCACCGCAAGCGGCTCAAACCCAATGGCCGACAGCACCAAGGCATAAGCCGCCGTATCGGCCAGCGCCATCATCGTCGGGCCAGAGAGTGTACCGCCCGGCCGGATCTGGTTGGGACTATAAGTGATACGACAGCGTGCGGTCTGGCCATCTGCTGCTTCGACCAAGGGTGGTGTGCCGCCGCTAAATGCTTGGGCCAAGAATTGATTGATCTCTTCAGGGGTCATGGCTTCACGCTAAAGGCTCACCCCAATCAGGTCCAGCCACTTCGCCCAGTGCAATTGCCTTCGCCTCAAGATGGGCGAGGGTCTTAAATCCTCGTGCTGATTGGAAGAATATTTCGACCTAGACGCGCTTTGGTGATCCCTTTGGTCCACCAAACCGCTTCCTCTAGCGTGATTGGGCGGTTTGTCGCGTCAAGTCCAGATTTCCTCCGGAAATCTGCCGCAATGCGGCGCGTAGCGGACTTGACTCGTCAAATCGCCCACAAACAATCGACGTTGGCCTTTGGTGTAGGCAGAGCCTGCACCAAAGCCTTCCAGATGAAACGAAGCTTATCCCTTCAGTCCCCCAACTTGACGCAGATGCGCTCGCTCCACTCTCTACTTCGTTCCGGCGGGGATGACAGGGTTGGAGCGGGCATCTGAACCGGGACTGCAATCGCTCCACAGAGAAAAAACACCGGATGCTGTAATTCTTTTGCGTCCTAACGTCTCGTTTACCAACGCGATTCACACTGAGCCTAGAAATTAGGAGACGCTTGTGGCGCGTGCTGAAGAAAAACAATTAATTGAATCTGAAAGCCAAATGGCACAACGTCGCGCGCAACGCGCCTCTTGGGCCTTGCTGCAGCGTGTCCATACGACGTTAGACCTGTCGTGCGCCCATGTGATCGAAGTGATGGCGGCTGATGCCGGTGCTCATGTTGCCCTTTTAGCCCGCCAATTCCCCGGCGTGCATTTTGAGTTGAGCCATGAAGCAACCCGCTGTGAGGAGTCTGTTCGCATTCTTTGGGCACCCGATGGCGTGACCATGGCTTTGTCGAAAGACCAATTGGCCAGCTATGATGCGGTCATTGTCACCCATGCGCCTGAGGCCCTGCGGGACATTTTCCAGACCTTTGCAGGCTTTGCCCGTGTGGCTGGCGTACGTGATTTTGCCGGTGGCCAAGCTTTGGCGATCTTTGGCAAAGGCCTTGCCCGCGATCTATTCCGGGCCAAGGTCCGAGATATCGCGGCCTAAGCCTTACCGACAGAAACCTTACGGACACAGTTGCCTTGTTTTGCCAGCATAAAGCAGGCAACATGATGGCCTGTGACCGAACCGAACCAAGACACCATCGAGCAATTTGAGGAAGAAGAAGCCCGCACCGCCGCGTGGCGGACCATGCTGGGTGCTGTGTGGGCGCGCGCCAGGGGCAGCTTGACCCACCCGATCCTAACGGCAGCCATCAGCCTTGCTGTCTTCATTCTGGCTTTGGTCTTCATCAATGATGAGATGACACGCCATAGTCTGCAGGACCTCAAGGTGGCGTTTGAAGCGGTTAATCAGTGGAGCCTTTTAGGTGCCATTGCCTGTGTCGGATTGGCTTATGCCGCTTTAACCTTCAACGACCGCTTTGCTTTGTCGATGTTGGGCAAAAGCTTGCCGCGCGCGCGCACCGCGCGCGCCAGCATTGCCGCTTATGCCCTTGCTAATAGTCTCGGCTATTCGTGGGTGACGGCGGGCACGGCGCGACTGCGGCTCTACCGCAAATGGGGCCTGTTGCCGGGCGAAATCGGGACCTTGTCCTTTCTGACAGGCTCTGCCGTTCAAATGGGTGGCCTCACCGCTGCTGCCCTTGGCCTTTTGTTTGCCGCTCCGGAAATCGCGTTGCACGGACCGTTCCACGCCTTGGTTTGGTATGGCCTAGGCCTCCTTCTGTTGGTTCCGGGCATTTTGTGGCTAGTTTATGCGCGCTTTGGGGCCGACCAAGCGCGTATTGGCGAGGCTGTCATCCACCGGCCAGACTTTGGCAAAGCCCTGACGCAATTGACCATCACGGTGCTGGAATGGATGTGTGCGGCAGGCGTGCTTTATCTCCTCCTGCCAGACCATGGCGGGTGGTCCTATCCGGCCTTTCTGGCTGTCTATGTTTTGGCAGGCCTATTGGGGGCGCTGTCGGGCGCGCCGGGCGGTTTTGGTATCTTTGAAGCCGCCATTCTGACCTTGGCCCCAGTGACGCAAGATACGCCGGGTGCTGCCGTGGCGCTGGTTGTCTACCGCCTGATCTACACCTTTATCCCACTGGTTATCGGCACCATCATTTTAGGCCTAGATCACGCAGCCCCCGCCACACGCCCAGCCGCCAAAGCAGCACGGACCATGGGCAATAGTCTCGGTGCCCGCATCAGCGCCCGCTTGGGCATGACTTTGGGTGAAGCCACTCTAGAACTTTCACCACGTATCTTGGCGACTTTGGTGTTTATGGCAGGGCTTGTCTTGCTAAGCTCGGTCGCAACCCCGGCGCTATCGGCCCGTATGCAAGCCATTGATGCATGGGATTTGCGCGCGATTTCTGACCTGTCGCACTTTGCCGCCTCCATTGTCGGCGTCCTTCTGCTTCTGATTGCAGCGGGCCTGTGGCGCAAAGTGGCTGCGGCTTGGGGCGGGGCGATTATTCTTCTCAGCGGCGGCATCATCTTTTCTTTGGCCAAGGGCCTGGATTGGGAAGAGGCAAGCATTTTGGCGGTGGTATTGGCGCTGGCCCTGCCCTGTGGTGCTGCTTTCACGCGCAAATCGGCACTCGGCCCCAATCTCTTGTCGCCCGCGTGGATTGCAGCCCTTGCGGGCGCAGTCGCGGCAGTTGGCTGGCTCAGCCTGTTCGCCTATCAGAATGTGGAATTCCGCGCCGAGCTTTGGTGGGACTTTGTGCGCGACAATGATGCCGCGCGCAGCCTGCGTGCCTTAACCGCTGCTTGTGTCATGACCCTGTTCATCGCCGTATGGGCCCTATTCACACCGTGGCGGGCCAGCCTGCGCCGTGTGTCGGACCCTGCAGACATCGCCCGCGCACAAGCCATTTTAGAGCGGGCTGAAAATCCCCGCGCCGATGCCAATCTCGCCTTTCCGGGCGACAAATTGTTCCTATTCTCTGAGAGCGGCGAAAGCTTTGTGATGTATCGAGCACGCGGCAACCGCTGGATCATTTATGGCGACCCCGTAGGCCTTGCGAGCGAGCGGCAAGCCTTGCTCCGCCACGTGCGGGACGCGGCAGATCAAGCTGGTGCCCGCCCGATCTATTACGCCGTATCGCGCGACCTGGTGCCCGACTTTGCCGAGAGCGGCTATGTTGTCCGCAAGATTGGTGAGACCGCCATCGTCGACCTTGAGACCTTCACCTTGACCGGCAAGGACGCGCAAAATCTGCGCACGTCGCGTAACAGAATGGCGCGTGAAGAGGTCAGCTTCTTCTTCAGTCCAGCAACAGAGACTGCGAGCCTGCTCGACGAGATGGAGCCGATCTCGCGGGCGTGGCTCCGTGCCCATCATGGCGGGGAAAAGACCTTCTCGCTGGGCACCTTTGATCGCACCTATCTAAGCCGTTTCCCGACCGCTTATGTGCGTGACAAAACAGGCGCGATGATCGCTTTCGCGAGTCTTTGGACCACCCACGACGGCGAAGAGATTGCCATTGATCTGATGCGCCATGCCCCCAGTGCACCCCATGGCGTGATGGATTATTTGTTCGTTGAAATCGCGCTATGGGCCAAAGAACAAAATTATCGCCGTTTTGATTTGGCGATGGCCCCGCTTTCGGGCCTGTCGGATCTTAAAGGCGCACCCATGCTCGTCCGCCTTGGCGCGATTGTGTTTGAGGAAGGCGAAGAAGTGTATGGATTCCGCGGTCTTCGCCGCTTTAAGGACAAGTTCAATCCAAATTGGAAGCCGCTCTATTTGTGCGCGCCGCCCGATGTGATGCTGCCCGCAGCGCTTCTTGATGTGGCGGCTCTGACCAGCGGCGGCCTGCGCGCCATGCTGAAGGGCAATGGCTAGACCGCTTCGCCTGCGGCCACACCACTCGACCACGCCCATTGGAAATTATAGCCGCCGAGCCATCCTGTGACATCCACCGCTTCGCCAATAAAATAGAGGCCGGGGACGGCTTTGACTTCCATGGTTTTTTGATTGAGCGCGGCGGTATCAATTCCGCCTTTGGTGACTTCGGCCTTGGCATAGCCTTCATCTCCGACAGGCGTCAGGTCCCAGTGGTGCAGGGTTTCAGACAGGCTGCGGAGCTGCGCATCTTTCAAGTCGGCCATGGGCCGATCTAGCCCTGCCTTCTCCGCCATGGCATGGGCCAAACGCTGGGGCAAACGTTCCGACAAGATTGTAGAAGCCTGTGCGCGCGGGCGCGCCGTTTTAGCCTCAATTAGCCACTGCTCGGCTTTGACGTCTGGCAAGAGGTCGAGATAAATGCTCTCGCCCTTGTTCCAATAGGAACTGATCTGCAGAATAGCCGGGCCAGATAGACCGCGATGGGTGAAGACCATACCTTCGCGAAAGGCGGTCTTGCCTTTGGCCGCAATCCCTTCCAGCGATACCCCCGCCAAAGGCCGCATCAGCTCAATGTCCTTGATACCAAATACCAAAGGCACCAAAGCGGGCTTTGGCTCAATCAAGGCCACGTCAAATTGGCGGGCAATCTCATAGGCAAAGCCTGTCGCCCCTAATTTCGGGATCGATGGGCCACCGGTTGCGATGATGAGACTGGGCGCTGTGGCGCGACCCACTTGGGTGGTGACGACATAAGCCTCGCCCACCCGCGCAACGTCTTGAACCTGCACATCGGTCGCAATCGTCACCCCGCCTTTGGTGCATTCGGACAACAACATATCGACGATAAGGCGCGCCGCCCCTGCCCCTTCGCAGAATAATTGCCCCAGCGTCTTCTCATAGAAGGGAATATGATAGGCCTGCACGAGGTCGATGAAATCATGCTGGGTATAGCGGGCAAGGGCCGAGCGGGCGAAATGGGGATTAGCGGAGATAAAGCGGTCGGGCTTAATCTCCATATTGGTGAAATTACATCGCCCACCGCCTGAAATCAGGATTTTGGCCCTTAAGGACCAATTTTGATATTGTTATAAATCAGAGGATTTTTTTCTGG
>JAJTGP010000070.1 GCA_021299265.1 Hyphomonadaceae bacterium | reverse complement strand
TACTACAACGAGGTCAGGCCACACAGCGCCATCGGCAACAAAGTCCCGATCTCATTGACAAATTTCGTTGGCGATCCCAGCCCGCCAACGTGACTCAGAGCGGGAAACTCTAACTCCCACTGGCCCGAACAATGGGTGCACTTCAAAGGCGAACAGACTCTACTTATAAATGGCCCGGATCAGGGGGCTGGGTCACAGAGGAAAAATTTTAGTCGAGGGGTCGTGCGAAAGTCTAAGGTCGTGCTAAGGATACTTCATGTCACTTTGGAAACGACTCTTAGATCTTGCAGGCAGCGCCTTCCATCTTGGTGCGCCTGACGTCGGTCCAACCGACCCTTGTTCGCCCGACCCCGGTGACATGGAGTTTGCTGCCGCGGTTGTTGCGCTCGCTGCTAAGATGGCACGGGCCGATGGGAAGTCCACCTTAGACGAGGCCGCAGCCTTTCGAGCGGCCTTCCCAATTTCACCCGATGAACGTCCGATGTTTGATAAGCTGTTCGCTTTGGCGCAAGAGACCGTGCACGGCTATGAGGGCTATGCGCGGCGGATTGGCAAGCGCTATGTCGCCAAGCCCTGCCTGCTTGAGGATGTGTTGGACGTCTTGTTTTCGGTCGCCGCAGCCGATGGCGCGATCACCGATGGCGAGCTTTCCTATCTGACGCGCGTGGCAGAGCTGTTTGGCTTTACCGAAACAGAGTTTGCGCGGCTTTCCGCCCCCTATTTTCCAGATCGCGCGCCAGACCCTTACACCATGTTGTCGGTATCCATTCAGGCCAGCGATGAGGATGTTCGCAAAGCTTGGACCCGCTGCGTGGCAGAGAATCATCCCGACAAATTTATCGCACGTGGCGCGCCGATTGAGTTCATCAAGGCGGCTCACGAAAAAACCGCGGCGATTAATGCCGCCTATGAGCAGATCAAGTCGAGCCGAAAGCAAAAGGCGCGTGCTGCCAAGCCTCAAGAATCCGGTGGTTTGCGCATGAATCCTGCCAATGCTTATCAAAACGCACCAGCAGGATCATAAAACTGGGTACCAACACTTGACGTTAAGCTTTTCAGTGCCAATCTCTGTCACATGCGTTCACTCTCTCACACCGCCCGGGCCATGTTTCAAAGCACAATCGCTTTGGTTTCAGGCTTGCTGATCGTTTCGGCTCTATTCTTTGGCGTGATGGCTATGGCCATTGCTGGCCTTGTGATTGGCTTTGCTGGTGCCGTGCTCGCAAATTTCCGCCCACCCGAGACACGCGCCGTCGTGACCTTGGAAGCGCGCCGGACGGGTCGGGGCTGGAGTGTGGATCCTTCGGGCCGCTAACACGCATTTTTTTGTCATCACTTTAGGTCGCGTGTCCAGCACGCGCGCAAACCTGCCGTGCTCGGGTGTTTTGACATACGCCGGTGTAGCAAACCATTGACCTCAAATTGCTGACTGTGAAACGAGACATGCATGCGTCCAGCCGATTTCCTTTTATTGTTTGCTTGCTGTGTCGCGTGGGGCTTAAACCTGCCGTTGACGCGCTGGCTGGTGGCCGATATTCCGCCGATTTTTCTGGCAGGCATTCGCTTCTTGGGCCTCGCACTTTTGTTGTCACCCTTCTTGCGCCCCTTCCCAAAACAATTCGGCCTCGTCTTTGCCATTGCCATGTGTATTGGCGGGGTGCATTTCGCACTGCTGTTCCTAGGCCTACAGGCAGCCCCTGCGAGCGCGGTTGCCATAGTGGGTCAGCTTGGTTTGCCCATTGTCACCATCCTATCCATCGTCTTTCTGAAAGAGAAAGTGCGCTGGCGGCGAACGCTCGGCATGACTTTGGCTTTTGCTGGCGTGATCGCAATTCTCTATCAACCTGGCAAATTCAGCTTTGAGATTGGTCTGGTCTATGTCGCCGCCTCGGCCTTTGTCGGGGCCACTGGCTCAATCCTGATGAAGCGATTGGACCCCATTCCTGCCCTCAATTTGCAAGCTTGGGTCGGCCTTCTCTCCATTATCCCGCTTTTTGGCCTCTCCTTTGTCTTGGAGACCAATCAGATCCCATCGCTTCTAAAGTCTGATTGGCATGTTTGGGCAGGGATCGTGTTTTCAATTGTTGTGGTCTCGATCTTTGGGCACTCGGCCTATTATCAACTCGTCAAAAAATACGACATCACCTTGTTGGCACCCTTGACCTTGATGACACCGGTGATTGCGGTGGCGACCGGCATTTTGGTCTTGCATGAGCCCATCACGCTGACGCTGACTATTGGGGGTGGTCTCACACTGGCGGGTGTGTTCTTAGTAGCAGCTCGAGAAAACAAAAGCCTGCCCAGCGATGCGGTGGCGCAGGCCAAAACAGGCTGAGACTGTCCGATGTTTGGTAATCCTATTTCTACTCGCCAGCCGCGCCAAAGCCGGACCCGTAAAATGATGCCACTTGATATCCTTCAATCCCCCTCGCCCAATTTCGATGAGCGTAAGCGGCCAATCCGCTTTGTGGTGCTGCATTATACCGGCATGCAAAGTGCCGACGCGGCTTTGCGGGTGCTGTCAGATCCCGCGCCGATGCGTACCGCCTATTTAAACGACATCCCGACCAACCCACTTTTACCAGACGGCACGCCCGCACCCAAGACGCTGGTTCCCTCCCCTATGAGCCGGGTGTCGAGCCATTATCTGGTCTATGAGGATGGCCGCATTTTCCAATTGGTCGATGAGTCGAAACGCGCTTGGCATGCCGGTCGAGGCTTTTGGGATGGCGAGACCGATGTGAACTCTGCCTCGATCGGGATTGAGATCGCCAATGGTGGCGATGATTTCGGCCTACCCGACTATCCAGAGGTCCAGATTGAACGCGTCATGGCTCTGGTCGCCGATATTGTGAGCCGCCACGGGTTGGACCGCCAACATGTCATCGGCCATTCCGATCTTGCGCCGATGCGCAAGTCTGACCCTGGCGAGAAGTTTCCTTGGAAGCGTTTTGCCGAAGCAGGCCTGTCCATCTGGCCAGAGCCTGCCTTGGAAGATGGCGATCAGCGCAATTTGTTTGATGTCGACGGCATGATGGACCGGGGCATTACGGCTGTTCAAACTGGGCTTGGCACGATTGGCTATGGCGTCACAGTCAATGGCATTTTGGATACTGAGACCCGCGCGACCTTACGCGCCTTCCAGCGCCGCTTCCGGCCCAGTAAAATCGATGGTTTCATCGATGTGGAAACCGTCTCCCTCGTCGGCCGTCTGGCTGCCATCTTGCGCCCTGCCTAGCTTTGCCGCATGAGTACTGCGTCAGACGGTCGGGCGGCCGCTCTTGCAAGGCTTGAAAAGGCGCAAGGGAGGAAAGTCCGGGCTCCACGCAAACATGGTGGCGGGTAAGGCCCGCCGGGGTGCTGCCTTCGGGCAGGGCTTCAGGGATAGCGCCACAGAGAATAGACCGCCTGTCTGGTCCTTGGATCAGTCAGGTAAGGGTGAAACGGTGGGGTAAGAGCCCACCGCTCCGACCGTAAGGAAGGAGGCATGGCAAGCCCCACCAGGAGCAAGACCGAATAGGGACACCATGTGGCAAGCTTAGCTTGTCACGGCTCGTTTGTGGGTTGGCGTGTCCGGGTAGGTCGCACGAGGCCTTGCGCGAGCAAGGTCCCAGATGAATGGTCGCACAGAGGGGTCAACCCCTTGGACAAAACCCGGCTTATAGACCGTCTGACACTTTCACTTTTCCCCAGCGCAAACAAAAAGGCCAGAGCGTAAGCTCTGGCCTTTGTCCGATAAAGTCGGGAAGAGATTACAGCCCCAAGACCATCTTGGCGATGATGTTGCGCTGGATTTCGTTTGACCCGCCATAGATGGAGGTCTTGCGCATGTTGAAATAGTTCGGCGAGGTCCAATGCGCATAATCTGGGCCAACGCCCATATTGTCGCTTTCGTCGCGGAAGCCACGCACGTAAGGGGCGGCATAATTGCCGACCGCTTCCATGGCGAGTTCGGTCAAGCGCTGTTGGATTTCGGTGCCCTTGATCTTTAGGATTGAGGATTCAGGGCCAGGACCTTTGCCAGCTTGTTCGCGGGCCAAGGTGCGCAGTTCGGTAATTTCCAACGTCGTTAGATCGATTTCAAGCTCAGCGATCTTGCGCGAGAATTCTGGATCCTCGATCAGGCTCGCGCCGTCCATGGTCTCGGCACGGGCCAATTCCTTCAAGCGCTTGACGCCAACTTTTGAACGCGCGACGCCGGCAATGCCCGAACGCTCATGCGCCAATAGGAATTTCGCACAGGTCCAGCCCATGTTTTCTTGGCCAACCAGATTGGCGACAGGCACACGGACATTTTCCAACCAGACTTCGTTGACTTCATGGCCGCCATCAATCGTGATGATGGGGCGCACGGTGATGCCAGGAGTCTTCATGTCGATCAGCAAGAAGGAGATGCCTTCTTGTGGTTTGCCGTCTGCCTTGGTGCGAACCAAGAAGAAGCCCCAATCGGCATGTTGGGCCAAGGTGGTCCAAGTCTTTTGGCCATTGACGACATAGAAGTCGCCATCGCGCTCTGCCTTGGTTTTCAAGCTGGCCAAGTCCGAACCAGAGCCCGGCTCTGAATAGCCTTGGCACCACCACTCTTCACCCTTCAGGATGGGCGGCAAGAAGCGGTCTTTTTGCTCTTGCGTGCCGAAGGTGTAGATGACAGGCGCAACCATGTTGATGCCGAATGGCAGAATGGGGATGGTTTGCGCGCGGGCCAGCTCTTCGCCGAAGATATAGCGCTGGGTTGGGCCCCAACCTGGACCGCCATATTGGGTTGGCCAAGCCGGTGCAGACCAGCCGCGCGCGCCCAAAATCCGGTGCCATTCTAAGAAGTCTTCTTTGCCCATGTCATCACGGTCCGCAAAGGCCCGCAGACGCGCTGGGTAGTTTTCTTCGATGAAGGTGCGGATCTCGTTGCGAAAGGCAATATCTTCATCGGTATAAGCAAGGTTCATTGGACGCTCCCGTTCAGCGCATCCTTCTCGCCGGATGCTGCCACTTACAACAGATCATAGTGCGAAGCGCGGTGGGATCAAGAAGAATTCGCCATGATCCGCATGACCTTAACGCAAACGTCAGCTATAATTTACAGGCGCTTCGAACTGCATCGCGGAAACGTGACCCCATCGACAGGCCAAAGCTTCCTGTGCCACCTTTTTGTGCTCTGCATTCTATGCAACCAAGGCCGCCTGCCTGTGACCCTTCGGGGTCGCTCAACCTGACTTTTTGAGACTTGTTGCCAATGTCTTTACCAGCCAACCGCCTCATTTCACTTGATGTTTTTCGCGGGGCCACAATTGGCGCGATGGTGCTGGTCAATAATCCGGGGACATGGAGCGCGATCTATCCACCTTTGGAGCATGCAGCGTGGCACGGCTGGACCTTTACCGACACCATCTTCCCATTTTTCATCTTCATTATGGGCATTGCCATCCCGATTGCCCTGGAGCGTCGCCGTGTTGCTGGCCAAGCGGGCTTTGACCTTTACCTGCAACTGGCACGACGCACTGCAGCCCTTTTCGGATTGGGACTCTTTCTGGCGCTATTCCCGTTTTACAATTGGATGAAGGGCGATTGGATCCAGCTGGGCGACATGCGGATCATGGGCGTCTTGCAACGCTTAGC
>JAJTGP010000255.1 GCA_021299265.1 Hyphomonadaceae bacterium | reverse complement strand
GTAACTTCGACCGTGTAGGGGCCGCCAGCGCGAAGACCAGATGCAGAAAACTGGCCACTTGAATCGGTCGTTGCACGGGCGCGCGAACCAGATGGCGTATGGATAATGGTGACTGCAGCGCCGGTTACTGGTGCACCAGAGGCTGCGATCTGACCCCGGATAGTACCAGTGGTTTCCTGAGCATAGACCGCAACTGGTGCAACCAGTGCAAAGCCCAATGCGGTCAACGCAGTGGTGCGAGCCAAACGATTTAAAATTGACATGAGTGGTCCCCTGAAAGTGATCCTGCTTGCGCATCGAAGTGGGAGGCTGCGCGTAGAGTGGGCCACCTAGCCCGCTTGAGATACGCCTCTGCGACGTTTATGTGACACTTCTATGACAGCGGCGGCTCAGGGGCGGGAACAATGGGGATAAATGTGCCAAGCTGTTCGCACAGTGGCAACAATGTTACACTTTGTTTAGACTTTAGGCGGCGGCGCACCTGCCATTCCGACTTTAGACGGCCTGAGTCTACGTCGTGATAATTTAAACGGAGCACTCGTTCGACCTGTCTGCATTTCAGGCCTCAAGATAAGTCCAAAAAAAGAGTTTGAAGCCCTAAAAAGAAAAAAGCGGTGGAGCCAATGGCTCCACCAAGCCCTAAAAAGAAAAAAGCGGTGGAGCCAATGGCTCCACCGCAAGGCGATGCTCAGGGAGCGCCGGTCCAATTCAGCGCTAACGAAAAGCACAATGAACCATTCCGGACACCAAAGCCGAGCCAAAGACCCGACTTGCCCTTACGTTAGCCCGCGGTGGTCCGATTTGTAAATGGGGTTGGCAGTATTTGTGACAGATTGCCGCTTTTTAAATCTTTATTGGCCCCAAACGGCGCGCAAACGGGCATCTCGTCCACAGCCATTGCGGTAATAGGCATAGCGAAGCGGGTTTTTCTGATAATAATCCTGATGATAGCCCTCGGCATCGTAAAAGGCTTTGGTCGGTAGGATCTGCACGACAATCGGCTTTTTAAAGCGCGTATAGAGCACTTCCCGTGCAGCTTCAGCGGCCTTCTTTTCGGCGTCATTGCCATAGAAGATTGCGGGGAGATAGGTTTCTCCTTTGTCACAGAATTGGCCAAACGCATCAAAAGGATCAACTTGGAGCCAATAGGTATCGAGAAGCTTCTGATAACTCACCTTGGTGGCATCATAAGTGACTTTCACCGCTTCAAAATGGCCTGTGCCACCCCGCCCCACTTGCTCATAAGTAGGATTGGCCAATGTGCCGCCGGTATAGCCAGATGTGGTTGCAACCACGCCTGGGATCTCGTCAAACGGCTTTTCCATGCACCAGAAGCAGCCACCGGCAAAAATTGCGGTAGCCAGATTGCTGGGGACCGGCGCAGCGGTCGCTGACACTTTCGGCGCAACAACATCCGCTTGGGCGGGAGATTGTGTCCCGCAACCAGCAAGGGCCAAGAGGGACAAAGTGACGAGGGCGGAGAAGGGCTTAAGTTGGGTCATGTGGGCCTATACGCAGCGATAAGTCGATCGGTTTCATCTCAACACGATTTCCCTGAGACGATTTCCCCCACGCAAAAGGGGCGCGGCTTACGCCACGCCCCTCAGCTCGTCCGATCAAATCGATAGAGCTTAGTAGTTCCAACGCAAGGTCATGCCATAGGTGCGTGGTTCACCCACGAACGCATTGATCTGGCTGTTGACAACGCGTGGTGCGAAGCCACCCAAAGCTGGCTGGTTGGTCAGCGCTGGCGCATCGCCTTGCAGCGGCGAGTCAAAGGTGATTTGCGCATAACGCTCATCGGTCAAGTTCCGGCCCCACAATTCAACCGTCCAGCGATCATCTGCCGTGCTCAATGCCAAGCGAGCATTGATCAAGGTGTAGCCTGGCTGGGTCTTACGTGGGTCCAAGTTCGAGCCCGTGATGGTGTCGGTGATGGTACGGAAGTCAGTATAGGCCTTGAACTTAGCTGTATCAGACAGAACCGAACGCTCATAATTGAACGCCGAACCATAGGTCCAAACTGGCGAGCTGGTCAGCTGGCCACCTGGCAACCAATAAAGGTTGGGGTTTTGACCAAGGAAAGTCGTTGGCTGGGAAGCCGAACCCAAGTTCTTGGTGTATTCGGTGAACGAGTATGCTGCACCACCGGTGATGGACAGGCCTTCGATTGGGGTGCGGAGCACATAGTCAAACTCCACCCCTTGCGAAACCACTTCAGGAACCGAAGTCACTACGAACGAGATACCGGTGAAGGTATTCAGCTGGAAGTTCTCAAAGGTCTGATGGTAAGCTGCGAAGTTCGCGGTCAAGGCCCGGTTGAACCACTGGGTTTTCAAGCCAACTTCGTAAGCATCAACAGTTTCAGGCGCAAACGAGGTGTTTGGCTGACGCACGGTGCGGTTGCCCAAGCCTGGCGAGATGATGGATGTAACCACATTGTTTTGCAGGTCAGAGAAAGCGCGGTCTAAGTTGAAGCCACCGGCCTTATAACCGCGCGAATACGAGGCATAAGAATTGATGTTTGGCGCAAACCGGTAGGCGGCCGAGAAAATGCCCGACCATTCTTGCTCAGACTTTTCTTGACGGTGATTCATGCCGTCGAGGCCGGAACGCATCCAAGGTGCGCAGATTGCGCCGACAACTGCCGCCAACGAGCCCGCGTTGCGGGCTGCATCGAGACCCAAGCGGTTCTCAATTGCGGTACAAGCCGTGTTGCCTTGTGTCTTATAGCTACCTTGGAACTTCTTTTCTTCCGAAGTGTAACGCAGACCCAAGGTCACGCTGAAGTCGTCGTTGAATTGATAGATGTTGTGGGTGAACAGCGCGATGGATTCCGCATCTTGTTCGTAGTCGTCAAATTGACCACCACCAGCTGCCAAAGTGCCGATATTGGCAGGCGTCACACCTAGGACAGTCTGCCAAGTCGAAACCACACCAGCCAATTGGGTGTTGGTGACGGTTGGGCTCAATGGGTTCACAGCAAGAGCGGGACTTACCAAAGCCAAAGCTGGGCCTAAGAGACCACCGATATAGGCTTGGTAGTCATTGCCTGTGCGGAAGCGAACTGTCGAGTTGATGGTTTCTTTGGAATAGATGGTTCCAACCAACCAATCTAACTTGCCCAACGAACCTGCATAACGGAATTCTTGGGTGAAGTTATCAAACTCAGAGCCCGCACCTTCAGACTTCAAGCTATAGACGATGTCTGCACCGCTATAGTCAGAGTCAGCCCCGGCCGTACGCTTCCAGTTGCGCTTTGCAGTCAGCGAGGTCAGCTTTCCAAAGCCAACATCCCAATTCATCTCAAGGCTAACGCCCGCGTCTTCAATGTCTTGGTCGTAAGTGCGGTTAGCACTCGCCAGATAGCTATCGAGATTGCGGCTGGTTTGCAGCGCGTTTGGCGAAATCTTGTTTAAGATGTCAGTGGTCGAAGGAACGCGAATGTCCCTAGTCCAAACAGCTGCCGCACAGCAAGCTTCCGCACGCGAAGCCTGATCCACGATTAAGCGCGCATCGAAGGTTTCGCTTGGGGTATAGAGCAATTGGCCACGGATCGCGTAATAGTTGGAATCGTTTGTATCTGTGCGAGCGGTGCCGTTGTTGACGTTCATGTAGCCGTCACGAGCACGTGCGGTCACATAAAGGCGGCCAGCCAATTTGTCTTCGATCAAAGGACCGGTAATGCCAAGGCCGATTCCGCCCAAACCATAATTGCCGAAGGTCGCGTCGCCAGAAGTGCCGAACTCAAAGCTTGGCTTCTTGGTGGTTACATTGATCAAGCCAGCCGAGGTGTTGCGACCGAACAGGGTACCTTGTGGGCCGCGCAAAACTTCGATGGCGCGAATTTCGCCCAAGTCCCCGAAGGCCACGCTGTTGCGGGCGCGGAACACGCCGTCGATCACGACGCCAACTGACGATTCAAGACCGGGGTTCGAACCTTGTGTACCGACGCCGCGGATACGCGCGGTCACTGAACCGGAGTTTTCCGACACAGGCACTTGCAGCGAAGGCGCCAACTGGGTCAGGTCGCGAATATCTTTCACGCCTGCAGACTCGATGGCCTGGGCACCGATCGCGGTAACGGCGACCGCAACGTTTTGCAGCGCAGTTTCACGGCGAGTCGCGGTAACGATAATTTCTTCAACTGGCTGGTCGTCTTGCGCAGTCGTTGCTTGCTGTTGCGCGAAAGCAGGAGCAGCAAAAACAGAGGTCGCGCAGGCAGCCAACAAAAGGCCACGACGGCCCAATCGTTCAAAATTCATTTTTCTCTCCCAGAGAATGGTTGTTTTCAGCCTGATGTTTCAGGGCTGTTGATCCGCTAAACCCACGCAGCGCTTTCGCAACGCAAAGCAGGCAAGCCTTACTTCGGCTATACGCACGGTTGACGTAAGGGTCGAGGGTGAAATACTGCAATCCTAAGTCACAATTGCGTGCTGTTGCCAAATCGTCACAACTTGGCGCTTCACCGAACTCTGAGGATGTTAAGCGCATGAAACTTGCTACAATTATGCACAACGGCGCGCGGCGTATCGCGCAAATTGAAGGCAAAGTGGCGCAGATTTTGGCAGCCCCGGGTGATGGAATTGGCGTGGTCTCTGCACTGCGTGACCCTGCCAGTGGAAGGACAGTTGTTGAGGAAGTGCAACTCGATACACTTGAGTTTTTGGCCCCAGTCCCACAGCCACCGCGCATTTTTGGGATTGGCCTCAATTACGCAGATCACGCCGCCGAAACAGGTCGAGAGCCGCCTGCCATCCAGACTTGGTTTATGAAACAGATCACAGCGGTGAACGCGCCCTATGGCGACGTCGAGAAGCCCTGTGTTTCGGACATGCTCGACTTTGAGGTAGAGCTAGTCGTTGTTATCGGGGCAGAGGCGCGCCATGTGCCTGTTGAGCGCGCCCATGAGGTCATCGCAGGCTATTGCGTTGGATGCGACTATTCGGTCCGCGACTGGCAAAAGGCGACACCAACCATGATTATGGGCAAAGGCTTCAACACCCATGCCCCGTTTGGCCCGGTCTTGGTGACCGCTGACGAGATCGCAGATTTGGATCAGCTGCGCTTGCGCTGCTATGTTAACGATCAGCTGATGCAAGATGGTTGCGTGGCAGACCTCATCTTTAAAGTGCCGCAAATGATCGCCCATCTCAGTACCGCCTTTACGCTTTTGCCGGGTGACATCATCTTCACCGGCACACCTGCAGGCGTCGGCATCGCCCGCAACCCGCCGGTCTATCTGTTCGCAGGCGACACGGTACGATGTGAAATTGACGGCCTTGGCAAGATTGAGAACAAGATCGTTGATGAGGTGAAAGCCACCATTATCGCGTGAATGTAAGGCCCACGCGCCAAAGGGGCGTAGAGGTTCCCGATAGAATGCCCGCCCCTGAAATCGCCGTCATGATGCGGGTGCCTGTGATGTTTTCAGCTGAAGCGAAGACTTCAGTATCGCGCCTTACTGGCCATGACACCCGCAGATCGAGTGCCTGATAGGCTTTCAGTTTGCGGGTATTGAGGTCATCCTCATAGCGCGCACCTTCGCCGCGCAAGGCGACATTCAACTGTGGCCCGGCCCTGAACGGTAGCGTCAACCCAACATAACTCGCCCACGGAGCTGACTGCGCAGGTCGCAGACCATTTAAGGCAGGCAGCAATCGCCCCCCGTCCACTTCAGCATCGACCAAAGACAAGCGCATTTCGACTGCTGGCTGCGGGCCAGTTCCATCTGCCATCCAGGTCAAGCCAGCCTCTAAACCCTTGGCTTGAATTTCCCCGGCATTGAGACGCTGACGCAGGGTGCCACCAGCTGGCAGGAAGCCAACACGGGGCAGCACACCTGGCCCCACCCCAATCGTCACATTGGTGATCGGGTCCTGCAACTTGCTGGCATAAAGCGTAAGACTGCCAGCCCAATCGCCACCAAGACCTTGCCAATCTGCCTTAAGGTCGACATCGACGCCATCGAGCACTTCGGGCACCAGATCAGCATTGGCTTCAGTCACGTCATTGCCGACCCGAAAGGGGCGATGAAGTTCGTTCAAGCTGGGCGGACGGAAGGTTCGAAACAGGCTGATGCGGGCCTTTCCGCCCCACGCAAAAGTGGACAAGCGGCCAGTCGCAACATAGCCCTCCCGATCGCGGGAGGTCTCAGACAGCGTAACAGCGCCCGTCGCACGATCCGTCTCAAGGCGTTTTGCGCCATAATGTGCCCAACGGTCCAGCCGCAGCGTCGCGTCTAGGCCAAATTGTTCATCCTTAGAGAGAATTGCACGCGGCACATCGAGCCCGAAGCCCAACAAGCCTTGCTGGCCGCCTGCGACCCGCGTGCGGGTAAATCCCGTGCCGATAAAGCGGAAGAGTTCGCGGGTTTCGCCTTCGCTATGACGCCAATCCAAAGTCCATCTGGGGCTCCAACGGGCCAAGGCGGGGGCATAGATGACAGAACCGCCTAGGGCCGAGGCTGGCGTCTCAAACTGATCGAGCGCCGGGGTCACACTGGCGCGGTCAACCGACACCGAAGTGGTTTGATTGGCAAAATCGCGGGTCTGGGCAAACAGGATCAAGCGCGCTTGTCCCCAATCACCTTGTAGCTTTCGGGCGCCGCTTAAGTCGGCCCCACGGGCGGCACTACGCCCCCCTGAAGTGCCCGCCCCCTTTTCTTCCTCGAAGCCTGAAACGCGGAACGACCATTGCCCGTTATCGGCAGGAATTTCCGTGACCAAGGTCAGGGTGGAAGCATTGAAATCAGCGGGCAGATCGACTTTGCCGCGTTGTACCGGGCTAACTGGGACGAGGCCGTCACTCGTCTCATAGGAGGCCATGGCCGTGATCGTACCGCCACCAGCAGCAACAGACCCCCGTGCAGCAACTTGCATCGCCCCTTGCCCACCAGCCGATAGCCGCAATCGCGCTGGTCCACCACGAGCTTCAACCAGATCCAGCGCACCCGTTAGAGCCAGCGGCCCAAAGCCTGCACCCGCCGCCCCACGACGCACATCGACCCGTTCCAAGAATAAAGGATCATGTCGCACCCAGAAAACCCAACTCCCAAATGGATCATTCTGCGGCACGCCATCCAGACTGACTAAGGCGCGCCCAGCCCCATTCGGCGCAATCGGGCGAAGGGATAGGCCTTGAATGGTTGCATTTGCAGACCCGCTAGCCGTACGCCGAAACAGGCCAGCGCCCGGCGCTACCCGCAGGGCCTCGTCCAAGCGCAGGCCAATGCTGGATCCCAGCATTGTCTCATCCAGACTAATCTGCGCCCGCATAGAACGATCGGGTGGGAGTCGCTCTGCCCGAACGACAATAACTTCAGAGGCCGCTTCGGGCTCGGTTGCCCGTGCACTGACGATTGTATCTTGCGGTAAAGCCGTAGCTGGGCTTGCGAGGAGAAGAAGGCTGGGCCAAGAAAACATGCAAACAAACCTAGTCTAGCTTGCTTTCAACAGCGAGTAGTTTTGACCGCGCGGCCAACCTCTTCTAACGACAAATTGATGATGGACTTGTTGCTTTCACTCGACCTTGCAACCGATCGCGATACGCGCGACTTGGGCGCGCGCTTGGCCAAAGTGGTACAAGCTGGCGATTGCTTGGCGCTGCGGGGCGATTTAGGTGCTGGCAAAACCTCTCTCGCGCGCGGGCTGATCTCTGCCTATCTCGACAGCGACACCGAAGTTCCAAGCCCGACTTTTACTTTGGTCCAGCGGTATCAGCCGGATCCCGACGAGCAGCCAGACGCGCCGGAACTGCTACATTTCGACCTCTATCGCCTTGAAGACCCCGAAGATGTCTGGGAATTGGGCTGGGAAGAGCTTGACGAGGTCATCAGCTTGGTTGAATGGCCAGATAAAGCGGGGCCACATCTGTCACCCCGACACCTCGACATCCATATCATCATTATTGGTGATCATCGCCGCGCCCATGTCTCGGCCTCGCCGACGACGAACTGGAAATCTCGCCTGCATGACTTCTAACTCTCCCACGCTTGAAGCCACCCGATTTGAGGCGGCGATCGCTTCAGCTTTGCATGAGGCTGGCTTTGGCCAAGCGGATCGGCAAAAATTTGACCAAGATGCCTCGACCCGCTCCTACGAGCGCTTGAGCCATGATGGCCGGACCGCCATTTTGATGAAAGCCCCGCCGGGCAATGAAGATGGGCCTTGCCCGCCCGGGGCGGATGAAGTGAGCCGCAAAGCCTTGGGCTGGAATGCGCTGTCGCGCTTAGCTGCTTCCCGCGTGGAGGCTTTTGTCGCCGTCGGCAATCACTTGCGCAGCCACGGCTTCTCCGCGCCCGATACTTTGGCCGTGAATGCGCCCGTAGGTGTTGCCGTCGTAGAGGATTTGGGCGACGATCTTTATGCGCGGGTCATTGCCGAGGGCCGCGCGGACGAGGTCGAGCTTTATCATGTGGCTGGTGAAGCGCTG
>JAJTGP010000187.1 GCA_021299265.1 Hyphomonadaceae bacterium | reverse complement strand
TGACATCGCCCCCCATGCTGGGGGCTTCGATCTTGATGATTTCAGCCCCCAAATCCGCCAACAACATGGTGCCATAAGGGCCTGCGCCATATTGCTCAATCGAGAGGATTTTGATGCCTTTGAGGGGGAGGTCAGCCGTCTGCATTAGGGTTGAATCGTGTCTTTGAGTAGATCGGTACGAAAGCCATTGCGCTCTGCTGCCGAATTCAATGCCGCGCGCTGGTCAACTGAGATCGATTTGGTGCGGGCCAGGAGCCACAAATAGGAGCCGTTCGGGCTGCCCACCAAGGCGGTCTGATAATTGGGGTCCAGATAGAGCACCCAATAATTGCCTTGCCCCTTTGGCAACGGAATGGGGGCGAAGTTCACCGCCAGCTTCGTATTGTTCGAGCCATCAATGACGGCAGCCACCCCTTGCGCGCTGCGCGCCTTGCCATCGCTGGTACCCGTCGCACAGGTGTTGGTGACCCCAACGCGACCATCGGGGCGCAGGGCATATTCGGCCGTGACGCCCTCGCATTTCTTCTGGAAGCTATTGGGATAACGCGCAATTTCATACCACTTGCCAGCGTATTTATTGAGGTCAACAGAGGCGACCGTGGTCGGGGGTGCAGCATCCTTGGCCCGCCCCATGGTTCCGGACATGCAGCCCGATAGCGCGACGCAGCCAACTAAAATGGCTGCAGAGAGTGAAACTTTCATGCTGTTTCCCCTTTCGTGGGTGGAGCAGATTTATGGGCCAGTTTGGCAGCATTGGCTTCCCAATTCTGACCGTCAAACGGCACAATCGACAGGGCGGGCGCTTGTCCAGTGTCAAAGCAATTGGCGTTGACGCTGACCCCATCGGGATTGGACCTTGGTGTGTAGAACGCTTTCACACCACATTTGGTACAAAAGGTATGATTGGCAACGCCGGTATTGAACCGATAGGAGGTGAGCTTATCAGCCCCTGCCGTCAGTTCGAAATCGTCCATCGCCACAATCAAATGCACAAAGCCTGTCCGTGCACAGATGGAGCAATTGCAGGCCTCCACCTCCACTTCATCTGGTGTCCGCACCGCAAAGCGCACATCGCCACAATGACACGACCCTGTTCGCCAAATCTTCACCATCCAAGCACCTGTAGCCCTGTAGCTTCTTCAAAATCTTGCGGATTGAGCGTCACCAAAGTTGCCTTGGCATTGAGGGCTTGGGCGGCGATCATCCGGTCGAGGATTTTGCGGCGTGAATAGCCGACGGATGCAACGATTTGGCCATAGGTTTGAGCGCTTTCTGAGTCAAAGGCTAGAATATTCAAACTCGACAACAAAAGATCCAGCTTTGCGCGACGCCGCTCTGCCTGTGCGGCGTCCCGATACACCCCACCTTCCAATTCAACGACACTGACAATGGAGACAAAAATGGGTCCACTAAGCTGATTAACGCGCTCCCAGACCGTTGAGTCACCATCCCTCAGCGGGATCAAAACGCTCGTATCAAGTAAGTGCATTGGTTTGGAGGTCCTGCTTTCGAGTTGTGTCTAATCACAGTCCGGGTCGATCGGGGATTTCTTCGGTATCGCGCACCTCGACATAATCCGGTGCAGGTAGCTCTCGCAAACGCTTTAGCATCTCGTGAAATGGCAATTTTGCGGGTCGCATCGTTACGACATCACCACTACGGACAATTTCCAACTCCGTGCCCTCAGGAAAGGCCAACGCCTTTGGCAAGCGCACCGCTTGGCTATTGCCGCTCTTGAACGTTTTTGTTTTGTGCGTCGCCATCGTCCTGTCCTTAGTTGACCATATATACATGTATATACGGTCATGATCGAGGTTTCAATCAGATTTCAAACCAAGGTCGGTCTTATCCCCCTAAATCGGGTTACGGGCCACCAATTGCTTGGCGATGATGATGCGTTGCATTTCGTTGGTGCCTTCGCCGATGCACATCAGGGGGGCGTCGCGATAGAGGCGCTCGATGACATATTCCTTGGAATAGCCATAGCCGCCATGGATGCGCATGGCTTCCAAGGAGACTTCCACGGCAGTTTCCGAGGCGAAGAATTTGGCCATGCCCGCTTCCATGTCGATCCGCTCACCCCGGTCAAAGGCGGCCGCCGCATCTTGGGTCAGAAGTTCTGCGGCGCGCGTCTTGGCGGCCATCTCGCCTAGCTTCAGCTGAATGGCTTGATGTTCGCAGATTGGCTTGCCCATCGTCTTGCGCATTTGGGCATATTTGACGCTTTCGGCCAAAGCGCGCTTGGCAATGCCGACAGAGCGGGCAGCGATATTGACGCGGCCAATCTCGAGGCCGCCGGTGGCCATGACAAAGCCCTTGCCTTCTTCGCCGCCAACCAAGCTCTTCTTGGCGTCGACTTCATAGTCTTCAAAGATGAATTCGCCCGAATCAATGCCCTTATAGCCCAGCTTCTCCAGCTTCTTGCCATTCTTGACGCCCTTCAGCGGCACCTTGGTTTCAGGGTCGATCTTGGGCACGATCAGCATGCTCATGCCCTTGTGACGGGGCTGGGCATCGGGGTCGGTTTTGACCAACAAAGCGACGCAATGGCCTTCAATGGCGTTGGAGATCCAGGTCTTGGTGCCATTGACGATATAATTGTCGCCTTGACGGCGCGCGACGGTGCGGATGCCTTGCAAGTCTGTGCCGGCATCGGGTTCTGTCAGACCCAGACCGCCACGCATTTCACCGGTGGCGAACTTGGGCAGCCAATACTCCTTTTGAAAGTCCGTGCCAAAGCGCTGAACGACGGTGGCCATCATCAAATGCGAGTTGAAGATACCCGTCAGGCTCATCCATTCTTGCGAGATCATGGTCACGATCTTGGAATAGGTGGTGGCCGACAGACCAAGGCCGCCGTAATCGGGATGGATGATCGCGCCAAATAGCCCGAGTTCGGCCATGTCATTGACGAGGTCCGCTGGCCATTCGTTGTCATGCTCCAGCTTCATCGCCACAGGGGCGACTTTTTTCTCAATCCACTTCTGGATGGCGTCCAGCATCTGGCGCTCATCTGCTTCGCTGATATGTCCAAAATTTCCGTCTGCCATGGTCTTGGTCTCCTCCGCAGGCGCCGCCTGACGTCATTCAAATTTGATCAGTAATTGCCCACCTTATCCTCGACGGCATGGCCGCGAGCGGGGATCAGCATATTGCGCTTGAAGGTGCACACCATGACGCCATCTTGGTTGAAGCCCTTGGTGACGATGGTTACAATGCCTTGACCGGGGCGCGACGCGCTTTCGCGTTTGGCCAGAACTTCACTTTCCGAATAGAGTGTATCACCCGCAAAGACGGGGGCGGTGAACTTCACTTCATCCATGCCCAGATTGGCGATCGCCTTCTGGCTGGTGTCGGTCACGCTCATGCCGATGCACAGCGCCAACGTGTAGGGCGAGACGACGAGGTTCTTTTTGAACTCGCTGGCGGCGGCAAATTGCGCGTCAAAGTGCATGGGGTGGGTGTTCATCGTCATCAGCGTGAACATGTGGTTGTCATATTCGGTGATGGTCTTGCCGGGGCGGTGCTCATAGACATCGCCGACGACGAAATCCTCAAAATAGCGACCAAATGTCTCGCGGTAGCGCTGGGGGCCAACTTCTTTCACGTTTCGGACCATGGTTAGAACTCAATTCCTGCTTTAGACAAAATACGCTCTGCGCGCAGATAGACGGGGATGTCGAGCATTTTGCCATCAAGTAAAACGGCGCGGCCATCTTGCGATTTGAAAGCTTCACTTACGCGCTTGGCCCAGTCTACCTCAGCTTCAGAAGGGGAGAATACTTCATTGACGATGGCGACTTGGCTGGGGTGGATGCAGGACTTACCGTCAAAACCCAAGGCCTTCACGCGCGCACATTCCGCCCGCAAGCCTTCTTCGTCCTTCACGTTCAGATAGGGCACATCCATCAAGGTTCCGTTGGTGACGCGCGCCTCGGTAGCCAAGGTTGTGCGGGCATGAAACAAAGCTTCCCAATCCATTCCTGTGCCAATGGCGAGCGAGTAATCCGCCCCACCGAACAAGACGCCACCGCGCGAGCCGCAGGTTCCGGCTATTTCAGACGCACTTTTTAGCCCCGCCACGGTTTCGATCACGGCCCAGAGGGCCACCCGCTTCTGATCTAGATCGCGCAAATGCAGCAATTGCTGGAAGTTGGCGAGGGCTGAATAGGACGAGGCTTTTGGGATCATGAAGAAATTTGGGCGGGCCTCGGTCTCGCTAAAAGCGATGATGTCCTTGAGGCCATCCAATGTGTCGAGGCCGTTCATCCGTATGCCAATGGCGCAAGCTGGATAGCTCTCGGCATTAGCCTCCAGCCAGCCAATCACCCCGGCGCGAGCGGCGGCTTTATCTTGCGGCGGCACAGCGTCCTCAAGGTCAATGCAAATGGAATCAGCCCCCGCCGCCAGCGCCTTTTCAAAACGGTCTGGCCTGGAGCCCGGGACAAAGAGGAGTGATCGAAACGTTTTCATTTGTCCGGACATTTAACCTGATATAAGCTGACGTCAATTCGAAACCGCGCGGCGGTGTGACTTTGTGTCGGCAAGCAGGGGAGTTTAGGCAATGGATCGACGGATGAGACTTGGTTTTGCAAGCGTTTTGATCGGGCTTCTCACGATGTTTGCGGCTCCTGCACTGGCCCAGCATGCGGGCCCAACACAAGCTTCCGACGCCGCTTACAATGGCTCCTATTATAAGCGCCAGCTCTATGTCGTTACCGATATGGAGCGGGCCTTGACCCTTTGGCGCGACGTGCTTGGCCTGCAACCCGGGGCGATCACGACTTCGGGGCCCAATTCCTATTCGCGCGAAGTCTTCAATATTCCTGCGGAAGCGCAGATGCGCTTTTGTACCTTAAGTGCCGGGCCGACGCAGGTGCGCACCTTGGCTTTGCTGGAAGTCAAAGGTGTAACCCTGCCACCCAAGACCGGCATTCGCACGACCGGAGCCGTTATTAATGCCAACGGCCGTTTGGCCGAGATCATCGCCAAGGCCCAAGCCATGGGTCTGACCGTATTTGGCCCACGCGTCTTGGCGTCTGTCGGTCAAGGCGACGGGACCGAGCAAGGCTTCCTCGACTGGGATGGCAATGTGATCGTGCTCTATGAATATCCCAAGCCTGACGCGCCGAGCATTCGGTAGATCTCTTTGCTAAGGTAAGGCCGATGTGCCTAACGCAGGCGTGCGCCCAGCTTCACCGCTGCTGCGATAATCTTTGTACTGACGGCTTCGATCTCCGCATCGGTCAAGGTTCGGTCGCGCGGTTGTAGCGCCACTTCTAGGCCCAGCGAGACCTCCCCCTCTGCGACGCCTTGGCCCTGATAGCGGTCAAACAGACTTACGTATGAAATCAAAGCCTTATCGACTTGCGCCACGGCGCGAATGAGGTCACCTGCCGGCAGATCAGCCTTGGCGACAAAGGCAAAGTCGCGTGTCAAAGGCATGAAGGCAGAAGCCTCCAGCTTGGCTTTCGTCTTGCCAGCTTTCACTTTGGCTGGCGGCAATGCGTCCAAGAATAATTCAAAGCCAAAGACTGGCCCATCGACGCCCAGTTCCTTCAGTACGCGGGGATGAAGTTCACCAAACTCGGCCAAGATCGTCTTCGGGCCAAGCTTGAAACTGCCAGAGCGGCCAGGGTGCCACCACGCGCGCGCGCCTTGCACTGTCTGCATGCCGCCGGTCGACGCGCCCATCGCATCCAACATGGCCAAGACATCCGCCTTCACCGTGAAGACATCTGGTTTCAGGGTGCCACTCCAATGGCGGATGGCTCCGCGTGTGACGCCAGCAATGACCATTTCCTGATCCTTGGGCCCATCGCCCTTATAGATCGGACCAGCTTCAAACAAAGCGAGGTCGCTAAAGCCACGGTCGGCATTGCGTTGGGCAGCGAGAAGCAAGTGAATCAGCGCGCTAGGCCGCATACAATCGAGATCTGACGCAATCGGGTTTGCCAAGACCAAGGCCCCGCCACCTTGGGCCGCGCCAAACAATTCACAGGTCGCGCGGCTGGCAAAGCTCCAGGTGACCGCCTCCATCCAGCCGCGAGCGGCCAGACTGCGACGCCCCACGCGCACGCGGTTTTGCGCCGGGGTCAATAAGGGCTCTTTCCGCCCTTTGCGCTCTGGCAATTTCGCCGTGGGCAAGCGGTCAAAGCCTGCGATGCGGGCGATATCTTCAACCAAATCCGCAGAGCCCACCACATCGCGGCGCCAACTGGGCACGCCCACCTTGCGGGTGCCCGCTCCAGTTACTTCTGGTGAAAAGCCCAAGGCGGACAAGAAGGTGTCAATCTCGCCATCACGGAGGTCCAAGCCCGTCAGGCGATGTACTTCCTTGGTGGCAAAGGGCACGGCTTCAGGCGGCGCAGGAACTTCGCCCGCAACGACGACTTCTGAAGCCGTTCCGCCGCAAAGCTCAAGGATCATGGCGGTGGCAAGTTCTAGCCCATCCACCATGAAACCCGAATCCACCCCGCGCTCAAACCGGTATTTCGCGTCGGATTGAATGCTCAAGGCGCGCGCTGTTTGGGCGATGTTGAGTGGCGCAAACAAGGCGCTTTCAACAAAGACATCGACGGTCTCATCTGAGCAGCCCGACGATACGCCCCCCATAATCCCGCCCAATCCCAAGGCACCGGAGTGATCGCCAATCACGCACATGGCGGGGCTCAACTCATAGTTTTTGCCATCAAGGGCGACAAAGCTTTCGCCCGTCTGGCCCATGCGGGCGATAATGCCGCCTGAAAGCTTAGCCGCATCATAGACGTGCAGTGGGCGGGCGCGGTCATAGGAAATGAAATTGGTGATATCGACCAAAGTGTTGATCGGGCGCAGGCCAATAGCGCGCAAGCGGTCAGCCAGCCATTTCGGGCTGGGTCCATTCTTCACGCCTTTGATCAGGCGACCAGCAAAAGCGGGGCAAGCCTCTGGCGATTGGATGGTGACTGTCACGGGGCAAGGAAAGCTGCCTGCCACCGCTTTGACTGAATGATCCTTCAGTTGACCAAGGCCTGCTGCCGCCAGTTCGCGCGCGATGCCCACCACGCCCAGCCAATCTGGGCGGTTTGGCGTGACTTCAAAGTCGATAACGGCGTCTGCGAGACCGAGCGCAGCCGCTGCT
>JAJTGP010000033.1 GCA_021299265.1 Hyphomonadaceae bacterium | reverse complement strand
GTTTGTAGACGCACCGCCATCATCCGGTCCGAAACCGGGGCCAGCATGGCTTCGCTCAAGGATTTGATCCCAACCCGATTGGCGATTTCCGAGAGGCCAACCTCATCCACAATGGCACCACCAGCCAGGGGATCGATAAATATCGGCCCTTCAGCAGCCTCGAGGCGCAACAGGAAATGCCCCGGCGTGTCGACTCCATGGAGGGGTGCGTTGGAAAGGCGGGCGACGTGGCGCCAAATCACCCCAAGACCAACGGGCAGGCCAGCCCGTGCCTTCAGAATACTGATTAAATCCGCATTTCCGGGGTCATCGAAGTCTTTGGTAGAGCCCGCAAACCCCATTTCGCCAAAAATCAATTGGGTAAGTGCCAGAGCGGACTGGGGTTTTCTCTGCTGGGCTAAGGCGGTGAGCTGATCCAGCACGCTGAGCGCCTCGGAAAGATCGCGGTCCGGGCTCTCATGAATGGCGCAAGCAAGCGCACAGGCCGTCAGGTCAAAGCGGTCCACCGGCATGTTGGCACACACTTTAATCGCGCTTTCCGCGTCAAGCCGGGTTCTGGGGATCATTTGCGCCGCGCCCGAAAGGAAATCACATTGTCTGACTCGCCATGCCCACTCAGCATGGGGTCTATTTCTGGCCGCCAAGCATCGCGAATATGCTTTGGCCAGCGCCATTTGGTGACGACTATCAGATCATAGCGCCAAGCGAAATGCTGGGTCCAAGCGCGTCTAGATGTCCAACCCGTCGCGGCCCGCACGATGCGCGACATTTGTCGGCTCCGGAGCACTTCGGCGGGCTCGACAGCCCCTTGGCGCATTTTAACTTCAATGAAGGCCAGCACATCGCCGCGCCGCGCAATCAGATCAATCTCGCCTGAAGGCGTCTGCACGCGCCGTCCAAGGATCGCATAGCCTTTCAACTGCAGCACGAAAGCTGCCCAATTCTCGGCCCAACGGCCAGATCGTTCCGCCAGGGCGCGCTGGGTTAAGTTCATGACGCACCCTGTTTGCGCGCCGCCACCAAGGCCAAAGCGCGGCTATAGACATCGCGGCGGGCAACGCCAGTCTTCAAGGCCACGGCGGCAGCGGCATCCTTGACGCTGAGGCGGGACAGGGCCTCGTCCAAAGCGCTATCCAAGTCAGGTGCTTCGGTCGCCTTGGTTTCTTGCCCCTTTCCGCCGACCACCACGACAATCTCGCCGCGCGGTGCATCGGCCTCGCCATAATCGGCCGCCAAAGCCAACAGGGTGCCGCGCCGGGTCTCCTCATACAGCTTCGTCAACTCCCGCGCGACACAAGCGGGCCGGTCGCCAAAGACCTTAGCCATGGCCGCAAGACTTTCAGCCAAGCGCGGGCCGGTCTCATAAAAGATCAAAGTGGCGGGGATCGCGGCAAATTCGTGGAAGAAGTCCGCTCTGGCCCCTGCCTTGGAAGGGGCAAAGCCCGCAAAGAAAAACCGTGCCGAAGGCAGGCCAGATACAATCAGAGCAGCCAAGGCGGCAGACGCGCCGGGCACGGCCAGAACCTTATGCCCAGCTTCGATCACGCCACGGGCCAAACGTTCGCCCGGATCACTGACGCCCGGGGTACCCGCGTCTGAGCAGAAGGCAACCGACCCGCCTTGATCAAGAATCTTCAGTGCCTGCTTCAGGCCGGTTTCCGTCGCGGACTCATCACAGCGCGCCACCTTCCCGCTGATGCCGTGCAAACCCATCAAGCGCTTGGTTACACGTGTATCTTCGGCCAAAATGAGGTCGCAATCGGTCAAGGTCTTGGCCCCACGCGGCGTGAAATCACCCAAATTACCAATGGGTGTGGCCACGAGGTAAAGCCCCGATTCTAACAGCATTTTTATGGGCGTTTCCAGTTGATGCGATTGCACCAGACTGGCCTCACGCTTAGACTTAGGCCGGTTATTGGGAGTAGCGTTGGCCATGTCATCCATTTCTTCGACAGAAGGTGTGTACTTTCCGACAAAGATACCAAGCCTTAAACACGCGCTAGGCGCAAGCCTCTGCGCAGCTATGTTGATGGGCTTAGCGTCCTGCGCATCCACTCCTCAAACCACGACGCCCCCACCGCCACCAACCCAGCCGGTGGTGCAAGAGCCCGTAAACCCCTATCTGATCAAAGCGACCAATAAGCTGACGCCACCCCATATGGCGGGTCGAAAGCTGGTTCGTGTCGCGTTGCTGGCACCGTTTAGCAGCGAGAATCCAGCCATTCGCAACGAAGCCCAGACGCTACAAAGCGCGGCTGAACTTGCCCTGTTTGAGCATGGGGACGCGTCTATGCTCCTCATTCCAAAGGATTCTGGCGATACACCAGAGTCGGCACGTGAAGCGGCGGTAGACGCGCTGCGCTCAGGCGCAGACTTTATCTTGGGCCCCTTGTTCGCCAGCGGCGTCACGGCTATCGCGCCCTATGCGCGGGCCAATGATGTGCCGATGTTTTCCTTCTCGACCGATACGTCTGAGGCCGGTCGCGACATCTATGTTTTGACCTTTTTGCCCGAGGATGAGGCTCGTCAGATTGTCCGCTATGCGGCCGAACAGGGCGTTAAACGGCTCGTGGTTTTGGCCCCAGAAGGTCGCTATGGCGACCGGGTGGCGGCCGCCGCGCGCGAGACTGCCGCTGCAGCCGGTATCGAGTTCATGGGGGATGAACGTTATGATCCCCGCTCCACCACTATGACGTCGGCAATCGAAGTATCGCGTCGCGTGGCTGGCAGGGTTTCCGGCGGCACAGCCAGCCGGGAAACGGCTATTCTGATCCCTGAGCGTGGGGCGATGTTGCGCGCGATTGTTCAGACCCTGGGCCAAGCCGGTGCCAGCTCCCGTCAAGTCCGCTATTTGGGAACAGGCCTGTGGAATGATCCCGACACATTGAACGACAGCCGCATGCTGGGGGCTTGGTTTGTGACGCCGGATGTCGCGGCCCGCAGCGCCTTTGAACAACGCTTCAACCAAGCCTATCAGCGCCGTCCAACCCGGTTGGCAGGCATGGGTTATGACGCCACCGCTATGTTGGCCCGCATGACGCGGGAAGGCAGCAAATCTGGGGCCTCCGCCCGTGCCATTGAGGCCCAAGACGGCTTTATCGGCGTCGACGGGCTGTTCCGGTTTAGAAACCACGTGGTTGAGCGCGGCATGGCTGTCAACGAAGTCGTCGCGCGCGGCAGCAAAGTGGTGCAAGTCGCGCCAAAGGCATTTCCAAAATAAGCGCTTGAATTCAAGGGTGAAGAATGGGTGACATTCGCGTACGGCCCTTGGAGGCCTCTGATCGGACCGTTTGGGACAAGCTGTGGCATGGTTATCTGACCTTTTATAAGGTCAGCGATTTCGCACCGGACGTGACCGAAGCGACCTGGCAACGCCTGTTGGACCCAAATGGCCCCTTGCATGGCCTTGTAGCGGTTGATGGAGACAAGATTTTGGGTCTCGTCCACTTCCTCTATCATCCATCGTCTTGGACGATTGGGCCTTATTGTTATCTCCAAGACTTGTTCACGTTTCCAGCCGCCCGTAAGCGCGGGGTGGGCGAGGCCTTGATCGAAGCGGTGGCGGATGCAGCGCGTGCCGAAAATGCAGCCCGCGTTTATTGGTTGACGCATGAGACCAATGCACCTGGCCGCAGCCTGTATGACCGCGTGGCCCGCCACGCAGGCTTTATCCACTACATCAAGGATTTGTAGTCAGAGGCTTTGGATTTTCCGGCCAACCTTATTGGCATACATGGCCTCATCAGCCCGCGACAAAGCCCGTTCACCCGTATCGTCCAACTCAAAACTATAAGAGCCATAGGCGGCCCCGACTTGCAGGCGGTGACCTTGGTAAGTGATTTCGGTCCGAGAGATGGCTTCGGCCAATTGCGCGCCTTTCCGGCGGGCATCTTCGGGGCCGGCTTTGGCGAGAATCACGGCAAACTCATCCCCGCCCACGCGACCAACCAGATCACTCTCGCGGATGTTCGCAGCCAAAGTTTCGCCAACTGCGAGTAAGATTGCATCCCCAGCAGGGTGACCAAAGCGGTCATTAATCTGCTTGAACCCGTCGAGATCAAAATAGACGAGGCTGGCTTGCACTTCATAGCGATGCGCGAAGCTAATTACCCGGTTCAATTCGCGCTCAAAGGCGCGGCGGTTGAAAACTGGCACCAAGGTGTCGCGGTCTGCCAATTCCTCAGCACGGCGCAACCGATCCACCAAGCGCGCCCGATCTGATTTCAGGCTCGTCACCTGGTCGGACAAATGTTTCAGTGCGCGGCGGACATGGGGGGTAAGTTCCTGAGACGGAATGCCGAGTACAGTCGGCTTTTCAGCAGCTTGTGCCTCAGAACCCTGTTGGCTGCTTGGTGCTTGGCTTGGTTCGGCTATCGGGTGGCGCTTGGCGGCGGCCGCAGCTTGGGTTGCCCGCTCAAGCGCCGATTTCGGCTGCAAGGACGGCGCGGTCGCTTTCGGCTTTCCATCAGAATGATGTTGTGCAAACGACACCGCCCAACGCTCCCGTCTTGGCCGCCTCACACGGCCTAAATTCTCAGTCTATGTAGCACTTTTTGGTACGCTCTGTAAGGGCGCAAAACCCAAAACCTGTGCCTCTAGGCTGTGCGCGCGATTGGTTAACAAGATGTTTACGGGCACGGATTTCCGATCAGGTCTTCCCTTTCTGGCCCATTACGACTAGAAGCCCCGCTTTCTTGGGTGTTGACGCAGGCGCAGGCGAATGCAGGCTGTTTTCGTCGCAAGTGTTGGAAAGCGCAATCTATGGCCTCTATCCCACAAATCGGCCCACAAATTGGATTGATTATGGGCTCCCGCTCGGACTGGGAAACCATGATTGAGGCGGCCAAGATTCTCGACCATTTGGCTGTGCCCTATGAGGCCAAAGTCGTCTCCGCCCACCGCACCCCTGATAAAATGAGCCTCTATGCCAAAGAAGCCAAAGGCCGTGGGCTGAAAGTGATTATTGCTGGTGCAGGTGGGGCAGCGCATTTGCCCGGCATGGTGGCGGCCATGACAACTTTGCCCGTCCTTGGCGTGCCCGTGCGCTCTGCCGCTTTGTCTGGCCAAGATAGTCTTTTATCGATCGTCCAAATGCCTAAGGGCATCCCGGTCGGCACGCTCGCCATCGGCCCGGCCGGTGCCGCGAACGCCGCCTTGTTGGCCGCTTCCATCCTCGCGTTGACCGATGAAGCTTTGGCACAGCGCTTGACGGCATGGCGTGAGGCCCAGACCGATGCGGTTGGGGACGATCCGCGCGAATGACGGCCGCTTCTGATCGCCTAGCGCCCGGTTCGACCATTGGCATTTTAGGTGGCGGACAATTGGGCCGCATGCTGGCCATGGCTGCAGCCGAGCTTGGCTTTGACTGCGTGGTGTATGAGCCGGAGGCCGATTGTCCGGCTGGGCGGGTCGCCGCCAAATGCTTTAATGCTGCTTGGGATGACCAAGAGGCGCTGGCCGCTTTTGCCGAGTGCGTCGACGTCGTGACCTTTGAGTTTGAAAATGTGCCCGCCGCGTCGCTGGCATTCCTAGAGGCGCGCGCCGTCATCCGTCCGGGTCTCAAGTCCCTGCAATTGACGCAAGACCGTTTGGTTGAAAAGCAATTCATCCAAGGTTTGAGCCTTCAAACCGCGCCCTTTGCCGCTTGTGACAGCCTCGAAGGCCTTGAGCGCGCGGTGGCGACCATTGGCCTGCCTGCCATCTTGAAGACACGCACTTTGGGCTATGACGGCAAAGGCCAATTCCGCTTAAGCCAGATCAGCGACGTGGCTGAGGCTTGGGCCGCGCTGGGGGGAAGCCCCGCCATTCTCGAAGGCTTTGTGCCGTTTGAGCGCGAAGTTTCGGTCATTCTAGCCCGTGCCGTCGATGGCAGTTTTGCCGCCTTTGATGTGACCGAAAATGTGCACCAAGGGGGCATTTTGCGGACGTCGACCATTCCTGCGCAAATTTCCGACGCATTGGGCGAAAGGGCCGTTGCGGCCGCTGCTGAGCTAGCCGCAACTTTGGACCATATTGGCGTATTGGCGGTGGAATTCTTTGTCCTAGGCGACGAACTGGTGGTCAATGAGATTGCCCCACGCGTGCACAATTCCGGCCATTGGACGCAAGACGGCTGTGCCGCAGATCAGTTTCAGCAACATATTCGCGCTGTCGTGCATTGGCCTTTGGCCTCAACAAAGCGCCACGCGCCACGTGTCGTTATGACCAATTTGATCGGCCATGATGTGGACGCTTTGGCCGATCTGGCGGGCCAAGCAGACACTTTCGTCCATCTCTATGGCAAGCGGGCCGTGCGCGATGGCCGCAAAATGGGCCATGTGATTAAGCTTCACGGCTTAGGCTGAGCACCATAGCGCAGGCGAGTCAAAATGCCCAAAGGATCGGGTATCTTGTCGACCAGCTGATTGACTTGGGCCTTCACCTTCTCAAACTGCATCACGCCGCCAATTTGCTTGTCCAAAAATGCCCATGTGGCGGCACTGTCCGCGCTCTCATCTTGTAACCAATAAGCCAAAGTCGCCAGATGGACGCCCAATAGAATGGTGCGCTTGGAATAATAATTGAAATCCGTCGAAGGATCGCCCATCGCAACCCAAGCCCGGTCTGCAGCGCGCCAGCCAATCCGCACCGCGTCAGGGGTATTATTGGGCACAGCCAGATAGATCGCGGCGCGGCGCAGGCTTTCCTTGTGGGTGGACAAAGCTTCCAGCCGCACCCGCACGGCCAAGGTCGCCTTGGCGCGAATTTTCGTCCCCGGCTCACAATCTTCAATCGCCCGCTCCATCGCGCGCTCGGCCCGGTCAAACCACGCGTCGATCAAATCCACTGCACCGCGTGGGGCGGCGAGCAAGGCTTCACCCTCGCTGAGGTTGGCCGCTTCACGTGCCCGCTCCAACGCATTGGGCAGCCAGCCTGAGAAGTTGGCCTCGTCCAAGGCAGCATCGAGATAGCGATCCCGCAAAGCTTGGATCGGATCGTGGCGGGAAACGGGGTTGGTGAGGTCAGCGGAAACGGTCATAGGCGTTAAGATAGGTCATGCACGGCCTATGGTCCATCGCTGTTTTCGCAACTGACATGATTCGACATCATGAGGTGGACAATGGGGACTGATTTCTGTATGTCCCCCGCTCTACTTTCACTTGGCCAGTTTTCTGGTCGTTCGTCCAATTTATAGGGGGCTCCCCTGGTTCAGATCCTTGTGCGCGATAACAACGTCGATCAGGCGTTGAAAGCACTGAAAAAGAAGATGCAGCGTGAAGGCACCTTCCGCGAAATGAAGCGTCGTAATCATTTTGAAAAGCCTTCTGAGAAGCGTGCTCGTGAAGATGCCGAAGCCGTGCGCCGTATGCGCAAGCTGCAGCGCAAGCGTGCGCAGCGCGAAGGCCTGGTTCTGAAGCGCTAAGCCTCTTGGCTTAACTGATTTCATAAGCCGCCGCTGGGATCTCCTAGCGGCGGCTTTTGTGCTTGTTGGGGAGATATACGCGTGCACGATCAACCTAGCGCAGGCCGCTTTGAAGGCCGCACCCATTATCTGCCTGTCCGGATCTATTATGAAGATACCGACATGTCGGGCATCGTCTATCACGCCAATTATCTGCGCTATTTTGAACGCGGGCGATCAGACTTTTTGCGGTTGGCAGGTATCCACCACACCCAATTGCTCGAGCGAGATCCGCCTTTGGCTTTTGCGATCACGGGCATGGATATCAAGTTCAAGAAAGCCGCCCGCATTGATGACTGCTTGGTGGTGCAAACCCATTATGATGCGATCAAAGGCGTGCGCCTGATCATCCAGCAGACGATTTTCCGCGGCGAAGAAGTGATCGCAACCGCCGCGGTTGAAGCTGTCACGATTGACTTACGAGGCCGGCCCAAGCGCCCCTTCAAGGAACTAGAAGCCCAGCTAGCGCCCTATCTGCTGCCCTAAGTAGGTTTGCGCTTACGCCGCAGGCGCAACGCATTCTTGACCCGGTTCCACACCTTATAGCGCTCCATCACGGGCAAGGGGTCTAGGTTTTCCAAGAATTGCTCGGCACAAGCCCGCCACGAGAAGCCTTCGGCATAGTTGCGAACTTGATCGCGGTCTAGGCTTAGGCACGCCTCAATGCTGGCGGTCAGATTATCGCCAATCACGCCTGCATTGGAACCCGGGATAATGTCCTTAGGACCCGGCGCGATAAAGGCCGCCACGGGGGTGCCTGTGGCCATGGCTTCCAAGATCACCAGCCCGAACGTATCGGTATAGCTCGGGAAAACAAAGACATCCGCATTGGCATAGCAGGCGGCAAGCTCTTCGCCGAATTTGGCACCTAAAAATTTGGCTTCCGGAAAGCGGGTCTCAAGGTCTACCCGAGCTGGGCCATCACCGATGACCACTTTGGTGCCCTTGAGATTACAAGCCAAAAAGGCTTCGACATTCTTCTCAACCGAGACACGCCCGACATAGAGGAAAATCGGACCTTGAATGCCCGCTAGTGGCCCACGGTCTGCCACCCGCAGGCGAGGATGGAATTGCTCGGTATCCACGCCGCGCGTCCACATCGCGAGATTCTTGAACCCGCGTGAGACCAAAAGGTCATGCATGGTCGGTGTCGCCACCATCACGCGGCCCGCCATATGGTGGAACCAGCGCACAAAGGCATAGCCCCAGCCAACCGGGATCGGGAAGCGAGCAGAGACATATTCAGGATATTGCGTGTGGTAAGAGGTCGAGAAGGGAAAGCGGTGCTGAATACAAATGCGCCGCGCGGTCAGGCCCAATGTACCTTCGGTCGCGATATGCACCGCCTCCGGCTCAAAATCTTCGAAGCGTTCTTCGATGTCATCCTTGGCGAACAAGGCCATTTTGATTTCGGGATAGGTCGGCAAGGGAATGGTTTTATAGCCGTCATTGGGCGTGACCATCATCACTTCATGGCCCATCTCGCGTAATTCCTGCACGGTGCGCGAGAGCGTCCGTACCACTCCATTGACTTGTGGTTCCCACGCGTCTGTTACCAGCATGATGCGCATCTATAGGCCCTTGTTTTTTCCGTGATGTCCTTACAGTGTGCCGCCACAAAAGGCCAATAAGGCCTACACCATCTGTACTGGAAAAAGAGACCGTCATGCTGACCCAAACAGACTTAGAAGCCATGGACGCCACAAAATATGGCGATGAAGTTCTTCTGGTGCAGGGGCTCATCGACAACAGCCCTCTGCGCGGTGCGGTGCGATCTCAAGCCCTGATGGATGCCCAGGCCATCGTGCGCAAAGCGCGTGAGCGGGCCAAGCCCGTCGGTATGCTGGAGACCTTCTTGGAAGAATTCGGCCTGACGACGCCAGAAGGCCTCGCTTTGATGTGCCTCGCCGAAGCCTTGTTGCGGGTACCCGATCAGGAAACGGCAGACCGTTTGATTGCCGAAAAAATCACCAGCGGCGATTGGGGTGGGCGGGCTGGCAAGTCTGACAGCACCTTGGTCAATGCCTCCGTTTGGGGCCTCATGCTGACCGGCAAAGTCGTCGATGTTGGCGCAGAGGCGCGCAAGGACTTAGGGGCCTTTATGCACCGCCTAACGCGCAAAGCGGGCGAGCCTGTTATTCGCGCAGCCGTCGGCCAAGCCATGCGCATCATGGGCGAACAATTCGTGTTGGGCCGCACGATTGAGGCGGCCATCAAGCGTGGCCAAGGTGCCATTCGCAAGCAACACGCCAGTCATTTCTCCTTTGATATGCTGGGCGAAGGTGCACGCACCCAAGAAGATGCGGCTCGCTATGCCAAGGCCTATGCCGACGCGATTGAGGCGGTGGGCAAAACCTCCAACGGCCTAGGACCCGAAAAAGCCTCCGGCATTTCGGTCAAGCTCAGTGCGCTCTCCCCCCGCTATGACGCCCGCCAGCGCCAGCAAGTCCATGAGAGCCTCTATCCAGTCGTCCTCAACCTCGCCCAGATTGCTAAGCGCTATGATATTGGCTTTTGCCTCGATGCCGAAGAGGCGGACCGTCTGGTCCTGTCGCTCGAAATCCTCAACCGCCTCGCCCATGCGCCAGAGCTAAACGGTTGGAACGGCCTCGGCCTTGCCGTCCAAGCCTATCAAAAGCGCGCACCCAAAACGGTGGAAACAGTGATTGCCATTGCTCGATCCTCAAAGCGGCGGATCATGGCGCGCTTGGTGAAAGGGGCCTATTGGGATGCGGAGATTAAGCGCGCGCAAGTGGCGGGTCGGCCGGACTTCCCGGTCTTTACCACCAAGCCCGCAACGGACGTCTCCTATCTTGCCTGCGCAGACCTGATGCTGCGCGCACCTGACGCCATCTATAGCCAGTTTGCCACCCACAATGCCCACACCTTGGCCGCCGTCCGTTGTTTGGCCCAAGCGGCAGGGCAAGAGGCCTATGAGTTTCAGCGTCTACACGGCATGGGCGAGACGCTTTATGCCACGGCGCGTGATCTG
>JAJTGP010000215.1 GCA_021299265.1 Hyphomonadaceae bacterium | reverse complement strand
GGTAGGCGGGGCATTGGTTCCTGTGTTTCTGATTAGCTTTGGGCAGGCCTTCGCACGCCTGTCCCATGACCGGGACGTCGTCCAGTCCAGTCTTATCGATCAGGTATCGATTGCCGAGGAGCAGGCCCTTCATATCATCGAAACCGGTCGCCAAGCCCTCGTGCGTCTCGGAGATCGTCTCGATGTCCGAGAAGGAACTGCAACGTGTCGCGAAACGCTCGCGATTGCCTTGGTTGGCATGCCCTTTGTGTCAAACCTCGCCCGGATTGACGCTAAGGGAAAAATCCTCTGCGCAGCCCATCCGATCTATGCAACCTCCGACGTCAGTGATCGGACGTGGTGGCAGGAATTGTCACCGGGGCCAAATTTGTCGGCTGCTGGCCCTTTGATCGATCGCGCGACTGGTCAACCGAGCCTGATCCTCGCGCTGGGCCTCTTGAGCCCACAAGAAGAACCAGAAGGTCATATTGTCTTTGGCATGGACCTGAACCGCTTGGAGCAAGACCTTAATCGCCGGATGCTCGACCGCCGTGCGCGGTTGACGTTGATAGATCCGCAGGTCGTTAGTGGCATGGCGCAGACGAATGCAAGAGACTCCCTGGACGTTAGCCGTGACAGCCAAGGCCGCACCTGGTCGGCTGCCACCCAAGTCCTTGTGCCAAAGCATTTAGCGGTTCGCTATGCGATGCCTGACGAGGTTCTATACTCGTCGACCTTCTTCCATATGGCGACCGATATTGCACTCCCGTTGATCGCACTCTTATTTGCAGGTGCCGCGACGTGGTTCGCGATGGAGTATTGGGCCATCCGCCCGATTGAGCGGCTTAGGCGCATTGCCAAGCATTATGGCGCGGGTCTCGTACCGGAAGATCATGTGGGCGATGCGTTTGAGCCGCAGGAATTGCTTGAGCTGCATGAAGAAATGGTCGCCATGGCTGCGCGCGTCGACCTGCGGGACCGTCATCTCATTCAAATAGCCAAGCAAAAGGACGCCTTGGTTCGCGAGCTGCATCATCGGGTCAAAAACAATATCCAAGTTGTTCTGAGCCTTCTGAGCTTGCAGGCTCGTCAGCTGGAGACCCCTGAACAGCGCGCGCCCTTGGAGCAAATCCAAGCTCGCGTGACAGCATTGGCATTGGTTCAGCGCTTGATCGTCGAAAGTGACGATCCGGCGCATGCTTCGACCATTGATGTGCAGCTTTTGCTGGCGGATCTGTGCGCGCAAATCCGCCGCAGCTACCCGATCCAGACGCAGCGGATTAAGATCGAATGTGATTGTGTTCCTTTGCCGGTCGCAACCGATCTGGCGGTGCCCATTTCTATGTTTGTGGTTGAGGCGCTAACCAATGCGATCATCCATGCCTTTCCTGGCGACGCGACCGGGCAGGTCCACGTTTCCTTACGAGTCGATACGCAAAAGCTGGTTTGCCTGCAGGTTTGCGATACCGGGGTTGGTTGGGCAGAAACGACTTCCAAGCTTGGTACTGGCCACAGTCTATTGACGGCGTTTGGACGCCAATTGGGCAGCAAGCTGACGCTCTCGCCCTATAATGGCGGCGGGTCTTGCGTCGGGGTCAGCTTCTTACTGACCAGCCCCTGAGCCGATCCGACCTAAGCGAAGAGGGAACGTATGTTCGAAGCCAGCGTTTGATCTGCATGGCGTGGGCCATGTGGACCCACCTTTACAGAAAGGAAAACCGACATGCTACGTTGGTCAATAAGTTTCTTGATTTTGGCCTTGATCGCAGGGGTGCTGGGTTTTGGCGGCATTGCCAGTGCTTCAGTCGATATTGCCAAGATCCTCTTCTTCGTCTTTGCGGTTCTGTTTCTCATCAGTGCCATTGCAGCTGCCCTTCGGGGCAGGCTGCCGAGCTAGCACGATCCCAAAGTCCTCCCCCCCCAGTTATTCTTCGAATTGGAAATCAACATGAAGACTCTCTCAATTGGGCTGATTGCCCTCGTTAGCTGCTTGGGTGCATGCACCACGACCGGCAATATGGAACGCAATGCTGGCGCGGGTGCCGCGATTGGTGCGCTCGCCGGTGCGGTCATTGGCAATAATACCGGCAGTGGCGATGCCGGGAATGGCGCTGTCGTTGGTGCTGTCATTGGCGGTACGGCTGGTGCTGTGCGTGGCTATAGCTTGGATCAAAGACGCGATGAATGCGCCACAGCGCGGCGTGGACCCACCTACCGGGATCGCAATGGTTCCTATTATTACGTCATCCCCGGTACAAACCGCACATGCTGGTCGCGCAATCAGACGCCGCGCGGTCTGTAAGCCCGAAAGGGATGCCCCTTCCCTTTCGGGGAGGGGCATCCCTTCAAACTCACTAAAACGATATCCCGCCAAACAGACAACTCCCCCACCAAGGTGAGGGAGTTGGGCCGGTTTGGCTTTTTCTGCTGTTGACGCACCCCAAAAACTGGCCGCCGCACTCGGGGTGGAGTGCGACGGCCAAGACCAAGTAACAAACAGGGGGATCACAGTGGGGACTGTGGTGTTTGATGCTTGGCTCAAGCCCAGTGCGGCATCCAGCTAGAGGACCATGTCGGATGCCGGTGGGCGTGAAGAATTAGTGCTTGGAACGATCTGTCATGTCGCGTGGGCGACCAGATTCCCATTTGCTGACCTGCTTTTCAGCCTCTTCTTTGGTGATGCCATAGCGTTCTTGCACGGCACCCTTCAGCTTTTGCAGATCGCCGCTGACGCGCATGAAATCGTCGTCGGTTAGCTTGCCCCATTCGGACTTGGCTGCGCCGATGAACTGATCGAATTGGCCTTTGATGGTGTCGTTATTCATGATCTTCGCCTTTGGTTGGGAGGTATGGATGAAACGCTCTAAGCGGCATCTGGTTCCCGGCTCAGCCCATCTTCATAGCGTGTCTTGGCCATCGACCAGTCTGCCAATTGCCCAAAGAAGCCATCAATCCAACCGGCTCTGTCGGACGCCCTGTCGAGATAATAGGCATGCTCCCAGACGTCGCAGACCAGCAATACGACCAAACTGGGGTCATCCAGAAGTGTCTCGGCATCGCGCGTCAGCTCCAAGCGAACTGCACCTTCATGGTCGGCAACCAGCCAGATCCAGCCAGACCCAACCCTACTTTTGCCTAAGGCGATGGCGGCATCGGTGAAGCCCGCGAAATCACCGAACTTGCCATTGATGGCGATCTCGAGACTGCCGTCCGGGCGGGTAAGGCCGGCGGCTTGGTGGCAGGTCCAGAAGAAGCCGTGATTGAGGGCTTGACCGGCTTGTTCCAAGAGACCGTGCGCTTCGATGCTGCGGGCAAAGCTAATCACCTCAACGGCGGTCTCAAACTTCTTGACCATCGGCTCCATCAATCGGTTCGCGCCGTCGACATAGGCCTGATGGTGTTTGCCCAAATGGACGCCCAAGGTTTCCGCACCGGTGATGGGTGCCAAGGCGGTAACTTCGAATGGCAAGCTGGGCAGCACGAAGGTACCGGAAGATCGATTGAAAACCCCGAAGGATTCATCGGGCGATAGGGTATGTCCTTCAAGTGACATCGGGGCCTCCGAGCGTAGAAAAGGAGTCGCAAAAGGGCGTGACGCGCGGGTGCTGCTCGGTGAATTCCCAGCTATCAAAATCTTGTGCGTAAAGCTGGAGGACGCTGTTAGCATCCGTATTCGCTTGCTGTTCAGTGGGATCTATTGGGGTGGCTTTTGGTTTGGTGCGCATAGGTGTCTCCTTGTGGAGGAGTTACGCTCCCACCCGCACGCGGTTCCAAAAATATCTGTGTTCGCCTTTCTGAAAGGAACCCTTTTTTCGTGTTGGCGTTGATGGATTGATGCTGGCCTTTGCTGGCGTGATAAGGATCAAGTCCATGCAGCCAGCTCCCCCTGATGCCCCGCGTACGACCATTCTGCCAAGCCTCGAGGGGCTATTGCGCTTTCTGCCGCAAACGGCTGAGCCGACCGACCGACGCGTCGCGATTGTTGGTACCTTTCCGCCACGACGATGTGGAATTGCAACCTTTACGGCAGACGTCCGGCGCTCTTTAAACCTGTTGGACGGCTGGGCCTGCGACCTTGTTCGCATCTTAGATGACGACGAAGCGCTGACGGAGGAGCCCGCGCTGTGTCGTATCCGCCAGCATGTACAAACCGACTATCGCAAGGCGGCTGACCGCCTCAATCATCTCGGTATCGACGTGGTGTCCATTCAGCATGAGTTTGGGATTTTTGGCGGCATTGATGGCGCTTATATTCTCGACCTGATCGACCGTCTGACCGCCCCCGTAGTGATCACCATGCATACGGTGATCGAGACACCAACCCAAGGACAGCGCCATGTGGTCGCTGCTCTTTTGCGGCGGGCCGACCAAGTCATTGTGATGGCCAGGAAGGGCGCTGATCTTTTGACCACTGTTTATGGCGCCGACCCAGCGAAGGTCACTATTTGTCCGCATGGCACGCCAGATCGGCCGTTTGTGCGCCCGGATTCCTTCAAAGCAAGTTTGGGCCTTAGCCCCTATAAAGTGTTATTGACCTTTGGCTTGTTGTCGCCGGGCAAGGGCCTTGAAACCCTCATTGCCGCCATGCCTCAAATTGTCGCCACCCATCCAGACGCCCTTTATGTCGTCCTCGGTGCAACCCACCCCAACCTCAAACGGGTGGACGGAGAGGCCTACCGCGATGGTTTGATTAGACTGGCGGAAGATTTGGGCGTTGCGGAACATATCCGTTTTGTGGATGCCTTTGTCGATGATGCGCTGTTGCTGACCTATCTCAGCGCCGCAGACATCTATGTAACGCCTTATTTGAACCAAGCCCAGGTCACATCCGGCACGCTGGCTTATGCGATTGCCTTGGGCAAGCCGGTCATATCCACGCCATTTTGGCACGCAACGGAATGGGTGGATGAGACGTGCGGTGCTTTGGTCGATTTTGGTGACTCCGCTGGCTTTGCCGCTGTCATCTCCCGCCTGCTCGAAGACCCCGCACAGCTTTTGGCGGCCGGGCAATCGGCCTATGCTAAAGGACGCACAACCATTTGGGAGCGCTCGGCAGAGGCCTATGCCGCCGCGTTTCAAACCGCGATCTCGCGGCGTCAAGAAACACATGTACCAGCGCCTCGCCTAAATGACCAAAGTCTCCCCTCGCTCTTGGCGGTCCAGCGGGTGACCGATGCCTGCGGGATTATGCAACATGCGTCCTATGGCATTGATAATCGAGCGCACGGCTATTGCATTGATGACGCCGTTCGCGCGCTCATACTCATCCAGCGCTTCCGGCAATTGGGCCATAAGAACCATACGCTTGATCATTTAGAGCGCACCTATGCGGCTTTTGTCCAACATGCGTGGAACCCCAATACACAGGCCTTCCGTAATTTCATGGGCTATGATCGGACTTGGCTGGAAGCCGAAGGCTCTCCTGACAGCAATGGTCGAACTTTCTGGGCGTTGGGTGAGACGGCCTGTTACGCAGAGCATGAGCAGGTTCGCTTGTGGGCTATCGCTCTTGCAAAAGAAGTGGGACCATCGGCGGCGACTTTAGGATCCTTGCGAGCTCAGTGCTTCACGATCCTCGGAGCGGTGAGTCTGTTACATAGTGAGCCGCACAATTTGGCGGTCTATGACATGTTGGTGCAGCATGCCGAAGGCTTGATGACGCGGTTTGAAACCCATAGCGCGCCGACTTGGCTTTGGCTGGAGCCCAGCCTGTCCTATGACAACGCCCGCATCCCACAGGCCCTGATCGCAGCTGGTGTCAGCTTGAGTCGACCTGATATGCTGGCCATCGGCCTCAAGACTTTGGCTTGGCTCGACACCATTCAAAAATCTCCCAATGGCTTATTCCGTGCAGTAGGAAGTTCGACCCCCGCGACCGCATTCGCGCCGCCGCGTCTACTCGATCAACAACCGATTGAGGCCTGTGCCACGATAGATGCGGCCTTGGCTGCTTATGCCGCCACCAAACAGAGCAAGTGGCTGATCATGGCGCAAACCGCCCATGCGTGGTTCTTTGGTGAGAATGATAATGGCCTGCCGCTGAGTGATCAGCGGGGCGGCTGTTTTGATGGCTTAACCGAGACAGGTGTCAATCGAAATCAAGGTGCTGAATCGATATTGGCGCTCCAAATGGCAAATTGCGCGATGGCGCGTGTGACAAGTGTTGGGATTAGCCCGCCAGCGCGTCCAATTGGGCTATCCATGTGATCCAACTCCTAGAGGGCACCCTTCTTCCAGATCCGTCCTTAGTTGTGATCCGGCCGTTTCACATCGCACCAGAGCCACGCGATTTGCACCCAACGCAACTGGCGCGGGCACGACGTATCTTTCACACGGTGGCCACGCTCGATCAAGAAACCTGTCTGCGTGCTCTGGCGCATGTGAACGCAGACTTTAAAGGGCGACACTGGGAAACCCGCAGCTTGTTTCTCGATCGCAGCCTTCGGATTTGTGAGGCGATTGCTGGCGATTGCGATACGCTGTCGTCGGCCCATCTGGAGCTGATCGGTGCCTATTTCTGCCTTGAATACGCCTATTGTGCCGCTGCAGTGACCAACCCGTCAATAGTCGCGCACCCCGATCAGACTGGCATGCGCCCTGGAGATTTGCGTTTCATCCTTTCGCTTCGCAACGTGGGGGAGGGGCATATCTCCTCTATTTCGTTTCGGGAAGGGATTTTGACCCGGGATGATACCTTGCAGATCTGGCCACAAACCAGCCCTACGCTGGCGGCCAACTCCATCGGACCGGACGCAGACGGTTTCGTTAAGGTGCAGCGGCCGCCAACCGTTCCGATTTCAGCCGCCGTGATCTTTCCGGTCACCAATGCCCAGCGCAATGGACTCGAAGACCTTCGTATGGTGCGGTTTGAGGAGGAGGGGCAACCGTCAGCTTTCCATGGCACCTATACCGCCTATTCAGGATTGGAGGTGCGGTCAGAACTCATGACAACCGCCGACTTTACTGACTTTAAGCTCCAACCCATGACGGGGACGGCCGTGGGAGGCAAAGGCATGGCGCTTTTCCCGCGTCGCGTGAATGGTGCCTATGCGATGCTCGGTCGCTATGATGGCGAAAGCCATTTCTACATGCAATCAGACCAGCTGTTGCATTGGGACAAGGGCGAGGCGATTGCCGGTCCAAAATATCTCTGGGACCTAGTACAGACCGGCAATTGCGGTTCCCCCATTGAATTGGACGAGGGGTTTCTGGTGATAACCCACGGGGTGGGCGCGATGCGCAAATATGCGATTGGTGCCTTGTTGCTCGACAAAACAAATCCGAGGATCGTGTTAGGTCGTACGGCAGAACCGATTCTAGTTCCCAGCGATCGGGGCCGCAACGGCTATGTGCCAAACGTGGTCTATGCCTGTGGGGCGCTGCGCAATGGCAGCAAGATTCTTTTGCCGTATGGCGTGTCGGATTCCTCGGTTGCCTTTGGCCTGATCGATATCCCGGAATTGCTGGAACAGCTTCGCTAGTTTGCCTCGCGGGGAACTTGCTGGAAGTTCAGGCGTTGCCTTGCGGACAGCTTTGACTGCCCGCCACTAAAGGAATTTCCCATGACAATTTTCAATTTTCAAAAAGTCTATGCTATTCTGCCGCTCTTGGCGCTTACCTTGGGCGCTTGCTCCACCACCACCATTGAAGCGCCTAAGCCGCAAGCGGTAACCGTCGTCACAGCAGATCCTGTTGTCATGACCGTGCCTGCAATTGGTCCGGGCGATGTGGCGACGGTTGCTGCTGGCTACGGCCAGTTCAACACCCTGCTAGCGGCCGCCAATGCAGCTGGCCTTTATGACCGCCTGACCATGTCGGGCCCGATCACCGTTTTCGCACCGACGGATCAGGCCTTTGCCAATTTGCCAGCTGGCACGTTGGAGAAATTGCTCAAAGTGGAAAATCGTGCCGCTCTGCGTCGCATCGTCTCCTACCATATCGTCAGTGGCCGTGTGCCTTCGTCTGGCCTCATGGGCATCACCATGACGAGCCCAACCTTGGAGGGACATTCTGTGTCCATTGATGGTCGTAATGGCGTTCGCGTCAATAATGCGACCGTGGTTCAGGCCGATATCCCCGCCAGCAATGGGCTGATCCATGCGATTGATACGGTCCTGATGCCAGCAGATTTGCCTTACATCCGCTAACCCAAAATGCCTGACCTCTGTGCCCATCCAAGGGCACAGAGGCTAGGCCGGGGCTTAGAATTGCTTTTTCAGACTAAGCTTATAGCTGCGGCCTTCGGGTTCTAGGAGCCCACTTTGATAGGCGGTTGGAATGAGGCCCGCCGAATTGGTAAGCTTCTGCTCGCTATCGGTCAGATTATTGATTTCAAATCGGATTCGTGCGCCGTTTAAGAATGGCACCGCCATATTGATCTGTGGCATTAGATCTGTGGATGCAAAGAGTGATAGGTCCAGCGTGGCCTGATCATCAACGAACAAACGTTCTGCACCATATCCCGTCGCGATCTCTCCTTCGCCCTTCCAGACCGCAGCGAGACGTCCGCCAATACCCCGATAATTGATACCACCGTCGAGGGTCAGCTGATGTCTGCGCCCCATCTCCGTGTCGAGCGCACCGCCATCCAATAAGTCAAGCTTCACACCACTATTCGTGAGAATGAGGGTGTCATCCAACGTATAGGCATAATTCAGGCCAATATTCCAACGCCCACCGGGAATTTTGGCTGCTTGCATGAGTTGGTTTAAGTCAGGCGGTGTAGCGCCCGGGGGCGGCTTAAAACCAGGCGGCGGCGTGATGCCGGGGGGCAGGCCGCCAGGCAAAGTGGTGGCGTCTGGGTTCTCGTCCTGCGCTTTTTGAACCTTCGCCACAATGTCGCGCAGGAATTGCGGGGCTTGGCCAAAGTTGCGGCTGTAGGATAGGCCAAAGCTCACGGTCTCGGTTGTGCGGTCACCCAGATTGAGGGCGCGTGTGTCCTGCCCAATCAACGTCCCGGCACTATTGCGCTGATAGCGGCTGGAAAAGGCCGTCTCCGCTGCCCGCGTATTGATGCCAATACTGCCGATATAATACTCAGTCTTATTGCGCGCATAGGTCAGAGACAGATTGAGGCCGTCAATCTGAAGCGGTGCAAAGCTGGCCCCCAAGATGAAGTCGCGTTGTTGTTCGGGGAGAAGCGCTCCATTGCCGCCGCGCGTGTCGTCGAGTCTCAGGCTTAGGCCAGTTCGCGCGTCATAGACTGATGCGGATGGAATATTGGTTTGTGGTCCACCTAATTGCTCAAGGGTTGGAAGCTTCTCGCTGGTGCTGTAGCGGGTTGTGATCTGAAACTCGTTGGTGGGTGACCAATTGAGGCCAGTGCCCCATCCACCTGAGCCTCCAAGGTCGCTGCTGCTGCCCAGTTCGCCATGGAGTGTGAGCGATAGATCACCAAAGCGGCTTCCAGCCGCCTTTCGGCTCACCAAAGGGATGGTAAAACTGCCGTTCACATCGACTTTGGTGCGGTCGATGTCGTCTGAGCCCGCAAGTAATCCGCGCGTATAGTCAGACTCCAGCTTTTCGGCAGAGGCTTGCGTGCGCAGATTAAAGGCTCCCGTTCCCGCCAAAAGACCGGGCACAGGGCCTGCCAGCGTGCCGTCAAAGGATGCACCTGTTAGCTGTTGATGGGTGCGGTCGCGTGTTTGCCCGTCGGTCCGGTCCGTCCGCGTGGTCTGTTCCTCAGAAAGGGCAGAGACAATTGCGGTCCAGCGGCGGTCTTTCACAACACCTTCCGCTGTCACAGAGGATTTGGCTTTGTTCGTCTCACTGTCGCGCGCTAACCGCGACCCCGTCAGCGACCGGGACAAGATGGACTGGCTTGTCTCTGATTGAGCATCGAGCCCAAACGTTACATAGCCCTGTTCGCCCAAGCGGGGGACGGACTTACCCACGGCACCGGAGAAGCGATAGGTTTCGGTCTCAGGCAAGATACTCCGTATGCTGGGCATTCCGCTAGGCGACAGAGAAATGCCAAGATCCTCTTCACTGACTCCGGAGGATTTCTGGGCGTCAAAGCTGAATACGGACCGACCATTCGTATCAATCCTCGTGCTGTCGAGCACCAGATCATAAGTTTCCCGCTCAGCATCGGCGGACTGGCCAATGCCACCGGTGATGCCAGTGATTGAAAACCTGCCGACCAGGATCAGATTGACGACCTTTTGGTCTGCGGGATAGCCGTAGCGGAGTGCCACATCTTCTGGATAGACTTCCACCCGTCGTATGGCGCGAACGGGGATGGCGCGAATTTCACTAAAGTCAGCGATCCGGCGGCCATTGACCAAGAGGATCGGCTTATTGTCGCCGCGCCGAGCGCCACTTTGGGTTTGGGGGAGTAGGGTCAGCAAGAGTTCCGGCAGGCTTGTCGCGCCGGTTGTGCGGATTTCGAATGTGCCAATCACCAGCTCTGGCTTGACATCGCCGGGTACGCTCTCTGGCAGACGCGATCCGCGCACTACCACGACCTCCATAGCTGGATCAGCGCTAGGCCCTGCTGGTAAGGCTTGAGCCAAGCTGATCTGAGGGAGACCCAGCGATAAGCAGAGGGCGGTTGAGGCGAGGAAGGATGCGAGTTTCATAAGACCATCTCTTTTTTCTAGGGGAGGGATGGTCTGATCTGTACCTCAAGCCATTCGGCCATGTGCGCCAAGGCTTTGTAGCGATGTGACAAAGTGTGTCACGGCTGCTGACCGGCTCAAATCCGATCAAAATCGATGCGCATCAAGGTGCCGCTTTCGCCGCTGCGGTTCTCCGCACTTAGCTTGGCTTTGTGCCCTTCGGCGATCGAGCGCACGATGGCCAGCCCTAGCCCAGTACTGCCGTCGGCGCTGCGGGCTTGATCGCCACGCACGAAGGGCTCGCCCGGGGCTGCTAGCACTTCTGTTGGAAGACCCGGTCCCCAATCACCGACTTCGACTGCGGGCTTAGGGTCAAGTGAGACAATGACTTGGACGGGCCCTTCGGTGTGACGCAATGCGTTGTGGATCAGATTGCGAATGGCTCGGACCATATCATTTGACCGCGCCAAAATCCGAGCCTTCGGGTTCTTGGTAATTGTTAGTCGGCTTGCGGATTCCGGGTTGGCGTCAATTAAGCCTGCGACAGCCTTTTCTACCAGCTCATCAAGATAAGCGATCTGCGTCGGCGCGGTGGCCAAGTCGCTGCGCGCGAGGAATAACGCGTCTTCCACAACCCGTTCAATTTCGCGAACTGACTCGCGCAAGCGATCTCGCGTCTCGTCATCCTCCACCAGTTCCAGTCGAATGCGCATAGCCGTCACCGGGGTCCGCAAATCATGGCCTAAGGCCCACAATGTCGCCCGTTGGCGGTCGAGCAATTGGCTGATCCGCTGGGCCATTCGGTTGAATGCGCCTGCGGCAATCCGAAGTTCTAAGGGGCCGCGCACGGGAACCGTCTCGATCTGCGCGCTTTGGCCGATACGCTCAGAGGCCGCCGCTAACGTCGTTAGGGGCTCGGTCATGCGTCCAATTAGCAGGCTGGTGCCAAAGGTGATCAGCACCCCAGAGATGAGCGTGGCGATCAGGGCCGCTAAGGGCGGCGGCAAATCGGGCTGAATACGAACCAAGATTACCAGCGGCGCTTGATTGAGGGGCCGGAGGATGGCTGCCACTTGTGGCCCCCCCTTTTGCACTTGCTGAAACAAATCGCTGAACGAGAAAGTGGAGATCCGGGGCGTAAAGACCTGCAAGTCCTTCGATCCGGAACTCGCCATTATTTGGCCCGCCAAGATCGGTGCCTCTTGCCATAAAACCGGATCAGCTTTCCAGTTGCCAGCAGAGCGGACCGTAAAAGTTTCGTCTAAACGTAGCGCTTCACCACGCTCTAGAGCCGTGACAACCGGGGTTAGGCGCGCCATGGTTTCAGCATTGACGATATTGCGGATGATCTCATTTCGGTCGCCAAAGAAGAAGACCACCGTGAGAATGTTG
>JAJTGP010000305.1 GCA_021299265.1 Hyphomonadaceae bacterium | reverse complement strand
TTTCTCCCGCTTATCCATTCCGCAACCAGAACCGCCGCTAAAACGATAAGGCCTCTTTGTTGCGAACAGGGACAGGATAGGGGGTTTCAAAAAGAGGGGGATAGATTTTGTTTTGTGCTTGCTGGAACACCCCTTCACCGGCTTCGCCGGACATCGGCGCATGCGCCGATGTGTCCCGAAGGGACTGAAGGTGTCTTAAGCAGCGCCCCACACTGGCAGCGCCATCGCCGGAAACACGCCCGCGAGACCCAGTGCGATGTCTTCACGATCTGGGGCTGTCATGGCGTGGAAGCCGATGGGTAGGCCGTCGATTAGGCCCATGGGCGCGCTGATGGCGGGCAGGTCACCGACATTGGCGTACATGGTGGCATAGGCTTGATCTATCGGCGGGCCGACGTCGTGGTCAAAGGCGATGTGCGATACCGTCGGGCTGATGATGCCAGCCAATCCCTCTCGAGCCAGACAGGCGCGCAGGCGCTCTTTGGCCAAAGCGATCGTCTCATAGGCCTGAGCCAAGCGGGCTTGTGGCGAATTCTTGCCATAGAGCAGCATGGCGCGAAATTCTTCTGTTAAGCCTGACTTTGGGTCGGATAGTTCGACGGCCCATTCGCGCGCGCCTTCAATCTCGCATACCAAAAGGCACGCCAAAACCACGTCGATATCAGAGAAGCCCAAAGCGAGATCGACTTCGACCACTTCCGCGCCCACATCGCGGAGGCGTTGGCAGGCTGCATCAAACACCGGCTGAACCAGCTGCGGATTGGCTACACGGTCTCGAGCGACGGCAAAGCGAAGGCCCTGTATCGAGGCAAGGGGTGCAGGTGCCCCCAAGACATTCGCGACAGCCCAGAGGGTTTCAGGGTCTTTTGCCAAAGGACCCACTTGATCCAAAGTCGTCGACAGCGGCACGACGCCAATTTGTGAAACCAACGTGCCCGAAGGTTTCCACCCATAAACGCCACAATAGGACGCGGGCAGACGGATGGAGCCCATGGTGTCGGAGCCTAAAGCCGCATCGACCATCCCCGCCGCAATGGCAGCCCCCGACCCACCTGACGAGCCACCGGGCGAAAAATTAGGCCGCCAAGGATTGATACAGCGGCCAAAGGCCTTGTTATCGGTCGTGGCACCCAAGGCGCCTTCATGCATGTTCAGTGTACCGACGATCTGTGCACCCGCGGCCCGCAACGTGGCCACCACTGGCGCATCTTCCGCCGCAATCGCGTGTCGACGCGCCTCAGCCCCTGCCGTGTTGGCGAGGCCTTTTACGGCAATATTGCCTTTGACCCCAAGCCTGAGGCCCGCCAAAGCTCCATCACCCATGGGCGGTGTATCGTCAAAGTCGATGAAGGCTTTGATGGCCTGATTGGCGGCAAGAAAAGTCGAATGATCCATCAGCGGTGATCTAGCAGGCGAATGGGCTTTTGTCTGGACTCAATCTGGGTCAAAGCAGCGGTGCCACCGGGTGGCACCAATTCGACTTGCGCTTCAATGCCCAGCTTGCGCTTCAACGTCTCCCGATAGGCCTCTGGATTGCCGCCGCGATCTTCGCACACGACCACAAGCTCATCGCGGCCTTGGCGATCGCGCAGGACTTTACAAATCCACTCACCGGCAAAGGCGGGAAGCTCGGCCAAGATCGGCCCGACGGCTTGGGGGAAGACATTGATGCCGCGCAGCTTGACCATATTGTCGGACCGGCCGAGGAAGCCCTCAATGCGCTTAAACTGCACCCCGATGGCGCTTTTGTCGGTGCGGAATGCGCTGACGTCATGAGTGTTGAAGCGAATGATAGGATAGACATCATCCTTGAACAGACAGGTGACAATGAGGTCGCCTGTTTGGCCATCGGGGACGGGTTGGGCGGTATCGAGATCGCAGATTTCGACCCAATGCGCGTCTTCCATCACATAATGGCCATCGCGGTCTGGCCCTTCACCCGCGATCATGCCGGTATCGCCCACGCCGTACCAATCAAAGCAGGCCGCCCCACCCCATAGGGCAGAGACCGCATCCTTATCTTCCCGACCAAATTGGCCCGAGATCATGCGGATGGGGATATCGACGCCGGGCTCTAGCCCTTCGGCACGGGCCACTTCAGCCAGCTTTTTGATATAGTCGGTAAAGCCCAAAATGACGGTGGCACCAAAGTCGCGCATCAAAGCCACTTGCGCCGCACTGCGCGTTTCAATCCCGGTACCCGCCGACATGAAGGTCGCGCTTGTCCAGCGGGTGACGGCCTCCCGAATATAATGACCGCCATTGATCATGCCGTGACCATAGACCGAATGCACCACATCGCTTGGCCGCATGCCTTGCCAGCGGAACAAGCGCGCCAGCAAGAGGTTCTGCACCTCGCGCGTTTTGGCCCCGAAGAAGAGCGGCTGGGGCCGTCCTGTTGTGCCACTGGTGGTGTGAAATATCATCGGTGGACGAGCGCCATCGGGATAAGAGTCGAGGCCCGCAAAATCACCAAAGGGCGGGTGCAGCGCGATACTTTCGACGATCTCTTGCTTGCCGAACGTGGGCAGTTTCGGCAGATCGTCGAGCGATTTGATGTCGCCTGCCTCAATCCCGTGCTTGCCCCACAGGCGCTGGTAGAAATGGGTCTTAGCGGCGCGCGCCACCAGCTTTTGAAACAGGCGCTCTTGATGGGCGCGCAAATGGTCGCGACTGATGGTGGTGGCCATCTTCACAAAGTCATCGCCAATCGGATGGTCTTTCAAAAGCGCTGGATAATCCACGCTTTGGGCAAAGCTGGTGTGTAAGTCCGTCACGATAGGATCCCTGCGGCAAGGCGGCCCAAGAGGCCGACATCGGTGAGTTCTGTCAGCTGGTCCACGGCCTCAATCAGGGCGTCCTCAAGAACCGGATTGGCCTGGCCAAAGCCGAACGCGCAACAAGCCCGAAACTTTGCCAGATGGGCTTCCCGGCTCAACGGGCGTTGAGGGGTGCCCAAGAGTTGTTCGATGCTTACTTCCAGAACCCTGCCATCTTTGAGACGGGCGCGCGCAGATTGCGGCACGAAGGCCGAGGCCTCTGTTACGTCATTGACCACAACTTCGATGCGGGCGGCGATCTGGTGGATGAGCGGATCATTGAGGCGGTCGGGCGTAAAATCCGTCAGACCCACATCGCCCTTGGTCAAAGCAATCGCGCCCACATAGGGCAAGCACAAACGGGCATAATTGACTTCCAGTGGCGCAGGCGCGATGGGGCGGCCCACCAGATGATGGATTAAAGGCGGGGCCGAAATGGTCAACTGGTCGAGATTATCGGCGGTCAGGCCTAAACGCGCCAAGTGCTGGATCATGTCGATCCCACCGTGCGAGGCGCGCCCACTGGGGAAGGGCTTCCAACTGACTTCTGCCGCGCGCCACGCTTTGCCAAGACTAGCCATCACGGGCGCTAAGGCGGTTTCCAGCTCAAACAGCGAGAGATAGCCGAACGGCCCATCGATGGAGCCCAATGGGCCGGGCAGGCCCGCCTCCACCAAATCGACTGCGACAAAGGCAGATCGCGCGGCCCCTGCGACGCTTGCTGCGAGCGCTGGCGTGCCCTCGACATGGGCCTGCATCGTGCCGGACGCAAAGGCCAGCGCATAGCCAAAAGCGTGGGCAGTCTGATCGGTCGTGAGGCCTCGGGCATGGGCCAAGGCAGCCACTGCACCAAACAGGCCACACGTGGCCGGCCGGAAAAAGCGGATTTGCGACTTGGCTGCCACGCCTAGGCCTGCGGCGACATCGACCCCGACAGCGGCGGCGGAGGTAAAGCGGGCTCCGGTCATGCCTGTGCGTTGCGCCTCGGCGAGAAGGACCGGGACTACAACGGTGAAAGGGTGCAGCACGGCCGCTTCGTGCACGCAACCAAACTCCAGCGCATGGGCCTGAAACGCATTGACAAAGGCGGCGTGCGGGGCGGGTAAAGCCTCCCCCGTGGCAAAGACATTGGCCTCTGCGCCATGGCCCCATTTGGCGGCGGCTTGGCGCACCCCTGTGGCATAGGGAGAGCGCGTGCCCGCAATGCCCACACCGATTAAGTCCAAGGTGAAATTGCGCACCGCTTGCACTACGGGTGGCGGCAAGGTCGCTAAACTGGTCGTGGCCACATGCTGGGCGAACTTCTGGGCCGCTGTGTGTGGCGCGCCTGTCTGTATAGACTCTGAGCTTTGTCCGGACATATTGGGGACATAGCATGCTATGCGCGAAGCGCAATCACTCTGACCCATTTTGCCGAGCGAGGCCGAAAAAACGTGCAGACCCCGAATGGTTCGACACCGATGACACAGTCTAAGCGGCTTAGCTCTCTCGCAGAGGCAGCAGCCCTTTTGGCTGAACGGGCACGTGGCGGACGGGTCTTTATCCCAGCGGGGCCGGTAGAGCCTTTGGGCTTGGCAGAAGCAATTCGCGCGAACCCCGGATTGGCCGACGAGTTGAGTTTTTGCGGGCTGTTTATTCCAGGCCTCAATCGCTTGGATTGGGCGGCCCTATCGCCGAAAGCCCTAGCTGAAGTTTTTCTGCCCAGCCCCGATTTTGCCGCGACCATCGCCACCGGGCAGACCCGTATTGTTCCGTCGCACTATTCAGCTGCTTGGCGCTTTTTCAGGACAGCGCCTTTCAAGGCAGCGGTGTTTCATCTCGCCGCCCCTGATGCCGAAGGCTTTTGCTCGCTGTCCTTGTCGGCCGATGCAAGCCCGGCTTTCTTTGACCGCACAATGTTCAAGCTAGGCCTGATTAATCCAAGCCTGCCCATCGTGAAGGGCGCGCCGAAGCTGCATCTGAGCGCTCTGGATGCTTGGGTGGAGGCCGAGGCGCAACCGGCGGAATTGTCGACCCCCGCTCCAACTGGCGAGGTGGACGCTCTGGTGCATCATGTGACCAGCCTGATTGAGGATGGCGCGACCCTACAGGCGGGGATTGGCAAGCTGCCCGGCGCGATCATGGCGGGGCTGACCCAGCGGCGCGACCTTTCCATTCACTCTGGCCTGATTGGGGATTGGGTTCTGCCTCTGATCGACGCAGGGGCCTTGGCTGATCAGGTTGGAAGTTTGAAGGCCGGTGTCATTCTGGGCAACCACGCTTTACAGGACCGCATGGCGCAAGAGACGCGCTTAAAGCTGATCCCGATTGCACAGACCCACGGCGCGGCCCATCTTGGCGCGATTGAGCGTTTTACCAGCCTCAATGCGGCGCTGGAGGTGGATATGTACGGCCAGATTAATTGCGAGTTTGCGGGTTCACGCACGCTGGCAGGGGTTGGCGGGGCGGTCGACTTCTTGCGCGGGGCCCGCCTCAGCCCCGGCGGCAAGCCTATTGTGATGGTGCAAAGCCTTGGCAAGCAAGGTGAGACCCGGATTGTGCCGCGCCTTGCCACACCCAGCGTCTCCATCGCTCGTTCTGACGCGCCCATCTTGGTGACGGAATACGGTGCAGTCGATCTAGAGCCCCTCGATACCGAAGCGCGCGCGCAGGCCATTATCTCGCTGGCTGCACCCCAGCATCGCGCGGACCTGATGGCTGCTTGGTCGCAGCTGAGAGGCACCAAAGCATGAGCGCGCCAAACTCCCTCTACCGCCGTTTGGCAGACGACCTGCGCAAGGCCATCGCCTCGGGCCATTATCCGACAGGCAGCCTCCTGCCTACGGAGTCTGACCTGTGCGCGACACACCAAGTCTCTCGCCATACGGCCCGTGACGCGCTGCGCATCTTGACCGATGAAGGCCTGATTGAGCGACGGCGGGGTGCAGGCTCGGTCGTGATTGCGGCCAAGCCGATTGGTCCTTTCTCGCAGGGCTGGGGCGAGATTGGCGATATTCTCCAATATGCGCGCGATACACGCTTGGTGATCTTAAGCTATGGCCCAGCCGATCCAGCCGATCTGGCCGCCATGGGCCTTGACCTAGCGCAGAGCTGGATTGGGATTGATGGCCTGCGGGTTCGTACGACCGGTGGCAGGCCCTTGGCCCATACAAGCATTTGTGTGCGCGCCGACCTTGCCCCACCGCGCGCAGCTTTAGACGATTGGCCCCATGCCATCGCTGAATATATCGCGCGCCATGCAGGGGTACTGGCTGCCACGATTGAACAGGATATCTCCGCCATTAAATTGAGCCGCGACCTCGCCAAAACCTTGCATGAGCACGCGGGCGATCCAGCGCTGCGCACCCGGCGACGCTATCTCGATGCTGCAGGTCATATCTATCAGGCCAGCATCAGCATCCACCCCGGTGAGCATTTCACCTATTCGATGTCGGTCAGTCGCTAGCTTGCCATCATCATCATGAGGCCGACCCCGGCTGCGGAGATGGTGGCGATAATGGCGGTCTGGATCAGAAGGGCTCCCACCGCGCGTGGGCCTAACAGCATAACCCCTTTGATGGACGTGTTCGCGCCCAAGGCGACCATGGAAACGATCAAGCAGATGCTGGAAATCTTGGTCAGCGCCGCAATGCCTTCAGGCGTCAGCCAGCCCGTATTGGCGACCACAATCGCCGCCACAAAGCCCAATAGGAACACCGGCACGGTGGCTTCATTTTCTTCCTGATCGCCCTCTTTGCGGTCGCGCCAGGACAAGATCATCAACAGGCCAAAGATCACGACCGGCATCATGGCGACGCGGATCATTTTCACCGTCGTGGCTGCAGGCGTGGCGGCTTCACCATAGACGTCAGACGCCGCAACGACTTGCGCAACTTCGTGGATGGAGGCACCCAGAAACACCGCCGAGGGGATCATGGGGATGTTGAAGAAGTGACAAAGTGCGGGATAGGCGACCACTGCGATGGTGCCGATAATGGTGATGCTGGCCACGGTCGCCACGACATCGCGCTCCACATTCGAATTGGGGCGGCGGGCCAAGACGGTTGCTATCGCCAACGCAGCAGAAGCCCCGCAGATAGCAACCGAAGTCGCCGTCAAAAAGGCAGTGGCGCGGGGCAGTTTCAAGGCGCGTCCGGCCAGATAGCCCAAGCACAAGGTTCCGAATGCGGCTGAGACCGCGATCACGGCGGGTTGCCAGCCTAAGGCTTGCAAGTCTGAAATCGTGATGCGGAAACCCATCAAGGCGACCCCAACCCGCAACAGGGGCTTGGCCAATAAATCATTGCCGGGCTTAAAGGTGGGCTTGGTCAGGACAATTGCGGCCAACATGCCGAGCAGTAGCGCAATCAAGAGGGTGGGGACGCGCGTGCCCTGGGTCGGAAAATAGGCGATAGCGGCTAGAAAGAGGCCCAAGCCAACACCGGGGCCAAACTTTGTCAGCGATTTAAACATGTGGCCCCACAATCAGGCGCGCCTACCCAACGCGCCGACACCTTCAGCTTAGGGCTGTTTCACCAGACTGTGCAATTGGGCTCGGTGCAGCGGCATGCTTGGTATTGCGGTGCAGGACCATCCGGTCATGCAGACAACAAATGGTTTGGCTGCCAGTAGACTTAAACAGGCCGGGGATCACGCCGTGAATGATACAGGCAAAGGCGGCACCTAACATTTGGAAGCCGAAACTAAAGGCCACGCCTAAATGCTCAAAATAGCTTTCGCCGACGCTTTCTGGATGCTCGACAAATAGTTTTTTGAACATGGCTGCTGTCTCCTAGTTTGCAGCCAAAGGTTCTCACAGATTCTATGGTAAATTTTCACTTTCTTATTGAGTATCAGCACAGATTTGATATATTTCTTCGATCATGAAGCCAGAAAATCAAAAAATTGACGAAGCGGACATTAAGCTTTTGTCCATACTTCAAACCGATGCCTCTGTATCTTTAGAGGAATTATCGTCGCGCACCGCCATGTCTGCCAATACCGCTTGGCGACGTATCCGGCGGATGGAAGAGGCGGGCATCATCGCCAAGCGGGTTGCTTTGATCGACCCAGAGACAGTCGGTCTGGGGATGACGGTGTTTGTCGCCATCAAGACCTCTGACCATTCCGATGAATGGCTAGAGAACTTTGCCCGCTCTGTTTCGGCGATCCCGGAAGTGGTGGAGTTTTACCGCATGAGCGGGGATACCGACTATTTGCTCAAACTCTTGGTCGCTTCCATTGCCGATTATGACCGTGTCTATAAGAAATTGATCCGCAGCGCGAAGCTCAGCGACGTGAGTTCCAGCTTTGCCATGGAGACGATCAAATTCACCACCGCTGTGCCTTTGCGAATTTAGCTTTTGGTACAAGTTTTTATGGTCTAAATGGCGGGTATGAGCTTGAAGCACGTCCTCTTAATCGTGGGTGGAGGGATTTCTGCCTATAAGACCCCCGAACTGGTGCGGGCGCTGGAGAGGCGCGGCATCGGCTGTCGGGTTATATTAACTCAAGCCGGCAGCCAGTTTGTCACGCCGCTGACTTTGGCCAGCCTGACTAAGGATGATGTGCATCAGGAATTGTTCAACCTGACCCATGAAGCCAAAATGGGCCATATCGAACTCTCGCGCAGTGCGGACCTCGTTCTGGTGGCCCCAGCGACAGCCGATCTTATCGGCAAAGTGGCCAATGGTCTGGCCAATGATTTGGCCTCAACCGCCCTTTTGGCGACGGATAAGCCTGTATTGATGGCACCCGCCATGAATGTGCGCATGTGGGAACATCCCGCCGTGCAGCGCAATCTGGCGACCTTGCGCGCTGACGGTGTTCATTTCATCGGGCCGGATGAAGGCGCCATGGCCTGTGGCGAATATGGTTTGGGTCGCATGGCAGAGCCCGATGCAATTGCCGCCGGGGTGCAAGCTTATTGGCAGAAGGCATCGGCGGAAAAACCCTTAAAGGGGCACCGCGCGATTGTGACAGCGGGACCGACGCTCGAGGCGCTCGACCCCATTCGTTTCCTGTCCAACCGATCTTCCGGCAAACAAGGCTATGCCATTGCCCAAGCGCTCGCTGAAGCTGGCGCGGAGGTGACCTTGGTGTCGGGCCCTACGGCCTTAAACGATGTGCCGGGCGTGACCATGGCGCGGGTTGAGAGTGCGCGTGAGATGCTGGCTGCGTGCCAAACCGCCTTGCCCGCCGACATTTTTATCGCCGTCGCCGCTGTCGCGGACTGGCGACCTGAGACCAAGGCAGACGTCAAGCTGAAGCTTAAGGGTGACGCGAAAGTGCCCGCGATGAATTTGGTTGAGAACCCCGATATTCTGGCGACCATCGCGCAGGCCGGACCGAACAGGCCAAAGCTGGTCATCGGCTTTGCGGCGGAAACCCATGATGTTTTGGCCTATGCCAGTGCCAAGCGCGCTAAAAAGGGCTGCGACTGGGTCGTGGCCAACGACGTCTCGGGCGATGTCATGGGCGGGGAGAGCAACCAGATCATGCTGGTCACCGCAGACGGTCATCAAAGCTGGCCAGAAGCACCAAAGGCACAGATTGCGGCGCGCTTAGTCGGCGCGATTGCGGATCACTTTAGAGCTTAGCCCGACTAAAGCGGCCAGAAAATTCCAAGCATCAAGAGGCCTACCACGATGCGGTAATAGGCAAAGGGCGCAAAGCCCATGCGCTGCACAATGCCGATAAACAGCTTGATCACAAAAATCGCGGTGATGAAGGCAACGATGAAGCCGATGGCGACGAGAATGAGGTCTTGTCCGCCTTGCGCCAAAAGGGCCTCGCGATTGCTCCAGCCTTCATAAGCAAATACGCCCACCATCGTGGGGATAGACAGAAAGAAGCTGAACTCTGCAGCGGGCTTGCGGTCCACGCCCAACATCATCGCCCCAATAATGGTGGCACCAGAGCGGGACATGCCGGGGATCAATGCCAAACATTGGCACAGGCCAATCTTCAGACCCATCCCGACCGAAATATCATCCACATCGAGGACTTGCGGCTGGGGGCGGAACCGCTCCGCCAGCAGGATCAAGATACCCCCGACAACCAAAGTGACCGAAACGACCACCGGGCTAAACAAAACGCCCTTGATGAAGTCGTGCAATAAAGCACCCAGCAACATCGACGGGAAGAAGGCGAGAATGACGGCTGCGGCGAATTGGCGGGACGCGGGACTCGACGGCAGGGTGATAAATGCACCCCACAGCTTTTCAAAATAAAGGACAACCACGGCAAGGACAGCGCCCAGCTGGATCATGGTCTCAAACGTGTCGGGGACGGCTCCGGGCAGAAATTGGTCAGCCAGAATCAAATGACCGGTCGAAGAGATCGGCAAAAACTCTGTCAGGCCTTCGATGATGCCCAACAAAATGGCTACGAAATACTCGCTCATGACATCCATTCAAACGTAAGCTTGATTGCGGGCCTCATGGCATGGCTTGGCGCGCAAAACCAGCCAAGCTTACATCGGTGAAATAGGTATTAAACCATACCAATGCTGTCGTGTGCTTCTTCACCATTTCGCGACTAAATGGGTGAAGGTTCGAGTGATCCCGTTACAATTGGTATGAATTAATACCTAATTGTGCAGTTTTGCCTTGGCAAAGGACGGGTTTGTCTGTATCGGACCCTGGCATGGCACGACGATTGTGCCTGTGATCTTTGGAATTGCGAGAACATCATGGCCGAACGGCTCCTCAAATTCGTCAGTATCGACCCACAAACGCCTGAGAAGCGCCCTGCTTCGGCGCGGACGGCCGATTTTCATGAGATTTATGGGGAGTTCATCACCCAAAAGGCTAATGAGCAGGCTTCGCGCTGTTCACAATGCGGTGTGCCTTTCTGCCAATCGGGTTGCCCGCTGCAGAATAATATCCCCGACTGGCTGAAAATGACGGCGGAAGGTCGCTTGGAAGAAGCCTATGCGTTGTCCTCCGCCACCAATAGCATGCCGGAAATCTGTGGCCGCATCTGCCCACAAGACCGCTTGTGCGAAGGTTCGTGCGTGATCGAACAGTCTGGGCATGGCTCTGTCACCATTGGCGCCGTGGAACGCTATATCACCGAGACCGCTTGGGAAAATGGCTGGATCGAGCCGATTGTGCCGCCGAAGGAATTGGCCGAGCATGTTGGCATTATTGGCGCTGGCCCTGGCGGGATGGCGGCGGCTGAAGCCTTGCGCAATAAGGGCTATCAAGTCACCATCTATGACCGCTATGACCGCGCGGGCGGCCTCCTGATGTATGGCATCCCCGGCTTCAAGCTGGAAAAGGATGTGGTGACCCGCCGGGTGGAGCATTTGAAGGCCTCGGGCGTGAAATTCGTGCTCAATTATGAAGTGGGTCGCGACGGCACGTTGGCTGATTTGCGGGCGACCCACGACAGCGTGCTGATCGCCATTGGCGTTTATAAGGCGCGTGCCTTGCCTTGCCCCGGCTCTAGCGGAGCAGGTGTGGTCGAGGCGTTGGACTATTTGACCGCTTCTAACCGGACGGGCCTTGGCGATCAGGTCGCTGACTTTGATAGTGGCGCGCTCAATGCCGCTGGCAAACGCGTCGTCGTCATCGGTGGCGGCGACACGGCCATGGATTGCGTCCGCACCGCCATCCGTCAGGGCGCGGCGAAAGTCACCTGCCTCTATCGTCGCGACCGCGCCAATATGCCGGGCAGTGCACGCGAGGTCAGCAATGCCGAAGATGAAGGCGTCATGTTTGAATGGTTAGCGGCACCCAAGGCGGTGCACTCCAACGAATCCGGTGTCACCTCGGTTCTGGCGGCGCGCATGCGCTTGGGCGAAGCCGATGCGTCGGGTCGTCAAAGCCCTGAAGAAGTGGCGGGTGGCGAATTTGATGTGCCCGCCGATCTGGTCATCAAGGCCTTGGGCTTTGACCCTGAAAATGTGCAGACCCTGTTTGACGAGCCTGCCCTGAAGGTCAGCCGTTGGGGCACCATTCGCGCAGATGCGATCACGGGCGAAACCTCCATCCCGAACGTGTTTGCGGCAGGCGATATTGTTCGCGGGGCCTCTTTGGTTGTTTGGGCGATTAAGGATGGCCGTGAGGCCGCTGAGCACATGCATACGGCCATGCGCAAACAGGCCCGGATGCGCGCCACCGCAGCCAAATTCGCGGCGCAATGAGCCGCCTTTCACCTTACAGATAAGATAGGGCCTCGGCCCGCCAAAGGCACCAGATCATGACCACTTCCTTCCCTCCCAGCGGCTCTAACGAAATCGACCTCTTTCTCAAGAACCGGCAGATTCTGACTGACGGCCATGCCTATAATCCTGAGGATGAAAAGGATTCTTGCGGTGTAGGCCTTGTCTGCGCGCTCGACGGCAAGCCGCGCCGCGACATTGTGGCGATGGCGCTCAAAGCCTTGAAGAACGTCTGGCATCGGGGTGCTGTGGATGCTGATGGCAAGACGGGCGATGGCGCAGGTGTGCGCGTCGACGTGCCACAAGATTTCTTCCGCGAGCAAGTCGCGCGCACAGGGCACAGCCCCACGGACGATCCCATCTGCGTGGGCATGATCTTCTTACCGCGCACGGATTTTGGCGCGCAAGAAACTGCGCGCACGATTGTTGAGCGCGAAATCCTGAACTTCGGCTTTTACATCTATGGCTGGCGGCAAGTGCCGGTCGATATCTCGGTCATCGGCGAAAAGGCCAATGCGACCCGGCCTGAGATTGAGCAAATCCTTTTCTATGACCCTCGTGGCCGCAGCGCCGAAGAGCTGGAACGCACCTTGTTCATCTGCCGTCGCCGCATTGAAAAGCGGGCCTTGGCATCGAGCGTTTCGGGCTTTTACGTCTGCTCCTTCTCGTCCAAGTCGGTCATTTATAAGGGCATGTTCTTGGCCGAGAGCATCGATACCTTCTTCCCAGACTTGCAGAATGAGAAGTTTGTGTCGGCGGTGGCAATTTATCACCAGCGCTATTCGACCAACACCTTCCCGCAATGGCACTTGGCCCAGCCCTTCCGCATGTTGGCCCATAATGGCGAGATCAACACCGTCAAAGGCAATATCAATTGGATGAAGAGCCATGAGATCCCGATGGCGTCAGAAGCCTTTGGCGAATATCAGGAAGACGTGAAGCCGATTGTGCAAGCTGGCGGGTCGGACTCCGCAGCCCTCGACAATGTGTGCGAAGTCCTCGTTCGCGCGGGCCGCTCTGCCCCGATGGCCAAGGCACTCTTGGTGCCAGAGGCTTGGGCCAAGCAAGAAAACATCATGAAGCCAAGCCACATGGCGCTTTATGCTTATTGCAATGCGGTGATGGAGCCTTGGGATGGGCCTGCCGCTTTGGCGATTTATGACGGTCGTTGGGCCGTGGCCGGGATGGACCGTAATGGTCTGCGCCCCATGCGCTATTCGGTGACGCAAGATGGCATTCTGGCCGTCGGCTCTGAAACCGGTATGTGCCCGCTCGATGGTCGCGTCATCACCAAAAAGGGCCGCGTTGGTCGGGGCGAAATGCTCGCTGTCGATATGGAGAAGGGCAAGCTCTACACCCATGAGGCGATCATCGACAAATTGGCCAGCGCCCACCCCTATGTGAAGTGGAACTCCAACGTCGTGAATTTGGAAGCCCGCATCGGACCAGGACCAGAGCCTAAGCTCTATTCGCGTCAAGAATTGCTGCGTCGCCAAGTGGCCGCCGGTCTGACCTTGGAAGAATTGGAAGTCGTCCTCGCCCCCATGGCAGAAGAGGGCAAAGAGGCTCTGGGCTCGATGGGTGACGATTCACCTCTGGCGGTTTTGTCCTCGCGCTATCGGCCATTGTCGCACTTCTTTAAGCAGAACTTCAGCCAAGTCACCAACCCGCCCATTGACCCGCTTCGTGAAGAGCGGGTGATGAGCCTGAAAACGCGCTTCAAAAACCTCGGCAATATCCTAGCCCATGAGGAAACCCAGCAGGACGTGTTCGTGCTGGATAGCCCAGCCCTGACCACTGGCATGTATGACCGGATGGTTGCCATGTTGGGCGCAGGCGTGGCCTTTGTCGACTGTAGCTATGAGATGCCGGAAGACCCCGACCTCGCTGGGGCAGCTTTGCGCGAAGCTTTGGACCGGATCAAGGCGCAAGCCGAAGATGCCGTCCGCGCGGGTCAAAGCCAATTGGTGCTGAGTGATGAGCATCAAGGCCCCGGCCGGATTGCCGCACCGATGATCTTGGCTACAGGGGGCGTGCATGCCCATTTGGTCGCCAAAGGCTTGCGGTCTTATTGCTCCATCACGGTGCGTGCGGCTGAATGCGTCGACACCCATTATTTCGCCGTTCTGGTTGGCGTGGGTGCGACCTGCGTTAACGCCTATCTGGCGCAAGAGGCGATTGCCGATCGTCATGCGCGCGGTCTGTTGGGCACGCTCACGCTCAACCAAGCCGTGGTGAATTACAAAAAGGCGGTGGAAGCGGGCCTTCTGAAAATCCTGTCCAAAATGGGGATTTCGGTCATTTCGTCCTATCGCGGCGGCTATAATTTCGAAGCCTTGGGCTTGTCGCGCGCTTTGGTGGCGGATTTCTTCCCCGGCATGAGCTCGCGCATTTCCGGCATCGGTCTGCAGGGTATTGCGCTGAAGTCTCAAGCAATCCACGCTAAAGCGTGGGAAGAAGCCGTGGTTAGCCTCCCCATCGGTGGGCTCTACAAGGCCCGCGCTTCGGGTGAGCCACACGCGCTTGAGGCCGCGCAAATCCATCAGCTGCAAACCGCCTGTAACTCGGGCTCTTATGCGGCCTATCAAAAATATGTGGGCCTGCTCAGTGGTCGCGCGCCCATCCAATTGCGCGACCTGTTGGACTTCCAGTCCATCAGCAAAGCGGTGGCTTTGGAAGAAGTTGAGAGCCTGAATGAAATCCGTAAACGCTTCAATACGCCCGGCATGTCCTTGGGCGCTTTAAGCCCAGAGGCGCATGGTACCCTGAACGTGGCGATGAACCGCATTGGCGCAAAGTCCGTTTCTGGTGAGGGTGGGGAAGACCGTGAGCGCTATAAGCCTCTGCCCAACGGCGATAATCCCAATAGCGCGGTGAAGCAGGTCGCGTCTGGCCGCTTTGGCGTGACGGCGGAATATCTGAACCAATGCCGCGAAATTGAGATCAAAGTCGCGCAAGGGGCCAAGCCCGGCGAAGGCGGGCAATTGCCCGGCTTTAAAGTCACCGAAATGATCGCCCGCTTGCGCCATGCAACACCGGGCGTGACCTTGATCAGCCCACCGCCACACCATGACATCTATTCAATCGAAGATCTGGCCCAGCTGATCTATGATCTCAAGCAGATTAATCCAGAGGCCAAGGTTTGCGTGAAGCTCGTTGCCCAATCCGGTATTGGTGCGGTGGCTGCTGGTGTCGCCAAGGCCAAGGCCGACATCATTCTGATTGCGGGCAATGTGGGTGGTACGGGGGCTTCACCTCAAACCTCGATCAAATTCGCTGGCATTCCGTGGGAATTGGGTCTCGCCGAAGCGCATCAAGTCCTGACGCTCAACAATCTACGTGACCACGTGGTGCTGCGTACCGATGGTGGCTTGCGGACGGGCCGGGATATCGTGATGGCTGCCATGTTGGGCGCAGAAGAATTTGGCATCGGCACTGCGTCTCTGGTCGCCATGGGCTGTATCATGGTGCGCCAGTGCCACTCCAACACCTGCCCCGTGGGCGTGTGCGTGCAAGATGAAGCGCTGCGCCAGCGTTTTACAGGCACGCCGGAGAAGGTCGTCAATCTGATGAGTTTCATCGCCGAAGATGTGCGCGAAATCCTCGCCGGCCTCGGCTTCAAGACCTTGAACGAAGTGGTAGGCCGTACCGACCTATTACGCCAAGTCAGCCGCGGGGCTGCTAACCTCGATGACCTCGACTTGAACCCGCTGCTGGTGCGCGTTGAGGGGGCTAAGCCAACCCGCTTTGGCACCGATAAGCCGCGCGTTGAAGTACCCGATACGCTGGATGCACAAATCCTGCGCGACGCGGCTCCCTTCTTTGAGCGGGGCGAAAAGATGCAACTGGCTTACGGCGTGCGTAACGTACAGCGCGCCATTGGCACACGTTCTTCCAGCGCCATCGTGCGCAAGTTTGGCATGGCCGCGCTGCCCGAAGGCCGCTTAACGGTCCGCCTTGAAGGGTCGTGCGGACAATCCTTGGGTGCCTTTGGCGTCCAGGGTCTGACCTTGGATGTGGTGGGCGACGCTAATGATTATGTCGGCAAAGGCCTATCGGGTGCGACGATTGTGTTGCGCCCACCTTCAGGCTCTGGCCTGAAGCCCGAGGAAAACGCCATCATCGGCAATACCTGTCTCTATGGTGCGACCTCGGGCACGCTGTTGGCGTCTGGCCAAGCGGGCGAGCGGTTTGCCGTGCGCAACTCTGGCGCGTCGGCCGTCGTGGAGGGCATGGAGGCCAATGGCTGCGAATATATGACGGGGGGCCTCGTGATTTCGCTCGGGCCCGTGGGCGACAATTTCGCGGCGGGCATGACGGGCGGTATGGCCTTCGTCTGGGACCCTGCCAACCGCTTGCCCAAGCTGATCAATCCCGACAGCGTCGTGTGGCGTCGGATCGGTAGCCCGCATTGGGAAAGCCAGTTCACCGGCTTGCTGGAACGCCATGTCCAAGCCACTGGCTCGCCCTTAGGGCGGCGGATCTTGGATGATTTGGCCACTGAAATTGGGAATGTCTGGCAAGTCGTGCCCAAGGAAATGCTGACCCGCTTGGCAGAGCCCTTGGACGCCGAAGCTGCTTTGGCAAGCGCTTAGTCGACCAAAACAGCCCGTAACCGCTCAGCGGCGGCCTCCGGCGTGAGGTCGCGCTGGGCCATGGCCAGCATTTCGAAGCCCACCATGAATTTGCGCACCGTGGCAGAGCGTAAAAGCGGCGGATAAAAATGCATGTGGAACACAAAGCCCGGCGCAGGGCTATGCGTTGGGCGTTGGTGCAGGCCCATTGTGTAAGGGAAAGGCGCGGCAAACAGGCGGTCAAAGCTGGCGGTCAAGCGCCGCAGAATGTCTGCCAGATCCCCTTGCTCCTCAGCGCTCAAGTCATCCAAGGCCGCAACTGCGCGACGGGGCAGAACTAAGGTCTCAAATGGCCAAGCTGCCCAAAACGGCACCAAAGCAACGAAATGGGCATTCGCACACAGGATGCGGCTGCCGTCTGCCAGCTCGCGTTCCAAATAATCCATCAAAAGAGGCGAACCGTTCTTTTCGAACCAAGCGGCCTGCTGTTCGACCTCAATCGCGAGTTCGTTTGGAACGCTCGATGTCGCCCAAATCTGACCATGGGGATGGGGGTTGCTGGCCCCCATCATCGCGCCTCGGTTCTCAAAGATGGTGACGGAGGCCAAGTCCGGACGGGCCGATAATTCTTGCCATTGCGCCGTCCAGACGTGCACGACGGAGGCAATCTCGGCCTGCGTCATGCTGGCCATGGTTTTGGAATGATCCGGCGTATAGCAAATGACGCGGCAAACGCCGGTCTCAGGCTCTGCCACCAGGACGGAATCGGCGGGCGGGCCAGCCTCGCCATCTGGTGCCAAGAGTGCGGGAAAGTCGTTATCGAATACCCACACACCCTCATAAGCGGGATTGACCACCCCGCCGACGCGCGTATTGCCGGCGCATAAATAACAAGCTGGATCATAGGCCAAAGCGGCGGAGGGTGCGCTTTCCCCCGTCTCGCCCTGCCACGGTCTGCCCATCCGATGGGGGGAGACCAGCACCCATTCGCCTGTCAGCAAATTCTGCCGCCGATGCGGCTTTTGGTCGGTCATACCACTTCCCCTGCACCAGCCGCTGCCCGCACCACAAAGGCTCCGGGCCGCTGGCCCAGATAGGCTGAGTAGGTTTCCAGAATGGCCTCCAGTGCCGTCGCCGCTAAATCGGGGTCAACCAAAGCGATGATGGAGCCGCCAAAGCCGCCACCCATCATGCGCGCCCCATAAACGCCTTCGGTGGCTTGGGCCAAAGCCGTCAAGCGATCCACTTCGGGGGTGGATACTTCCATATCAGCCGACAGACTGGCATGGCTGGCGTTGAGAAGGCGACCAAGTTCGGTCAAATCACCTTGCATCAAGGCGATTTCAGCCCGTTGGGTGCGATCGATCTCGGTCAGCACATGGCGCGCGCGCTTTAGCGGGTTGCCGCTCAAATGGTCAAGTGCGGCGAGATCTGTCACCTCAGCCAATAAAGTCACGCCAAAGGTCGCGGCAGCCGCCTCGCAATCGGCGCGTCGACTGGCATAGCCGCCACTGGTGTGCTGGTGCTTCACCCCTGAATCAATGATTAGGAAGCAGGCCGTGGAAGGTAGTGGGATGGGTTGATAGGCCAAGGTCGCGCAATCCAGCATCAAGGCATGGCCTTCCACGCCGCAGGCGCTCGCGAATTGGTCCATAATGCCGCACGCCATGCCGACATAAGTGTTTTCCGCTGCTTGGGCGATCAGCGCGAGGTCTTTTCCGGTCACCGTGCCCCCACTCAAAGCCAGACCGACTGCGACTTCGAGGGCGGCAGAGGATGAAACGCCCGCGCCCATTGGCACGTCAGATGCAATGGCGAGATCATAGCCCTGCACTGCATGGCCCGCATCGTGGAGTGCAAACGCGACCCCCGCGACATAATCGCGCCAGTCGCCCTGTTTGGTGAACTGCTCCAACGACAGCTCGCTTTGGCCCAAATCACTGCTGACCCTGAGAACGTCTAGCCCATTCGGGCGGGCCGCCACCCAACAGGCGAAGTCGATTGCAGCGGGCATGACCTTGCCGCCCGCATAATCCACATGCTCGCCAATGATATTGATCCGCCCTGGCGCACGAAAAAGCCTTGGCGTGCCGCTAAAAGCATCCTTAAAGCGTGCGAGTGCGATCTGAGACTGTGATGGGTTCGTCATAGGAACACCGCTAGGTTTATTTCTGCGCGCTGCCAAGATGGGACACGGACATGAAGTTGGGCGTTTGCTATTATCCTGAACATTGGCCCGAAGCTATGTGGGCCGAAGACGCCAAGCGCATGGCCGAGATTGGTATCCGCCAAGTGCGGATCGGCGAATTCGCATGGAGCCGGATTGAGCCTTCGCCGGGTATCTTCGAATGGGGCTGGCTGGATCGGGCGATTGAGACCTTGCATCAAGCAGGCTTGCACATTGTTTTGGGCACACCGACCGCAACGCCACCCAAATGGCTGATTGACGCCCATCCAGATGTTTTGGCCGTGGACGCGCATGGCAGGCCGCGCCATTTCGGCTCTCGCCGTCATTATTGCTTTTCGAGCCTGACGTATCGCGCCGAATGTGCCCGGATTGTGGAGGTTTTGGTCCGGCGCTATGGCAATCACCCAGCAATTGCCGCGTGGCAGACCGACAATGAATATGGCTGCCATGATACGATTATCTCTTATTCCAGCGCGGCCCGAGCAGGCTTTCGGACGTGGCTTGCCGCGAAATATAGCCAAATCGACGCGCTCAATACGGCTTGGGGCAATGTGTTTTGGAGCATGGAATATCGCAGCTTTGACGAGATCGACCCGCCCGTCGAGACCGTCACGGAAGCCAATCCCGCCCATCGCCAAGACTGGGCACGCTTTGCCAGTGATGAAGTGGCAGCCTTTGACCGCGTCCAAACCGACATTTTGCGTGCCCACAGCCCGGGTCGTGACGTACTGCACAATTATATGGGCATGTTCACCGCCTTTGATCATTTCAAAGTGGGTCAGCAGCTCGATGTCGCCGCTTGGGATTCCTATCCTTTAGGTTTTCTGGAGCAGGCTTGGTGGCCCGAGGCAACCAAGGAACGCTTTCTGCGCCAAGGCCATCCAGACTTTACCGCTTTTCACCACGACCTCTATCGCGGGGTTGGTCGCGGTCGCTGGCAGGTGATTGAGCAACAACCGGGGCCTGTGAATTGGGCACCTTGGAACCCGGCCCCTTTGCCCGGCATGGTGCGAGCTTGGACGTGGGAGGCTTTGGCCCATGGTGCTGAATGCGTCTCTTACTTCCGCTGGAGACAAGCGCCGTTCGCGCAAGAACAAATGCATGCGGGCCTGCTGCGGCCTGACAGCGTGGAAGCCGAAGCGGCAGGTGAAGTCCGTCAAGTCGCTGGCGAACTTGCAGCCGTTGCTGGGGCTACAACGACGAAAGCCCCCGTCGCGCTTTTGTTTGATTATGAGGCCATTTGGGCCAGCCAAATCCAGCCGCAAGGCAAGGATTACCGTGGCCTTGAACTTCTGATCCATTTTTACAGCGCCGCGCGCCGCTTGGGCCTTTCGGTTGATGTGGTGCACCCAAGTGCCGACTTAAGCGGCTATCACCTGATCCTTTGTCCCTTGCAGATTTTCTGGCCAGAGGGACTGAGCGCGAAGATCAAGGCCAGTGGAGCCGTTTGCGTGCTCGGCCCTCGCACAGGGTCGAAGACTGATGATTTCCAGATCCCTGCCAATCTGGCACCGGGTCTGGCGCAAGAGCTGATCCCGCTGGTGGTTGGTCGCGTGGAAAGCCTGCGTCCGGGCCATGCCGAACAAGCTGGCCCCTATAAAGTGAGGCGCTGGCTGGAACATATCCAATCAGACCTTGTGCCCGAAGCCTATACGGCCAGCGGTCATGGCATTTGGTATCATACAGGCAAGGTCGATTATCTGGCCTGCTGGCCGGAAGCAGAACTATTGGACGCCGTGCTGAGGCGGCGGTGCGAAGCGCTGGGCCTTGCCACCTTAAGCCTGCCGGACGGATTGCGCTTGCGCCAACGGGGCGCTTTTATGTTTGCGATCAATTATGAAGCCGAGCCCTTAGACTTATGCGACCATATCCTCGGTGCTGACAGTCTGGATTACGTCATCGGTGGGCCAGACTTGCCCCCAGCAGGCGTGGCGGCTTGGCGGATCAATTAAGGGGCGGACCCTCAGCCAAGACATCGCCTGCCAGATAGAGCGAGCCGCAGATGAGCACGCGCGCAGGCCCGCCGGTCTGCGCCAAGGCAAGCTTTAACCCTTCTAGTGGCGTATCTGCAGGCTGGGCGTCAAAGCCCATCGCGCGTGCCAGCTCTGCCAGCTCGGCGGGCGGCCGCCCGGCATCGGACGTGCGGATCGGAACCGTGATGACTTCTGGCTTCAACGCCTGAAAGGCCTCAAAAAAGCCCGTCGGGTCTTTGGTGGCCAATTGGCCGGTGATCAGCACGAAACGGCGCGGGTCCTTGGCTTGCAGGTTCGCGATATAGGATGCCGCCGCCGCT
>JAJTGP010000190.1 GCA_021299265.1 Hyphomonadaceae bacterium | reverse complement strand
TTGCTGAGATCAGGATCGCCCGGAGCAATTGCGCGCGCTCTGGATGCCGGAGATCGTATGCAGGCCCATCACCCTAAAGAGCCACATCTTTACCTATTTACTTTGGGCACGCGGCTCGCCAATCGCGGCAAAGGACTTGGCAAGGCACTATTTGCGCCGGTTTTGGCCGAATGTGATCGGACGGGGACAGCTGTTTATTTGGAGAATTCTAACCCGGATAATGAGGGCTTTTATCGATCTCATAGCTTTGAGTCACAAGGATATTTTCCGTGCGGCCAAGATCGAGGCGGCCAAAAGGCACCCCTATTACAAATGATGTGGCGGGCACCGCGCACGCCCTCTGCTTGAGGAAACCGGTGGCAACGATAGTTTTGGCTCTGAAGCGCGCTTACCCCCGGGAAGCACTGACGCCTTTGTGATAAAAAAAGTCAGCTAGATATATCATTTTAATTTGAAACTGACGGGATTTCTGCCAAAAGCAAGCTAACGGCGTCGGGTGCTGCTTTGCGGTAGCACGCCCTTGATTAGGCGCCTTTGCACGGCCCCATTGGGGGCCGTTTTTGCGAGCAACGGGGGTATTCGAGTACATGCTTAGAAATAATCACAAACTAGCCCTTGCCGTTACGGCAAGCACCATCGCGTTGATAGTCGGCGCGCCTGGCGCGGCTTTTGCGCAGACGCCAGCCACTGCGACGGATGAAGCCCCCCGGGTTGAAACCATCATCGTAACCGGGTCGCGCATCCAGACGGCGGCAAACCGGGCCATTTCCCCTGTTCGCGTGATTGATTCAGAATCGATCCGCGCGACCGGTCTGATCGATATCGACGAAGTATTGAAGCAACAGAACCAATTTTTGCCGTCAAACGGTGCGACCACCAACCCAACCCTGTTGGAATCCCATGGTGCCTCTACGCTGGATATGCGTGGTTTGGGCCAGAACCGCACGCTCGTGTTGGTCAATGGTCAACGTGTGACGCCAAACGGCTTCCGCAACTCGGCTGACGTGAATTCGATTCCGTCAGCCTTGATCTCGCGCATTGAAACCCTGACGGGCGGCGCTGCTGCCGTTTATGGCGCAGACGCGGTTGCTGGCGTGACCAATTATATTCTGCGCGACAATTATGAAGGCCTTGAAGTCGCTGTGAATGGCGGCATCTCTGAGAAAGGTGACGCAGAGAGCTATAGCATCGGCATCACCGGTGGCATGAACTTCTTTGAAGACCGCGCGAATATCGTCTTGCACGCCAGCTATGCCGATCGTGGTGACCTGAAGCGCGAAGATCGTGCTTGGGCGCTGCCGGAATTGAATGACGCAGGTCAGTTCATCCAGACATTCCCTACCGCAGGCGGCGCGTTCACACGTTGGACTAACGCCACCACCGCGCCAGCCGGGACCGCTGCGCCGACGTTTGCCTATGCCGCGGATGGCACCTTGGGCACCACGGCCGGTACCCAAGCCTTCTCGCGATTTGAAGCTTTCCAGAACCCGAATGACCGCACCAATGCGGCCATTTTCGGCACATTCAAGTTGGCCAAATGGGCTGAATTCTATGGCCGTGGCACCTATTCGCTGATCAATAACACCAGCCAACAAGTTCCGGTTCGCACCAACGGCAATGCGGCAGGTGTCCTGCCTGCAGTGGCTGGTGGCGCCAACATCGTCACGCAAGGCGACGTGTTGATCCAACGCACCAACCCATTCCTGACCCCGCAGATCCTGTCCATCTTGAACCCAGCTGGCGGGACGTCGCTGTTCAATTTGAACGCTGCCGGCACTGGCCCGGGCACCGATGCGGCCCGCTTCCGCGTGTCGAAGACTTTGTTGGAACTTGGACCGCTCATTGACGAGACAGAGCGGACTAGCCACCAAGTCGTCGTCGGCGTCCGCGGCGAGCTGACTGACAACATCAAATATGACTTGTCCTATGTGACCGGCAAAAGCATTGAAGAAGTCCAGCGTATTGGCTGGGGTTCGTGGAGCCGATTCCAACAAGCAACCAATGTCACCAGCGTCGGCGGTCAAGCGGCTTGCGTCAATTCAGCTAATGGCTGCGTGCCCTACAATCTGTTTGGCCCATCGGCTGCTAGCGCTGCGGCGGTGGCTTGGATCAATGGCGACACCAGCGAATTGTTCAACAAACGCAACCGTCACCAAGACATACTGTCCTTGAACATTTCAGGTGACACCACGGGCTTGTTCAGCTTGCCCGGCGGCCCTGTCGGCTGGGCTTTGGGTGCAGAGCGTCGCGAAGAGTTTGGTAACTCAGTCTTCGGACCACGCGCCTTCACCCGCGACACATTGCATGGTCAAGGCGCGCGCGCCAATTTGATCGCTGACTTTGAACTCACCGAATATTACGGCGAATTGCGTCTGCCACTTCTGGCCGACAAGCCCTATTTCAAGCAGTTCGACGTCGAAGCCGCCGGCCGGTGGAGCGACCATTCCCGTTCGGGTGACTATGACACCTGGAAGCTGGGTGTGAACTGGGCCGTTAATGACACCATCCGTCTGCGCGGTTCGAAGCAAACGGTTGTGCGTGGTCCAAACATTGGTGAATTCTTCGGTGCCGCCGTGGAAGCGCCAATCACGGGTACTGGTCGCCCAACTGATTATTGCTCTGATCCCGTGCGCTTCAATGTGCCCGCGGCTCTTTGTACCGCGCTCGGCGCACCCTCGACCCCGGGCTATATCCCCGTCGTCGGCACCGCTTTGCCATTGATCGACAATGCGGTAGCGGTTCAAGGTGGTGGTGAGGCCATTAAGCCAGAGTCCGGTGAGACTTTCACCTATGGCTTTGTGTTCACGCCACAATTCATCCCAGGCCTCTCGGTCGTGGTTGATTATTACAACATCCAGATCGACGACGCGATTGGCTCGATTACGCCGATCCAATTGATGGATAGCTGCTATTTGGTGCTGCAAGATCCCAATAGTGCGCTGTGTAAGAAGATCACACGTGATTCCAGCGGTCGGGTTGTGAAGTTCGACCAACGCGACACCAACTTGACCCTGCTCAAGACCTCCGGGATCGACTTCTCCATCTATTATAATGCAAAACTGCCAGAAGCTTTGCCGGGCGACCGGATCAACATCAGCTTCCAAGGCGGTACCGTGGACAGCTTCATTCGCTTGTTGTTCCCATCCGACAATCTGTTTGATTGCGCGGGCGACTTTGGCGGTGGGGCATGCTCTGATGCCGGTACCGGCATCCGCGCCATCCCAGCCTTCCGCTCCAACCTTGCAGTCGCATGGATGGATGGTCCTTTGACCATTCGTGGTGCGTGGCGCTACCAAGGCCAGGTCGATGCTTTGATCAAGCGGGTACCAGAGCCACAGTGGCGCAACGTGGCGGCCAACACGAACAATGTCCAACATATTGATGCCTGGGACTATTTCGACTTAGGCTTCTCGTACAAGATCAACGACAATCTCCGCGTTGGCGGCACGATCAGCAATCTGTTTGATAAAGAGCCCCCCATCTTGGGCTCCGCACAGCAGGATGCCAACACGCTTCCAAACCAATATGACATCATTGGTCGTCGCTATGCGATCAATCTGGTCTGGAAAATGTAGTCCAGTCGCAAGAGACACGCGCGAAATGCGGCCCGCCCTTGTGGCGGGCCGTTGACGTTTAAGGGGCGTGGATGCCAAACAAACGACAGAAAAAAGGAATGATGATGAGACGGCTCGGAACCTATGCATTGCGCGGCATTCTGGCCGTGGCGCTCGTTTTGGCCTTAGCGATTGGCTGGTCGAGTTGGTTGGGCAATCAGCGCGCCGGCTGGACGGAGACGACTTGGCAGCTAGCGGCAAAGGACATGGACGTTGTCTCGTCGCTGCAAGCCGAACTCAATCGCGAAACAACAGCCAATCCCAATATTCCCGGCCAATTACTGTATGTCAGGGCACCCAGTCTCGGGCTCGATCAAACCTTTGCTTCTGGTCCTGACCTGCGGACAGATGACGATGTTCGTGTGGCGTCCAATACCAAGACCTTTGTCTCCGCTATGGCTTTGCAATTGGTTGAGGCAGGGAAGCTGCAAGTGGATGGCCCGATTGGCCCGGCACTATCCCCAGCCGTGAGAACTATGATGGAGAAGAATGGCTATCAACTTGATACCATCACTCTGCGCCATTTGCTTAACCACACCTCGGGTATCCCGGATTATGTCTCCGTTCCTGCATTTCGGATTCTCGCGCTGGGACCAACTGCTTATGGTTGGTCGCCGCATTGGACTGCTGAGTCAGAGATTTGGTTCGCCGTGACTTTCGGCCGACGAGATGCCGTCGGCGGCAACTTCAACTACACTGATACGAATTATTTGATTGCTGCAGATATGATCAAGCAAGCAACAAAGTCGGCCACCATCGGGGCTGCTGCTAGGCAGATGTTGGATTGGTCTAAGTTGGGGGCTGATGAAACCTATTGGGAAGCGATGGAGCCCGCACCGGCAGGCACACGCCGCGTTGCCCAATATCGTGGGGCCATTCGCGATTCCGACCTAGACGTTTCTTTCGATCAATATGGCGGTGGCGGATTGGTCATGAGCATGGACGATCTGGGACGCGCCACGCGGGCGGTAGTCCGTGGCGAGGTCTTCGCCAATCCAGTTGCGACCCGTATCCTCATGCAAACATCTGGTCCGGATGGGTCTGGGGAAGGATATGCGCTTGGCATTGAACCAACCAAGCTGGATGGCGAGGTCTGCTGGGGACATGGTGGCTTCTGGGGCACCTCGGCATTTCATTGCCCCAGGCTGGATATCACCGTGGCCCGCTCCACAGGCCAGTCTAACAGTATGCAAGGCTACCGTGAGGGCTTTGGGCCATTGTCGGCTTTAATCCTTGCGGCTCAGGCGGCAGAACGTGATCGCGCTAAAGCCACCAGCGACTGAAGTGCGTTCTCAGTTTCCCTGCGATTGCCGCACCGCAGGACAACGCCGCCTTGTTCCTTGATCTGCTCGCTTAAAGCGACATAGCGGGGGCGGCGTGCATGGTGGGTAGACAAAGCCCAGCGGATTGGGTGCTCGGCCTCCAGCAGTCTTGGCCAGTTCTCGCGGCAGCCCGGAAAGACATCGGCTCCAGAGCTGGCGCGTTGAAACGACCGGCGGATCACTTGCGTCATCACCCGCGACAAGGGCAAGTCCAGCCACACCACATGGGTCAAGCGTGGCAAGACAGTTGGGCGCGTCATTGCATAATTTCCAGCGAGCACCCAATCCGACGCTGAGGTAGCTGCTGCCACATCAGCTAGGAACGCCTCTGGCTCCTCGGTTGAGCGGTCATACCAGCCCGGCCGCCAATTCATCTGATCAAGCTCAAGATGGGCGATGCCCGCTTCCCGGGCCAGCCTTTCCGCAAAGGTCGATTTGCCTGAGCCACTGGTGCCAATAACAAGGACGCGGAGACCGGGGAGGGGATAGGTGGGCGTGGTCATATGGGGCACAAATTCTGGCGGCTGTGGTTGGGCAGGCGGGGATATCCCAAAAGCAAGTGGATTGCACCCCGGCCGGTCAGCAACATTAGTGTCGTCCCCAGAAGTATTTCACGTTTGTGTGATCCATTCTTCACAAAACTGACGCCTGATCGACGTCAGCCTGTCACGCCGCAGCTTTATTCGCCGCCGCGGAAACGGGTGCCGTGCACCCGAACGGGGGATTCCTATGACAGTTCACGTGACGCGAGCCGCCCTGATGGGCGCTGTTGGTTCTATTGCTTTGCTGATCGCTACCCAGGCATCGGCTCAAACAGCCACAGCCGGTAACGAGGCTGCGCCTCAGGCATCGGAGACGATTGTTGTGCGCGGTAGCCGCCCAATCTTTGAGTCGGACCGAGCAGCCCTCCAGGTTCAGCGCAATGCGCCAGCGCTTGTCAGTGTCTTGTCTGCCGATGAAGCAGGTCGTTTGGCCGACCAAAATATTGCTGATGCCGTCAGCCGTCTTCCCGGTGTCGCCGTCGAGAAGGATCAGGGTCAAAGCCGTTATGTGAACCTGCGCGGACAGCCCCGTCGTTGGGTCACTTATTCGATCGATGGAATGAGCGTTGTATCCCCCGAAGGGCGCGACACGCGGTTCGACAATGTGCCGACAGCTATCGCAAGCCAAGTCTCGGTCAATAAAGCCATCACGCCAGACATGTCCGGCGATACGGTTGCGGGCAATATCAATATCCGCACCCGCTCTGCCTTTGATTATCGTGGGCGTCGGATCACGGGCGGTCTTTCGCTCGGCCAAGTTGAACTGGGTGGTGGTCGTGAGATCGATGCCTCGCTGGTTGTTGCAGATCGCTTCCTTGATGGGAAGCTGGGCCTCTTGGGTCAGGTTTCCTCTTATGAGCGCGAGATGGTGACCGACAATTGGGAAACCGATCCCTATCTACGGCCAGGCAGCACCACATCCGGGATTGATCGCCGCCCTGGCTCTGAGACCCGCCGTTGGGCACGTGAACATGAGAACAAACCCTATCGTTTGACCCGCGGCAATATTTCAGGCTCGTTGCGGGCCGATTGGCGTCCAAACGAGCAAGACAGTTTCTTCGCCCAATCCGTATACAGCCAATTCACCGATATTGAGCTGCGCAACAATTATATCTTCCGCCTCGATAATGGCGCGACCAACACCCCGACGACGGCTTGTCCAACGACGGCTGCGCCAATAACCACCAGCGCCGCCAATGACATTTGTACCGGCAATTTGCCGAACAAGGGCACAGTCTATGGCGTGCAAATGAACTGGAACTTTCGGACTGGCGACATCAAGGAATACATTTTCACCAACACGGTGGGTGGCAAACACGACCGGTTTGGCTGGAATCTGGACTGGCGTCTCAACTTCACCGAGACGGAAGACGGCCAAGATTTGACTGGCACGCCGACATTCCAAAGCCCTTCCACCGTCACGTCGCGACCAACCGTCGATTATGACTTCACGGACGTGACCAATAACACGGTGCGCCTATTCAATACGATTTTGACAGGCACCACGCGCTCCAAAGGTGCCGCGGTTAGCAGCGTTGAGGCCTTCCCAATGCTCTTCACGGACATCATTGATGCCGAGGGCGGTGACCTGACAGAAGCTTGGACGGGTAAGCTCGACGCTAGCCGCGACATCAATCTGTTTGGTTCCGAAGCGACTTTGAAGGTTGGTGGCTTGTATACCACGCGCGACAAGAAGCGTCGTTTGACTCAATATCGTGCCCGGGCGGCAGACTTCACGGCGGCCGGTGTCGCTTTGCCGACATATAATGACTTTGCTATCGATACCGCCTTCAAAGGCAAGTATGCGCTTGGCTATACATTCCGCTATTATTCCGGCGATAAGGTTGGTGACTTGGTCCAGAGCTTGAAGGATCGTCGGATCGGTTCTTATCAGGATGGCTCGGGTGAGTATTTTGAAGTGACCGAAGATATTGCTGCAGCCTATGTGATGGCGACCGTCAAGCAGGACTGGGGCAATATCATTTTCGGTGGCCGCGTCGAGCGCACGGAGAATACGTCAAAGGCCTTGCCGATCATCGGTGGCAAGCGCGTTCTCACCCAGCTCAAAAGCGATGACACGCTCTTTTATCCCAGCGTCCATGTGAATTATGACCTGAATGAAGAGATGAAGGTCCGCCTCAGCCTGAATAGTGGTGCTGCGCGTCCTGACTTTGACGATTTGGCTGCCAACTTCTCCATCGATGATGCGCCAGGCACCATCACGGGCGGCAATCCTGAAGCTAAGCCTGAAAAGTCGGTTGGCTTTGATGCTTATTTCGAATGGTATATGAAGTCACAGGGCTATTTCCAAATCGGCTTCTATTACAAGGACATCAAAGATGCCTTGTTCACCCAAAGCGGCACATTTGGCAGCACCATCTTGAATACGCCTGACCGCGATCGTTCCGGCTACAATTTCACCACCGTGCGCAATGGCGGCGATGGCAAGCTGATGGGCGTTGAAGTCGCCTTCAACCATACGATTGAAGAATTGGTTGAATCCATGAATGGGCCGGATTGGCTCGAAGGTTTTGGCATTCGCCTGTCAGCCAACTTCAACGATAGCGAGATCAATGTGCCAGCCGTTGGCACCGCACCGTTGCGCGTTGTTGATCTGCCAGGTGCATCAGATCTCGTGACCAATGTCGGCCTGACCTATGAAAAATATGGCTTGTCAGCCCGAATTGCCTATCAATACCGCACCAAATGGCTGCAGTCCGTAGGCGGTTATGCCTCCGTCAATGGTGTTCTGGTTCCAGACGGGAATGGTGATGTTTATTGGAATGATTCTGAAAGCCTGTCGGTCTCGGCACGCTATGAGTTGAACGACAATATTGAGTTGACGTTCGACGGCGTGAATTTAGCCGACAGCCCAGGCCGCCGCTTTGCTGACAGCGAACTTAATCCGATTGAGTATGAGACCTTCGGCCCTCGCTACATGGTCGGGGTTCGCTTTAAGTACTAAGCCTCAGCGCCCGCTCTATGAGACGCACATAGAGCGGGCTGGCCTATGCATTCAACGAAAAGTGGCTCAGCCGCCTATGACTTTGGTGCGAATGTTCAACTGTCCGGCAAGGCCTGCCATGCGGTGAACTTCGATGGCTTGATAGTCGGGCGATTGCACCATGGCCAACATCGCTGCGCGGGAGGGATATTCGGCAATCGCCACCATGTCCCAAAGCTCTTCCACTTGGCCCAACATTAGATCGGTGACCATACCCGAAAAGCGCGTTTTGCCGCCAACGGCTTCGACGCACGCCACAACGGCGATGCCATAGCGCATATAGGCTTCTCGGCCCGTCAATTCAGGCTCTGACCCGTCTGGATAGGTCGCCTTCTCCTTGAACTTCAAGAGATTGACCATGCAGAATGGCCCATCTTCCTCACCACCAAAAAAGGCTGTTGCGCGTTCTGGGCTTGGAAAAACTTCATTGGTCACATTCATCGGGTCACTACTTTCATAATCGAGGCGACAAAACCTTGCGGGTCATCTTCTTGGATGAAGTGGCCTCCATGCAAGGTCGTATGGGGTTGATTGGCCGTGCCGGGTACGCGGCCGACAAAGAAGCGCTGTCCGCCACGCGTTACAGGATCTCCGTCGCTAAAGCAGCATAGGAAGGGCTTCTCCCAGGTCTCTAGAACCTTCCACGCCTTCAGCTGATCTGGCACCGCGACATTGGAGCCGATGGGCACGAATGACGGGAAGATTCTCGCGCCTGCCTTATAGCGTGTGTTCGGGAATGGCGCGTCATAAGCCGCGATCTCGGCAGGCGACAGCCTCCGTTTGGTGCCACCCTGAACAATTCTGCCGATCGGGAAGACTGGGCTGAATTGCGAGAAGGCGCGCCATATCTTGAAGGCAGCGGGGCCATTTTGACCAGCAGGAAGACCACCGTTCGACAGCACCACAGCGGAGAAGCGCTCTGGCATCTCGGCCAATAGGCGAAGGCCGATCAAAGACCCCCAATCCTGACAGACCAGTGTGATGTTTTTCAAGTCTAATGCTTCTAGCCACAGGCGCATCCAAGCGACATGTTTGGCATAGCTATAATCCTGCTTCGAGGCGGGCTTATCTGAGCGGCCAAAGCCGATCAGGTCTGGCACCACAGCCCGAAGGCCTTCGGCCACGACAGGCCCGATCATGTGGCGATACAGATAGCTCCATGTTGGCTCGCCATGCAGCATCAGAACGACCGGGGCGTCGCGCGGACCTTCATCGACATAATGGACGCGCATGGGCGTTTGGGTTTCTGGGTCCTTGATGGTCAAATAGCGGGGCAAGAAGTCAAACCCCTCAATGGCTTCAAACGCATCTTCTGGCGTACGCAAAACCCGCAAAGTAGCCCCCATTAGCTCATTATTGATTTTATTGACATTGTTAGTGCCACATCTTGTTTGGGAGGTCAATTGAACATCGAGAGGAATTAGCCACTTTAGCTCCTGATCACAACTTTGTTATCGCCTGCGTGCGCTTAAACAGGCGAGCCAACCCAGACCAGCCCCCCGCCAAAAAGGCGACGCCCAGTGCCAGTGCTAGGTCTTCGCCTCCCAATGGTGCCATCTTAAAGATTTTGGCCAACCACGGCACATAAAGAATGGCGGCCAAGGTCGTCGAAACAAGCAGCGCGACGATCCATAGTAATCTATGACGCCGGTCAAACGGGCTGATGGAAGGCTCATAGCCATCCACAAGCGCAAGGGTCACATTGCCTGTCACCAAGCAGACATAGCCCATCGAGCGTGCGGTCGTTTCTGGGATTCCTGTCTCAATCGCCCAGAAATAGAGGCCCAAAACGCCGCCCAGAAGGATTAGGCCTTGAAAACCAGCCCACGCCATTTGTGACAATCCAAACAGAGGTTCACTCAAGGATCGCGGTGGTTGAACCATGGCAGAAGCTTCGCTCGGCTCGGCTTCGAAAACGAGCGAGGAAATGGGATCGATCATCAACTCCATCACCACAATATGCATGGGGAACAACATCGGGGGCAGCCCCAATAGGATGGGTAGCAAAGCGAGGCCTGCGATGGGGATATGGATCGCCAGCACATAACCAAGGGCCTTTCGCAAATTGGCAAAAATGCGCCGCCCAAGTCGCACGCCAGAGATGATGGAGGCGAAGCTGTCGTCGAGCAAAACCAAGTCAGCCGCCTCGCGCGCCACATCGGTGCCGCGCTGGCCCATCGCGATCCCGACATGAGCGGCTTCTAGGGCGGGCGCGTCATTGACCCCATCGCCCGTCATGGCGACGACATGACCCAAGGCTTGAAAAGCCAAAATCAGCTTAAGCTTTGCCTCGGGCCGGACCCGCGCGAAGATACGCACATTGGCCAAGCGCGCTTGAAGCGCTTCAGGCGATAAATCCTCAATCTCTTGGCCAGTCAGGACGCCCGCGCCAGCATCGAGTCCGGCTGCCTTTGCAATGGCCAAGGCGGTGGCGGTTAAGTCGCCTGTGATCATGGCGATCTGAATGCCCGCTTGGCGGGCTTCAGCTAAGGCCGCTGGCACATCCTCTCGCAAGGGGTCGATAAAGCCCAGCAGACCGACGAATTCAAACGCAACATCTTCAATCTTCAGATCGGTCTTCGTGTCTGTCCTCGCCTGAGCGCAGGCCAAAACCCGCAGGCCAGAAGAGGCCATGGCCTCCAATTCAGTTTCGATGCGTGCCCGGGCCTCAGCGGGAAGATCGGGGCACAGATGGAGCACGGCCTCTGGAGCGCCTTTCGTTGCCCAGATGCGCTGCCCTTCATGCTGCCAGTTTTGGATGACAGCTAATCTTTGCGGGGCGAGTGGGCTGACACTTTTGAGTGCGAAATCATTGAGCTCAACTGCCCCAGACGCAAGGGCCTTGGCCGCTGCATGGATGGCTTTATCCATCGGATCGATCGGGTGAACCGCACTGGCCAAGGTGCCAACCTGCAGGACCTCTGAATGCTTGGTTTCATCAAAGGACCAAACACGATCAACTCGCATTTGGTTCTGGGTCAGTGTCCCGGTCTTGTCGACGCACAACAGCGTAATGGCACCCAAAGTTTCGACCACTGCAGCGCGGCGGACCAAGACCTGATGCTGCGCCAGACGTTGCGAGCCCATCGCCAAAAACACCGCGAGCACCAGCGGAAACTCTTCGGGCAAGAGGGCGATGGCCGCCGTCAGGCCCGCCAGCCCGCCTGCCAGCCAGTCGCCGCGCAAAAGTCCGTAGGCAGCGACAATGGCAAGGCAAACGATTAAGGCCCCAATGCTAAGCCAAATCACCAAACGGCCTGTGCTGACTTGAAGAGGTGTTTGCTCAATCTCGCCTGAAAGTGCTGTCCCGATCATGCCGATCTGGGTGTTGCCGCCGGTCTGGGTTACAACGGCCAACCCTTCGCCGCTGACGACCAAGGAACCAGCAAAAAGCGAGACATCTTGCCCCAAGGTTTTGCTGGCAGGCGCTGATTCTCCGGTCAGGACGGCTTCATCCATCATCAGCAAATGGTCTGAGACGAGGTCCGCATCGGCTGGGAAGCGTTCTCCAGCATTGGGGATGATCACATCACCGGGCACCAATTGATCGGCTGGTAGCCGGCGTGTTTGACCGTCGCGGATCACATGCGCATGGGGTGCCGCCATGTCGCGCAAGGCATGTAGCGCGCGCTCGGACCTCGCATCTTGAAAGACGACAAGGCCCATAGAGACGCTCGCCGCAAGGACCAGAAACGCCCCTTCGGCTAGGTCGCCAACCATGAGATAGAGTGCTGCAGCCGACAGCATGAACAGAAACATCGGTTCTTTAAGGGTGCCAAAGATAATCCGCAGGACAGAGCGGTCTTCGACGACCGCCAGACTATTTGGCCCGAACTCTTCCAGTTTCTGGTCGGCTTCTGCTTGGGTTAGGCCTTTAGTCATCGTCTCGCCCTTCGCCTTTTTCACCGGCATGGCCGCCACGATGGCACGACGTGCATTTTGCCGTCATGACGATGCCTTCTTCGGCATGTTTCTGCTTAAGGCGCGCGGGCTCATGCGCGTGGCAAGTGGTGCAATTGTATTTGCGATAGTCTTGCCCAACCACGTGGCACGTGGCGCAGGCGACATCATGTGGGCCGGTTAAGGTAAAGAAGCGGCCATGGTCAAAATGGGCAGGCTTCCAGCTTTCTTGGGTATGGCATGAACTGCAATTGCTCTTCATGGCTTGATGAAACGCTGCCCTTGGTGGCGTGTGGCAACTGACGCAATTGGCCTGAGCGGGCTGGCCGATTAAGGCGTGTGAAAAATGCGGCTGCGCGCTAACCGGTATGATCCTGCCCTTATGTTCGGTATGACAAGTGAGGCAGTCTTGTGTTGTGAGGCGCTTGTGAAAGGACAGCGGGTTAGCCCCAGTTTGGCCTTTAGTCCGGCCAATGTTGGCGACGGCGTGGCAGGTCACACAACGCTCCGCGACGGCACCTTGGAACGGGGCATGGCAGGAGACGCACTGATTGTCCAATTTGGCGTGCGCTTGGGTCAGCTTTCCTGGACTGATCATCGCATCTGGCTGGAAATAAATCAGCGTTAAGACAACTGAAAAGGCCAACAGGCCTGCAGTCATCAGCCAGATCCGGGTCACTGAAAGCCCCAATAACAAGCTTCGACGGCAATGTGGGTCAGGGCGAGTAAGGCGAAAGCGCTGGCGATGGGGATATGGACCTGATGCCATTTCCGGATGACGTTTAGGGCCAAACTGGCGGCATGGGTTTGTGTTTCAATGCTGGCTTCAGGGACCAGCTCTTCCCGCAGTCGTGCTTGGGTGGCTGAGAAGCGCTTGCGAACCCGCTGCAGCAGATATTTGCCGGTCAGGCCGCTGCAAACATTGATCAGCATGGCCCAAACGGCAAGCCAAGCCAGCCAAGCATTAAAGTGGATGCCCGCATGCACCAAGATGAAAAGGGAACCAGCCCAAGCCATGATTTCGTGCACGTGGAGCAGTTCCACGGGCTGGCCAACCGAGATCAGCTTTCGCTTACGTAAAGAATAGCCAAAGGAAAAGATGATCAGCAAGATGCCTGGGATGCCCAATAGCTTCCCGATCCAAACAAGATTTCCAAAGTGGAGTGCGGCATCAAGCGCCAGCGCACTCGCACCCAACAGAGCCAAGGATGCAGCAAACGGCAGGACATCGAAGAAGAAAACATTATCCTTGGCTTGCGCTGACATGGTCTTGGCTAGCCAGCAGACGCAGCTGCAAGATCAAATGTCCGGGGGGCTGGCATCCTAGGGGAGAATGCAAGACTTGATGGGCTAGGTACGTGCCGGCTAGTCGCCAAACTGCCCGTCAGCGCGAGAGATTGTAAGACTGCAGCGCGTTGGATTTTGAACTTGCGCAAGCCCAAAAGATCAATGATCTTCAGGTCCCGCAACTTCGTCATTTCGCGGCTGACCGTTTCAAAGGTCATGCCAAGGTGGTCGGCAATGTCGGCCCGCATCATCGGTAAATCGACGAGTAGTTCGCCACCAACCGATTGGCCCAAACGTTGACCTAAACTGGCTAAGAACCAAGCAAGCTTTTGTTCGGCGGGGGCAAAGCTGATCATCACAACATGCTCGCTGCCGGGCTCTTGTCCGCCATAGGCGGCGTCAATCACCTTCATGGCCCGTGTAGGCTCTGATTGCAGCATGCGCTGAAGGCCTAAATGCCCCAGTCGCGACACGCGCGACGCACAGGCTGCTTCCGCATCAACCTGTTCTGGCCCATGCGTCCCTAAGCCGAACACGTCGCCTGGATAACAAAAGGACAACACGCACCGCCTGCCACCCTCCGTCATCTTTTGCAGGCGGATACAGCCGCTCTCAACTTGATAGATTGCGCCGCTGGGGTCGCCCTCCGAAAAGAAGGGGCGGTTTCGCGGCCGGCTCATAAAGAGGTCCAGATCGCTTGTTTGGAGTAGGGGTTTGGCCATGCAGTGAGCCTCCATCGGAAAGTGCCGTGCAAAATGGCGTGTGGCTGGTGGTCGTGCAGTGGTTCAACCATTCAAGCCCAATGGGGTTCCCAATCCGGCGGCTGTTTTCTTGAGTCTGCGATTTGACCGGCATCAAGGACGCTCGACCAAAATCTCACTACGGCATCGCCATGACACTCGCTTTTGGATCTACGTTGGTGATTGCTTTGGGTGGCAACGCCCTGTTGAGCGCTGGGCAACCGGCCACGGGGGGCAGCCAGCGGGCAAACATCGCTAAAGTGGCCGCTATCATCGCGCCCTTATTGGCGCACTATCGTATCGTGATCACGCATGGAAACGGCCCACAAGTTGGGCTGCTTGCCGCGCAAACGCCGGATGCGGATTGGCCACTCGACGTGCTGGGCGCAGAAAGTGAAGGGATGATCGGCTATGTTATTGAACAGGAGCTGGCCAATCGCGCGCCGAAACAACTTTTTGCTACCTTGCTCAGCCAAGTGATTGTCGATTCGAAGGATCCGGCTTTTCAGCATCCGACCAAACCTATTGGCTTGATCCACCAAGATCGAAGCCGATTGACCAGCCTAGGCTGGGACTCGGTGGAAGTAGCAGCCGGTGGCTGGCGACGAGTCGTGGCCTCGCCACCACCGCTAAAAATTGTCGGGCTAGAGACCCTACAAGTCCTGCTGGCAGCCAAAGTGACCATCATCTGTTTAGGTGGCGGTGGGATCCCGGTAAGCTTGGATGGCGATGGACGCCTTGAAGGCATTGAGGCGGTGATTGATAAGGACCTTGCGAGCAGCCTTTTGGCCCGTGACCTTGATGCCGACGCCTTAATCATGCTGACCAATGTGGATGGCATCATGGCGCAGTTTGGTACGCCAGAAGCATCGCTCATCCGACGCACAACGCCAAACTTGCTCGCCGCTCAAGCGTTCCAAGCAGGCACGATGGCACCAAAAGTCGCGGCGGCTATGTCCATGGCGCGTGAGGGCAAGATCGCTATGATCGGCGCACTTGGCGATCTGCAAGGCCTTCTAGACGGCACCAAGGGAACGTGGGTTCTGCCCGATGGGTCGCCGGTTTAGGCCTCAAAGCCCATCGGCTGCTGCTGGGTGATGCAATGAATGTTTCCCCCGCCTAGCAAGATTTCCCGGGCTGGAACCATCACGATGTCATGGTTGGGACAGGCGAGTTTCAGAGCACTCGCTGCATGGGCGTCAAAGCCTGGGTCTAACTCCGGTACGATGAGGGCCCCATTGCACATGTAGAAGTTCACATAGGATGCAGCCAAGCGTAGGCCCGCCGTACGTGGTTCTGTGCCATCAATGATATCGACCCCTGCGGCCTCCTCGCCCTTCATGAACAAAGGGCCCGGCTGGTGGATTTTGATGATCTCCAGCGACCGCCCGTGCGCATCAACCGCTTTCGAGAGCCGTAAGAAAGCATCTTGGCTGATTTCATACTGAGGATCTTCATGATCGTCCGTCCACGTCAGGACAACCCGACCGGGTGCTACAAAGCGTGCCAGATTGTCCTCATGGCCATCGGTTTCATCATTGAATACGCCATGGTCCAACCAGATGATCTTTGTGACACCGAGATAGTCCTGTAGGGCCGCTTCGATGGCTTCCTTAGACAAATCAGGATTTCGGTTCTTGTTGAGCAGGCATTGCATGGTCACCATCAAGGTGCCCTCGCCATCGACCTCAATCGACCCGCCTTCCAGCACAATGGGAGGCGCATAACGCAAGGCGCGCTCCATCTCCAATACCTTTTCGCCCACCAGATCATCTTGGTCCCAAGGGCTATAGAGACCTTCTTGCAAGCCGCCCCAAGCATTGAAGCGCCAGTCCACGCCCCGGACCTCATGGTTCGGATTGGTGACAAAACTCGGCCCACAATCACGGATCCAACTGTCGTTGCTGGTCATTTCAACCAGCCTGACGCTCACGGGCAAGGCATGCCTCGCGTTGAGATATTGGGCAGGCGACACGCACATGGTGACGGGCTCATAAGCAGCAATGGCCGTGGCGACTTGGGTAAAGGCAGTTTGAGCAGGCTTTGCGCCATTGCGCCAATTATCCGGGCGCTCTGGCCAGATCATCCACGTGCCCGCGTGATTGCCCCATTCCGCTGGCATGCGAAAGCCATCTTGCGTCGGGGTCGTCGAAAGGGTGCGGCTCATTAAAGGCTCCTAGGATTCATGATTAAACGGGATGGGTGGCTTCAAAGCGGTGCGGATAACCAGTTCGCCAAGGACGAGTGTTACCAGAACGCCGATCAGGATCGGTCCGGTCTTGCTCCAGTCCACTGGCTCTCCTGGAACCCAGACAAAGAAGACAATCGCTTGCAGAATGAAGAGGGTGCAGATAGTTGCGAAGCCAAATGCGCCAATCTTGCCAAATGGCACGCGGTAAGGCCGGGGCGTCAGAGGGTCGATATTTCTTAAGTGAACAAAGGCTGGGAACAACACCAGATAGGGCAGCAAAAAGACAATCGAGCTGAAGGCGAACAGCGACCAGAACAAGTCTTCAGCCGAACCCGCAATCAGGCCATAGGCCAAGATTACGGCGGTTGAGACTAATCCGGTTAGGACATAAGCCCCAATGGGCGTTTGATTGGACGGACGCAGAATTGCGAACACTTTGGGCAATTCGCCATCGACCGCAGCGGCAAGGGCGGATCGGTTTGCCCCCATCGACCAGGTTACCAGATTGGCGATGATGGAGAAAATTGCCCCAACCCCAACGGCAATGGTGATGATCTCGGCACCTGGAACCCCTTGTAGCAGCGACCGAATGGTATCGATCAAGCCTTCGATCAGACCAATATCGGAAACAGGTAAGGCAACCAGAATGCCGAAAGTGGCGAATATATAGAAGACCGAGATCAAAAGCCCGGCGACGATAACGGCCATCGGGATGTCGTGGGCGGGATCCTTGATTTCATCGCCAGCGCCACTCATCAGCTCAAAGCCCATAAAATTATAGACAATGACCGGCAAGAAGGCGAGGCTGGCCCCCCAATGCGGGGTCAAGGATTGAAGGGTCAAAGGATTGGCTGGGCCGTGCTGTATCCACGCATAGGTTCCCGCAAAACCAATCAACAGCATGATCGCGACCTTGATAAAGGCACCTAGATTGGGAATCCATTTTGCGGCTGAAAGGCTGGTGACACCGATCAACACCGTCAGCCACGTCGTTGCGATGGCTATGGCTATTTTGGTCCAAAGCGGCATTTCAGGCGCAAATAATTGGGCCGCCATCCCTGCCATCAGGATAAAGCCAGATGGCATCCATAAGGCCACATTGACCCAATAATACCATGTTGAGCGGGCCGCCCAGCGGTCGCCATAGGCACGGCGAATCCAGTTCTGAATACCGCCTTCACCGGGATAGGCCGCGCCAAGCTCTGCCGTGATCAGCCCATAGGGGATGAAGAACAGGACCAAAGTTATCAGCCACCAAGTTAGCGAAGATGGCCCTATGGCTGCCGACGCTGCCAAAGTATCAACGACTAGAATCGCGCACACGGTGAAGAGCGTGATGTCAAACAAGCCTAAAACCCGTTTGAAGGATGGCTTGATGGGGGTTGCCGCATCGGTCATCTTGGGCCACCAGCGCCCGGCAAAGCGGTCTCTACCAAGAACCGGCCAATCTTCTGACTGTGGGAATCCTTTAAGGCCTGGCTGGGGCGTTTCAGGTGCGGGTCAATGAAGCCAACCAGGATTGCTTTTTCCGTGTGAAGACGGTTTTCGGCTTGGTCATAAATGATGGATCTTGGGCCATCCATCACCGCGTCGGTAACTTCCACGCCGCGCGACGCAGGCAAACAATGCATGAATTTGGCATGGGGCGGCGCGCGATCCAAAAGATCTTCATTGACTTGGTAGCGTGGCATGAAGGCAGCGGTCCGGTCGGGAATTTCGGCTTCTTGCCCAACCCACCACCACAAATCCGTATAAATAAAATCCGCGTCCGTTACGGCCAGCGCGGGATCGTCGACGATTTTGAAGCTACCGCCTGACACCAGGCAATTGAAGGCCGCCATGTCTTGTAAGGTTTGCGAGAGCTGATAGCGCTCCGGCGCACATTGGGTGAAATGCATGCCCATCTTGGAGCAGATCAATAGAAGCGAGGCACACACATTCGTCGCGTCGCCCATAAAGGTCAGGCGCACATCTTCAAGCCTTTTGCCTTCGGGCAGTCGTTCTCGAATGGTGAAAACATCACAGAGGACTTGGGTTGGGTGGTTGTAGTCCGTCAATCCGTTGAGAACAGGCACCGTGGCATTGGCCGCAAGCTCCAGCACGGTTGCATGCTTCAAAGTGCGGGCTTCGATGGCATCGACCATGCGACTTATCACGCGACTGGTGTCTTGGATGCTCTCTCGAACGCCCAAGTGAATTTCGCCGGGCTTTAGATACAGGGCGTGGCCGCCCAATTTTGTCATGGCAACTTCAAAAGAAATTCGGGTTCTGGTGGAGGGTTCTTCGAAAATCATCCCCAACGAGGCCCCAGCCAAAAGGCGCGGTAAGGCGCGCTCCTTATCGGCAGCTTTCAAGAGCGCGGTGAGTTCCATCAGGGTGAGAAGTTCGGCTTTGGTGAAGTCTTGGGTGTCGAGAAAATGGCGCATGCCAATCCTTAGACCGGCATCGCGCTAGTCGAATTGATCTCTGTCAAGTCGGCGGCGGGCGCTTTGATCAATAAGTGGCACCTAGATTTTCGTGCGTGGAGGCGCTGTATCCCATGACCCATATTTGTATCATTCAAGGCCATCCAGACTCTCGGGGCGGGCATTTGTGCCATGGACTTGCTGATGCCTATCGCGAAGGCGCGATCGAGGCTGGCTACCAGGTTTCTGAAGTAGATATTGGTGGTTTGACGATCGATTTTGTGCGCAATCCCGACGACATGGCCCGTCCGCCGAATGACACCATCCTGCAGGCTCAACAAAGGATCGTGGAGGCTGAGCATTTGATGATCATCTATCCCCTGTGGCTGGGCACCATGCCGGCCTTGGTGAAGGCCTTCTTTGAACAGGCTGCCTGCGGCGATTTTTTCCTTGAGAAGACAGAGAAGGCTTGGCCAGTTGGCAAGCTGAAGGGACGCAGCGCGCGCCTTGTGGTCACCATGGGCATGCCAGCAGCTGCCTATCGCTTAGTGATGGGCAGCCATGGCGTGAAGGGGTTTGAGAGTGGGATATTGGGGATTGCCGGCATCGGCCCAATCCGCGAAACCCTGTATGGCAATGTGGAGGGCAGTCAACGTACCCGGACAAAATGGCTTGCAAAGATGCGAGACCTTGGTGCCCGGGCGCGCTGATCAGACGGGCATAGAGTCCTTTTTGGGCGATGCGCTGGCAGGGCCAGGACCGCTGCGGACAATTTCAACCCGCACTTTGGTGACATAGGAAGCCAAAGCCCCCAAGATCGCCAACATCGGTGCTGCCAGTACGACCGCACCGCCGGCAATGGCACCGAGCGTCAGCGGCATATCGACCACAATGTCACCATCGGGCTCAACGATCCGGATACGGCGCACTTTGCCTTCCGCGGCCAATTTCTTGACCGAGGCGATCAACTCATCACCAACCAGTTCGACATTCTCAGTCCAGGTCGTTTTCTTCTCGTCTTTATCATGTTCCGCATGGGCTTCGTCGTCTTTGTGATGGCTCATGGTCTGCTCCTCGGTTTTGTGGGTAAGTGGGGAGCGTACGGGCAAACGCCGTGACAGGCTTGATGCCGGTCAAACCGCCAGCACCAATCATCGGCTTAGTGGGCGTATGATGAGACTGTACGCGCCCACACAATGGAACAGACCAAAGGTCGGCGCTCTATTTGTGTTGACCGCGTTTACTTTGGCAGCATGCGCTACGCCGCAACCTTACGAGCCTTCAAACAGCCGTACCGATGTGCCTGCCGTCTGGTCTACGCCGCAACCCGCGGTGCCAGCGACGGATTTAACTCAGTGGTGGGAGAGATTTCACGACCCGATTCTAAGCGGACTGATCGAAGACGCCTTGGTCGCAAATCCCACTTTGGAAGGGGCTGCAGCAAGCCTGCAACAAGCCCGTGCGCTGCGCGATGCCGCGGAAGCTGGACTTTGGCCACAGGGCCAAGGCACGGGGTCCGCGCGCAGGTCAACGCAAGGCACTGCCGCCAGTAATCGCGCCGCTTCCACCTTGGTGTCGCTGGGCATTGAAGAGAGCTGGACCTTGGATGTGTTCGGGGGCAACCGCAGCGCACTTGCCGCCCAGCAAGCGGCCGTCTGGTCACGCATGGCTAATTTAGGCGATTACCGCGTCCAAATCTCCGCAGAGCTTGCGACGACCTATATCAATCTGCGGGCCGCGCAGGCACGTTTGGCCTTGGCGCAGCAAACTCTGTCCAGCCAGTCGCACACCCGGCAATTGGTAGGATGGCGTCGTCAGGCAGGCTTGGTTAGCGCGCTCGATAGCGATCAGGCCGACTTTGCCTTTGCGTCCACTCAAGCAAGCCTGCCCGCCCTTCAAAACGCGATCACCCAGTCAAGTCATGCCCTCAGCGTCCTAACCGGCAGGCCGCCACGGGAGCTGGTAGGTCTGTTGGAAGAGATGCGCGCAGTGCCCGTGGTTGAGACCAGCCTTGTCCTAAACCTTCCCGCAGAGACCTTGCGTCGGCGCGCGGATGTTCGGGCTGGCGAGTTTGCGGTGCTGGAAGCCTTAGGGCGATTGGGGCAGGCCGAAGCGGCGACTAAGCCAAGTTTCACTTTAGGCGGCTCTATCGGCCTATCGGCAGCAGGTCTCGGCACGTTGCTCAACGGCTCCTCGCTGCTCACGGCCCTATCGGCATCGGTTCTGGTTCCCATTGGGCCTGGCCCGGCAGCGCAAGTGCGTGCCGATCAGGCGGGGGTTGAACTGGCCAAGCACGCCTATCGCGGCACCGTGCTTGCCGCCTTGCGAGATGTCGAAGATGCGCTGGAGCGTTTGCGAGACGATCAAGCCTTCTTAGCGTCACTCACGAAAGCTAATGCTGCCGCATCACGCGCCTATGGACTGGCGCAAATCCGCTATCGCAGCGGCCTGATCGACTTCCAGACCGTGCTCGACACCGAGCGGGCCGCGTTTTCCAGCCGCGATGGTTTGGTGACCGCGCGCGCCAATCTCAGCCTCGATTCCATCACTTTATATAAGGCGCTAGGGGGTGGCTGGGATGCTGACCTGCGGGAACAGCCATGACCGATACCAGCAAAGCAAATCCACCAAATCCGCCTGAGCTCAACACCGGGGTCAAAGAAAAACTCGATAGGCTGTTGGGGGAGGATCA
>JAJTGP010000244.1 GCA_021299265.1 Hyphomonadaceae bacterium | reverse complement strand
ACGGCCAGAATGGCCAGACCGCCAACCTGCACCGCAAGCCTAGAGCCAATTAGTTTTCGTCCAACCATGTCACGGCCTCCGCAAAGACATAGCCGCCGCCCCAAATGGTTTGGATAAAGCACGGGTTCTTCGGGTCATCTCCAAGCTTTTTCCTTAGGCGGGAGATCTGGGTGTCGATCGCCCGTTCGCCGATTTCGAGACCGTGGACACTCGAGAGGTCCAACAATTGATCGCGCGAGAAGGCAATGCCCGGGCGCTGCACGAGGACCTGGAGTAGGCGCGCCTCTGTGGACGATAACAGCATAGGCGCACCCCCTTGGCGCTGGAGGCGGAATTGGGTCGGGCTGAAGGACCAATCGCCAAATTGCGCCTTCTTCAGGCCGCCGGTCACGCTGCCGCGCGGTGGCTGAACCGCACGCCGGATCACGGCATCAATGCGCGCCAAAAGCTCGCGCGGGTTGAAGGGTTTGGGAAGATAGTCATCGGCCCCAATCTCTAAGCCGACGATGCGGTCGACATCTTCGCCGCGCGCGGAAATTAGAATGACAGGCGGCGACTGGCTGGGGATGAGGGATTTGCAAAAGGACAAGCCATCTTCGCCCGGCATCATGATGTCCAGGACGATCAGATCGAAACGATTGACTTTCAGTGCTTCACGCGCCTGCACGACAGAGTCTGCGGTGGTGACGCGACGACCATGACGGCGTAGGAACGCGCCCAAGCTGTCGCGAATTTCGCGGTGATCGTCGACGATCAGAATATGTGGCGTCTCCGGTGTGATCATGAGCACAAGTTCCAAAATTGGGCGTGAGGCCTTCCCTTCACCCCAGATCGCCCGCTCATTCAATCACCTTGTCACAGATTGTCACACTCTCAAGCCCTTGTGCCAGAGCTTGTCACCTTCGGCTTTGGACCCTGCGCTAAGCTCGCGAGGTCTTCACCAGAAAAGGCCTAAACCATGTTTCCATTTTCTCTCACCAAACGCCGCATCACAGCCACTCTTGGCGTTCCAACACTCCTCTTCCTTATCGCAGCGGCTCCCGTCGTGCCTCCGTCAGCCACTACAACAGCCCCCCGTTTGATGGCCGGCGAATGGCAGTTGAGCCAAAGCGTGAACCTCGGGCCTGATGCTGATCAGATCCAAACTCGTAAGGCGTGCTATTCGGAAGCAAATCTCCAAACGGATGCCATGGCCCCTTTTAAGCCCGTACCTCCGCCAGGGCGTGAGGCGGTTGCTTGTCAGACCCAGAATGTCATCATTGAAGGCAACTGGGTTCGCTTCGAAACGCGCTGCGCCATGCCCTTTGGCACCATGGTCACAAGTTGGCAGGGCAATTTCGCTGATGAGGACTTTATGGTCGTTGGAAAAGCTCAATTCTTGAGACGTATCATCGAAACCAAGGTGAGCGGTCGTCGCTTAGGTGCCTGTCCCGATTAGGCCGGGCCGACCACGCCTTGACCTGCTTAACCCCTACGAAGGCTCAGTTGGGGTCATTCACGACTCTTACAGGCAAAGCTAGAGCTTCTAACGCACATCAGCTAAGACGCGTTGGCGAAAGCAATGTTTGGCATTTCTTGTATTCTGCTCAAGCACAAGCTTGCAGCAAGCTTGCCGGCTTTTTGTTGTGGCGGAGCACGCGCATCATGACGTATCGCACCATACTGACTGATTATTTCGCTGCCGCGATTGCCGCCGCAAGCCCTCGGCTTGTATTGCCGTCCGCGTTGCCGAAAGATTTAGTCAAGGGCAAGACCTTTGCTTTGGCCTATGGCAAGGCCGCGGCTGAAATGGCCTTAGTTGCCGCCGAAACCTTGGCTGGGCCGGTAACCGGCCTTGCAGTGACGCGTCATGGTCATGGCGTAGACTTGAGCCATACGGGTATCGAACTCATTGAAGCCCGCCATCCCGTGCCGGATGAGTATAGCCTACTAGCGGGCAACCAGATGCTGGAATTGGCCGCGACAGCAGGCCCCGACGACCGTGTGGTGTTTCTGGCCTCTGGCGGCGGCTCAGCCCTTTTGTGTGCCCCGGCGAACGGCATAAGTCTGGCTGAAAAGCAGGCAATGACCGACGCTTTGGTGCGATCGGGTGCACCTATTCAAGATATCAATCTGGTGCGCCGCCATGTGTCGCGCGTGAAAGGCGGCCGCCTTGGTGCCGTCGCCGGGGCACGCGGCGCAGAGCTTTTGACCTTTGTTATTTCTGATGTGGCGGGTGATGATCCAGCTCTTGTCGCCTCCGGTCCCAGCATCGCGTCGACCTTTAATCCCGACGGTGCTTTGTCCGTGTTGCTTAAGGCGGGGGTTGACGTGCCTGACCACATCGTTAGCGCAATACGATACAATCGGCCTACTGCCGTCGCTGATCATCTCGTTAAGGTGATTGCTACCAATGGCGACGCCTTGGCTGCCGTTGAAAGCCGCGCCCGCGCGGACGGCTGGAACGTGATTGACGCGGGTAAAGCTTTGACGGGCGATGCGGCAACCTGCGGCAAAGCCCATGCGCTGCGAGCCCAAATGTACGCCCGCACCCCGGGTCGGCATCTGATGATTTCAGGTGGGGAATTGACGGTGACCAATGCCCGCCAATACGGACAGGGCGGCCCCAATCTTGAGTATTTGGTCGGCCTGATGTCGGCCTTGCCGCAGAAAGCCAAAATTGAGGCTTTAGCAGGCGACACCGATGGCATTGACGGCACGCAAGACAATGCAGGCGGCTATTTGCATGCGTCTTGGGTTAATCAGAGTGAAGCCTTGCATGCCTTGAACGCGAACCGTACCTATCCATTCGTCCAGCGCTTGGGCGGTTTGATCCTGACAGGCCCAACGCGCACCAATGTGAATGATATTCGCCTGATAGCCATTGAAGGTGTTTCCATATGACGCAAGACCTTGCCCGGCTTGCCCAAGAGATTTTGTGCCAGAAAGATCGTGGCGACGGGTCCCGCCGATGACGGATCCGCTGCAATGGGTTTCTTCCGCCGCCCTTGCCAGAAGTACAATTCTCGCTAGAGGGGGAACCCGCATGGGTGGCGAACGAAGAAGGGCAGAAGTGTGAGCAAGTTTGGTGGTATTGATGCGGGCGGAACATCGTGGCGCTGCGCGGT
>JAJTGP010000080.1 GCA_021299265.1 Hyphomonadaceae bacterium | reverse complement strand
AATCTCTGACCCATAGCGGGATTGAATGCGGTCGAGTGCGGGTCCTGCGCCAGATGCTTGGACCGCTTCTGCCATCGGTGGCGTCATCAAGTTTACCAAGCCAGTGTAGGATTTCGCTTTTAACAGATCCGTCCCGGCCGTATCGCCACCGCGCAGCACCTGCAAAACATCCTCAATAGTGAGGCCTCGGATCGTGTCGACAAAAATGCTGCCAGCCTTTGGCATCATGGATTCAGCCGAACGATTGAGGCGCAGTTGGAAGTTATCGAGCGGGACACTTAACCGCAATGGACTTAAGCGCTTTTGCAGCGAGGCTAATGGCTCTGGCAAGGGAATGCGCACCCGTGTGTCGCCCCAAAATCCGTCCGCTTTGCCCAAACGGCCGACGGCCGCACCAGCCCCTTGCAACAGGGCGGCGCGGATGCCCGCTTCGCCTTCATTCTGCGAGGAGGCCATCAGCAAGTCATCGTCAATACTGGGCAATGCCGTGGGCAAACCGGCGCGCTTGGCAGCGGCCGCCTTGGCTAATTCTTCCAGCATCTGCCCCGCACTTTGGGCTTGGGCGGCGGTGCCAAGCCCGAGGCTTAAGCCAATAACCGACCAAATAAGGTTACGGCGTTGAATCCCGTCTGGGTTTGACATGAACAATCTCCTCGACCGCAGCGATCTTGGCGCAATTTTGGACTTGAACCAAGACCCAATTAGGGCACATGATGACCACAGGGCAAACTTGTTGTAGGCTGGTTCACTGCAAGACAAAAGTCCATTGAAAAGAGCTTAAGCTCTGACGGCCAAAGGGAGCGCGACCATGTACGATTCACAATCCACACCCACCTCGACCTGCTTTGAAGTCACCATCGCAGACCATATCGCCCATATCCAATTGAAGCGGCCTGAAGCCTTCAACTCGATGACCCGCGATTTCTGGAACGACCTGCCCAAGATCGTCAAAGACATTAATGATAATTCCCGCGCCCGTGTGATCGTGATCACCTCGACCGGCAAGCATTTCTCCGCTGGGATGGACTTAAGCGTATTCTCCAGTGGCGACGGCGTCGCCCAAGGTTCAACTTCGGATCGTGAAACACGCGGCGAAAGCTTCCGATTGCACGTCCACCATCTTCAAAACACCTTCACCTGCTTGGACGAGGCCCGCATTCCCGTGCTGGTAGCGGTTCAAGGGGGCTGTATTGGTGGGGCAGTCGATTTTATCTCGGCTTGCGACATCCGCTGGGCCAGTGCAGACGCGTTCTTCTGCATCCAAGAGATCAATATCGGCATGACAGCCGACGTCGGCACGTTTCCGCGCTTATGCAAACTCATTCCTGAGGGCTGGGTCCGTGAGTTGGCCTATACAGGCCGGCGTCTCACTGCGGCGAAAGCCAAGGAAATTGGGCTCGTCAATGAGGTGTTTGAAACCCATGAAGCCTTGGTTGCCCACGTTATGGAAACCGCACGCGAGATTGCCTCCAAGGCACCTCTGGCCGTCACAGGCTCTAAAGTCATGATGAATTACGCGCGCGATCACTCGATTCGCGACGGCTTGGATTATATCGCGACTTGGCAGGCCGGAATGTTCAGCCCAGCCCATATGGCAGAGGCTTTCCGTGCCAATGCTGCCAAGGAACCCGGTAACTTCCCCGAGCTTCTGCCATTGCGCAACCGGATGTAAGGATCGCTTATAAGGATCAGAGCTATAGCGTATTTTAGGGCCGAAATTAACTTGGCTTTGAAGCTTTTGTGCCATCTTAAGGTATGACACAAACCCGCAACGTCCGCTCTTGGCTCTGGTCCGCTCTTATTCTTTCGGTCTTGGGGACTTTGGTTGGCGCGGCGATTGCTTTGTCGGCTGTCCGGAACTTATCTTCACAAGCAGAGCGTTTGGCGAAGTTTGAGCGCACTTGGAGTGAGGCCACTTGGGTGGATCAGCGCGTTACCGAAGCCGCTGATGACTTCGCGCAAATGGGCCGGCCTGAAGATCGTGAACGCTTTGTCGCGCTGAACGAGCCGCGCGAAGCCTTGATCGAAAAAGCCATTCAATTGGCGCCAAAATCGACAAAAAAGAGCGCCTTCGCAACGATCTACAATGCAACCCGTGAAATGGGCGCGATTGAGGATTCAGCGGTCCTTTTGGCCGCGGCGGGTCGTCAGGCAGACGCAAAGGCACTGTTGCAATCCCAGTCCTACGCACTGGCAAGCACGCGCAAGGCGCGGCAATTGGAAAAGGCGCGGCGCGAGATTGCCGCGAGCCTGAAAGTCGAAATCGATGCGGCCTTCTTGCTGCTGAGCGGTGGCCTCGCGGCGCTCCTGACTTGTATGGTCGGCGCAGGTCTGTGCTGGGCCCGTGTCGCCACCCTGTTCCGGGGGCAAGCGCAAGATCTGGTAGAAGCCCGTGACGCCTTAGCTCTACACGCCAGCACCTTAGAAGCGCGCATTGAGGAGCGCACCCACGATCTGGAAATGGCCAAAACCGCCGCAGAAGCCGCTGACCATGCCAAATCAGCCTTTTTGGCGCAGATGAGCCATGAGATCCGCACGCCGATGAATGGCGTCTTAGGTATGGCAGATGCTCTATCACGCACGCCGTTGGACGACCGCCAACTACGGATGTTGGCCGTGATCCAAGATAGCGGCGATACTTTGTTGGCGCTCTTGAACGACGTGCTCGACATCGCCAAAATCGAAGCTGGCAAGCTCGCTCTGGAATCGCTCGACTTTAGTATCATGGAGATTGTGCGTTCGACCGAGGCGATGTTTACGCTGCGGGCGCACCAGAAGGGCATCAGCTTTGCCGTCAATGTTGATCCAAGCGCAGATATCTGGTGCTTGGGCGATCCAACGCGGATTAAGCAAGTTCTCTATAATCTTGTGTCCAACGCCGTGAAGTTTACCCAAAGTGGCAGCGTCTTGGTGACAATCACCGCTGACGATGTGGGTGAGAATCGCCGTGCGCTTACTATAGCCGTCAAAGATACCGGCATTGGCATTGAACCTGAAGTCCAAGGCCGTCTGTTTGAGCGCTTCAGCCAAGCCGAAACGGCAACCAATCGCAAGTTTGGCGGTACGGGCCTTGGCCTTGCCATCTGTAAGCAATTGGTCGCGCTGATGGACGGCGAGATTGAAGTTGAAAGCCGCGTTGGTGAAGGATCTGTCTTCCGCTTTACGGTTTCTATGCCGCTAGGTGTCGCACCCGAGCGCACCGACGCAGGTCAGTTCGAAGAATCGCGAGCCCAAGGCGGTGAAGGGGCAACTTCGGTCCGCGTGCTCGCGGCTGAAGACAATGCCCACAATCGTCTCGTGCTACAGATGTTCCTTGAGCAAGTGGGCATCGAGCCGGTTTTTGCTGAGAACGGCCAAGTGGCGGTGGAGCTTTGGTCTCAAGACCATTTCGATCTCATCTTGATGGACGTGCAAATGCCTATTATGTCCGGGCCGGAAGCCACGGCGCGGATTCGCGCGCTAGAGCGGGTGCAGAAGCGGCCTCGTACGCCGATCATCGCATTGACCGCCAATGCCATGACCCATCATGTGCAAGAATGCTTGGACTCAGGCATGGACGCCCATGTCGCCAAACCGATCCGCCCTGAAGTCCTGTTTGCGGCTATCCATCAAGCCTTGTCGGACGAGGACGAGGCTGAAGTTGCGGCAACTTTGGCCGAAGTGGGCTGATCGTGCTCAATAAAAAAGGCGAACCTTTGCGGGTTCGCCTTTCTGATAAGTCGCTGATTTTGGGGACCAGCTAGCTGAGCATCGCCTTGCGTTTATTTCGCGGCGGTATTGCAGGCTTGGATGCCTGCTTCATCAAGGCTCGAGCCACCAACGCTGAAGCTGGCGACTGGGCCGAGAGCCTTCGCAACTTGGCGGCAATCTCGGACCTGTGCGCTTTTGCGGTCCAGCACGGAAGTGCAGGTGTCGCCTGCGCAGCTCCAAGCAGCGCCCAAGACGATCACGCTGTCAGATGCTTCAGCAACTGGGTTTTTCAGTTTTACAACAACGTTATTGTAGGCGGCCAAGGCTGCGGTGGTGGTCAAAGCTAAAGCAAATCCGGCGACAAGTGTCTTGAAGCGCATGGGGAGGCTCCTTAAAAAAGGTTTCAGAATAACGGGCTTTTTGTCCTCGTTGGGTATTTTCTAGCCGCTCCAGCGAACGGTTGCAAGAGAAAAATGAACATACTGTATTTTATTCAGCAGTCACAATTTTGTCAGAGTACGTGACTGTCCATGTGTTGCCGCCCATAAATCAGTTGCAACGCTAAGCCCTATCGATAAGGTCAGGCGTAGAGCCCGTAGACGGCCATAGCACAGGGGAGAGCGGCACATGGATTTCACCATACCCAAGGAAATCGCGGACTATCTGATTGAGTTGGATGAGTTTATCGCGCGCGAGATCAAGCCGTTAGAGGAAGCAGACGATAACATGCGCTTCTTTGACCATCGTCGTGAATGGGCGCGCACCGATTTTGAGAATCAGGGTTTGCCGCGGCATGATTGGGAGGCTTTGTTGGGCCAAGCCCGCCGGCGTGCCGATGCAGCTGGCCACTACCGCTTTGCGCTGCCGGCTGAATTTGGCGGCAAAGACGGCAGCAATCTCGCCATGGCCATCATTCGTGAGCATTTGGCCAAAAAGGGCTTGGGCCTGCACAATGACCTACAGAACGAGCATTCCATCGTCGGCAATATGCCAGGTGCCTTGATGCTACGCGACTTTGGTACGCTTGAGCAGAAGGAGACGCTTCTGCCCAGAAGCCTGCGCGGTGAGTTCATCGCGACCTTTGGCCTGACGGAGCCTAATCATGGTTCCGATGCCACGCACATGGAGAGCACTGGCGTGCGCCAAACCCGCGACGGCGTGGACGGCTGGCTTTTGAATGGTGAAAAAATGTGGATCACCGGCATGCATGTCGCCACCCATTGCATGTTCTTTGCCCGGACAAGCGGAAAAGCGGGCGAAGCGCGCGGCATCTCGTGCTTCTTTGTGCCCGCGGACGACCCCGGCGTGAAGATTGAAGAATATCTGTGGACCTTCAATATGCCGACCGATCATCCCCGCGTGAGTTTCAAGGACGTATGGGTGCCCGATAGCGCGATGTTCGGCCCGCCTGAATTTGGCTTGGCCTTGGCGCAGCATTTCGTGCATGAAAACCGTATCCGCCAAGCCGCATCTTCCCTAGGCGCAGCAGTCTATTGTATTGAGGAAAGCGTGGCCTATGCCCGCGAGCGCAAACCGTTTGGCGAGGCTTTAGCCAAGAACCAAGCCATTCAATGGCCCCTGGTGGAGCTTGCAACCCAAGCCGAAATGCTGCGCCTTCTCATCTATAAGACCGCTTGGGAAATGGACCAGATGACCAAGCCCGAAGTGGAAAAGCGCCTGTCGGATAAGGTTTCCATGTGTAATTTCTGGGCCAACCGCCTGTGCTGCGAAGCCGCCGATCAAGCCATGCAAGTCCATGGTGGCATTGGCTATTCGCGTCATAAGCCGTTTGAGCACATCTATCGCCACCATCGCCGTTATCGCATCACCGAGGGCAGCGAGGAGATCCAAAAGCGCAAAGTGGCTGCTTGGCTATTTGGCTATGCGGGCCCTAAGAAGCAGCAGTTTTCCACCTAAGGCCATGGAAACGCAGTGAAACGCTGCGCGGCTGGCTTGCGTTACGCGCGGGTTGAATGTTCCTTGGACGCATGGGGCTATATGACGAGATTGAGCCAACTTACGACGCGCTGCAGGCGATCAAGAAATTGCCGCCTGACGACCCCATTATTGTCCTGTCCCTGATGCGGTTTCGCCATGATTTGGCCGACGGTCGCTCAGACGCTGCTTGGCGAGACTATCAGGATGGCATTGGCCCGGTCCTCAAGGAATATGGCGCTAAGCGCGTCACCAATGGGATTGTGGCTCTCGATCTGGTAGGCCAGAAAGGTCAATGGGATGTGGTCGGGGCCTTTTGGTATCCCAATCCAAAAGTCCTCTGGCGTTTCTTGTCCGACGAGCGCGTGCTCGACCTCATCAAGATCCGCCGGAAAGCGGCTGATGATGTCACCATGATGATCTTGACCGATCAGACAAACGCCTTTGCGGGCGGCTAAGCCGCTTTCGCGGTTTCAAACGCCTTTTCCAACACCAGTAATTCTTCGGCCATCATGTCTGCCAAGGGCTGCACGTCTGGGAAAATATTGGCCCCGGCGATGACCCCGACTTCGAGCTGGTCTTGATAGCCTTGCACCGTGATATTGATCGACATGCCGTGCGCTGGGATCGACACAGGCCACAAGTGCAACATGGTGGCACCGGCCGCATAGAGCGGAATCGGTGGGCCCGGCACATTTGACACAATGACATTGGCGCTCGGCGGCAATACGTCTGACAGACCCGACCGCCCATAGAGGAGCGAGCCGATCTGCATTGCCATGGGGGCACCTAAAATCGAGGCATTGGTGAAGTTCGGGATGAAATCCTTCAAGGGGCTGACCACCGACTTGGCTTGCACGGAATCAGCAATGATCGCGGTCAGCCGCTCTTTCGGGTCTGCAATATGGGTGGCAATCGGGCAGGACATGGCAAAGGCCTGATTATTGGTATCGGAATTGCCATCTTCGCGCAGCGAGATCGGCACCATGGCGACCAACGGCTTCTCGGGGAGCGCGCCAATCGACAACAGGTGTCGGCGCAAAATCCCGCTGGCAAGTGCCAGCACCACATCATTTAGCTTGCCCCCAGCCGCTTTGGCGACTGCCTTTGCCCGCTTGATCGATAAGGTGGCGGTGCCAAATGCGCGCTCCGAGCTGATCGCCTTGTTAAACGGTGTGCTCGGCGGGATCAGTTTTGGTAATTCCTTCAACTTGCTGACATCGAGAAGGCCGGGCAACACGCTGCCAGCGGTCTTCAACATGGCGGGCAAATTGGCGACCGTTTTCATCCCCACTTCCACCTGGTCCACCACGTGATCCAAGAGGGTGGAGCCAAAGTCTGTTTTCCCCGTGCGCTTCAGCGCGATCGGGCTGGCGGCGGCCTCTCTATCAAACGGGCGCTGCCACAAATTGGCGTAAGTATTCATGACCGAAGCCGCAACTTCGCGCGCACGGCCCTTCTTCTTGGACTTGCCGCTAGTTTCCTCAGCTTCGCCAGCCTTATTGGCTTTGGTGCGCGGGCCAGGATTGGGCGAGAGGTCGTAGACGATCTGCGACAGGGCCACGCCCGCGCCGCCATCGATTAAAGCATGATGCAGCTTGGCATAGAGGCCAACCCGATTGCCGGGCAGGTTCTCAAACACATAAAATTCCCACAAAGGCCGGGCACGGTTTAGAAGCTTTGCGTGCATCCAGCCCACAATCCGCCGCAAGGTCGGCATATCGCGCGGTTCTGGCAGGCTGCCGCGAAAGATGTGGCGGTTGATGTCAAATTGGTCGTCATCGATCCAAGATGGGTGGTCGAGATCAAGAAGCGTGCGCGACAATTTCTTGCGCAACATCGGAACCGCATCAAGGCGGTCTTCGATCTGGGCCTTAAAGGCCTCAAAATAATCGCCCGTATAGCCCTCGGGGAGTTGAAATAGCGACAGCGAGCCCACATGCATCGGCATCTCTGGCGTTTCCATATACAGAAAGGAAGCATCCAAGGACGATAAACGGACCGCGTCGCTCACATTCTTTCCCCCCGTGGCCGGCGCAGTTGCTCTGCCCCTGATCCTGTCCTGCCCATTCAGGCTGACCTATAGTCAACCACGGACCAGCGGGGTCTGCAAGGTGTCGGACCGCGATCTCTTGTCGAGCCGTGAAATGCCTATTGCACGATGGGAGAGGGAACGGACGGACCAAAGTCTTTGGGCTAAAGATACGCAGGTGGGATTCTCGCGATAACCTTCTGTTGGTGATCCTGAATGACCTGCGGCAGTCGGCAGGCCGCTAACCGTCCGGCTTTGATTTCGATTCGGTCTTTGACAATCTTTCCAATTTCTCGAGCATTGCGCATCCGATTGGGAGGCGCTGCCCAAGTTAATTGGATATTGGGCCGAAGTTTGTGCACCAGTGAAACACTCGGGATTTGATCTGTGTCTGCGGTGACAAGAATGAGACGATCAAAAACATCGGTAAGCGCATCAGCTACAATCTGGACGCCCAGGGCCACGTCTGTGCGCTTCTCTTCGCGGAACAAGCATTGTCGCGAAAACTGGGCGCAGTGCTTCTTGGATGTCTTGAATGTGCCGTAAGTAATGGTGACGCCTTGGGCGCGCTGTGCCGCGATATATGCACGATGATTGGCTTCCTTTTTAGGGTTCCAATCGACGATGCTGGTAAAGTAATGGCATTTTACAAGTGTTTCCTGAGGGCGAAGCAAGCTCCTCGCCAAGGCGTCGAGATTTAGCCACTTGAGCTTTGGAACATTGAGTTCGTCTATCGCGTGATAGAGATTGAAGCCATCGACATAGACCGCGACCCGCCGTTGGTTTTCCATTGACAACCCCAAGTGGTTTGTGTTAGGATTACGCACATTCACCCGGCGGAAATCGTCGGAAAAAGGGGCTTAACCGCAAGGTTGGCCCCTTTATCTTTTGGCGGATATGCGCCCACTCGCATTGCGCCACGTCTTGCGACCGTTCAATCTAAGATAATAGTTCGATTGAATGGCAAGATCAAAGGTTTTTTACTTATGCCAATTGCGCGCTGACACGGCTCAGCCGCAACCTCCCGCTAGGCTTTAGCCTATCGGGAGGTGGCAGGCCCTGCGTGCCTAAAGTCTCACTCACCCATAGGCGAGGGCGAAGGGGCCGGTTTTGGCAAAGGGTTTGAACGTGCCATCGGGTTGGGCCAAGCGGTCTGCGGTGGCCCAGAAGGCAGCTGGATTGACGCCAATGCCAACATGACTGGCCAAGCGGATTTCAATCGTCTCCGCATTGTCGGCCGGTTTGGCGATGCAAGTCTTCCAATTCACAATGCCGTCCAGCTTGGTGTAGATGGAGGAATTGGGCACGGGCAAATCGCCCGCAATACGCTCCAGATCGCCGGGGCGTGCGGGGCCTTCATTCGAGAGAAGGTCATAGAGTTTCTTCGCGCTGGTTGCATGAATATCAGCCGCAAATGGGCTGCCCAACGTGATCACGCTGCGCACTTTATCGGGCATCACTAAAGCTAAATAGCGGGCGAACACGCCACCCAAACTCCAGCCAACAATGGAAACCTTCTGGCCAGATTTGGTGTAAATCTCGTCTACTAAGGCTTCGAGGACTTCGCGCATCTTGTAGAATTTGCCCAGATTTTGCCCTTGGCCCCAGCCATAGGTTTCATAGCCGAGCTCATCCAAGAACTGGCGAATTGGCTTGGTGGAGCGGTCGCTGGCCAGAAAACCTGGCAAAACCAAAACCGGATGCCCATCCCCGCGCGGCGCGTGGCGCAAAATGCTGCGTGTTGCAAAGGTGGCCGCCAATTCAACCACCCCACGCCCTTCAACCAAAGTCAGCGCCAATGGGGGTGGACGTAATTTGCGGGGCGAGTCGACCTTGTGCGCTTTCGAACCTGAAAAAACACGCTTTTTTGGCGTAGCGGCATTGATCGCAGCAGCAACCATGGTTTCTCACTCCCAGTTTTATTGCCAGCCATAGGCCATGGCCGTGCTATCCTTGGGGCAGCTTTGCCCAAATAGTTTAACAAACGTGACACTGTGGCCCCGCCCGGTCAACCATCCGGCCCCCCAACTTAGAACGCGCCTTCTAACTTTTCACCCGTGAGGCCACCTGATGGTTGAGGGGGGTGCGCTTCTTCTCTTAGAAGTGCTTTGGCGATCCTTCTGTTTGACCAATATGGGTCCAGCTGGAAACACCCCTTCAGTCCCTTCGGGACACATCGGCGCATGCGGCAGCGTTGCCGCTCTCCCCTCTCCTATTGGGAAAGGGGAGCGAGTGGCCGCTGTGGTT
>JAJTGP010000094.1 GCA_021299265.1 Hyphomonadaceae bacterium | reverse complement strand
CAGCGCCTGTTTGAAGGTGAACCAGTGGCGGGCTTTGAAGCTGCTTTCCAACGACGCAGCCCAAAGCGCAACAATATTCATCCCCCTGTATGGCGTGCCGCATGACCGCAAGGGCAAGACCAAGGCCTCAGATGGTGCAATATCATCCCAAGGCTTGATCCAAGGGCGCACGCCGCGCTCCAGCAGCGAAGTGATCTGGGCTGTAACGCGCTCATGCGGCGTCAGCCGGGTTTCATCGTTTGGGGAATTGTATCGGGAAGAACGGGCTGCATGTGCCATGACGGATACCTCCGCCGATGAAAATGTGCGCCACGCGACACTCACCATAAGCTCGCACCGCACCCATCGGCCGAGATCAACAAACCGCACCCTCGCAAGCCCGCTCGCACCCCGGTAGTGTCGCCATGTCCACACCGGGGCGGAAGCGTGAGCGCCCGACCAAACGGTTGCGGGCGGGTTGGCGGGGGTGCAGGGATTTTGGGCCGATGGGGGTAGTGGCGACAGCGGTCGTCGGTTGGGAAGCAGAAGTTGGTATCTGCCGACTTGAGCAATGCCGCTGTGTTACTCCATCGGTGGAACTAGCTTGGTAAACTCAGCAGTTTGACTTTTCGGGCGCAAGTCGTCAGCGAGCGGTTTAATAGCTAATTTTAGTGGCATCTGTCCCGCCATACCGCTAAAAATACAGGTCCCGGTCGGTAGCGTTGGAATGGACTCTTCAGTAAGTTTGTCGATGTATGAAACCGCACTAGCAATTGATTGTAGGTCCTTTTGATTGATCAAGCGGTGAATAAAGTAGTTATGAGCCTGCGATGTGATAGTATGGGAAATGTCGTTGGGCCTTTGGCTTGAAATTGTGACAAACACGCCGAACTTTCGCCCTTCTTTCACGATCTCTTCGAACGTCTCTAACCTATAGTCCTTCCAGCTTTCCGACTCCCGAAAAGACTCCCTAGAAAGAATGTTATGGGCCTCATCAATCACAATGTTCAGAGACCGACTTCCGCCAGTCCGTTTGTGTTCTTCATAGATTTTCTTGGCTACTAACAATGGGACTGTCTTCTTCATCTCGAGGTTAACATTGCTCAAGGCAAACACAACGACATTCGAGGTAAAAAGTTCTGCGGCAGGCTTAGGGTCAAAAATCTTCCGAATGTCGCTTTGTTTGCTTTTTAGCTTGTTGATCGCGGGCGCAACATGCTCGTTCTGAGCGCGATTTGCCAAGACGTCTGAAATTAATTGGACATAGCAGAATGTGATCAAGTTTTTGATGTCATCGTCGGCGAGATCAAGGGAGCTCACGGTGGTGTAAGCGATGGTGTCTACGATCCGTTCTGGCGCGGACCTAAGGAAAACTTGTTGCCCTCGAAGTTTGAATTCCGACACATTATTATGCCATTCTAGGTCTCCTGCGATCTCGATGACTTCACCATCAGCGTCTTTTTCCGGCAACACTTGCCTGAGATAGTCGATCAATAAATCTGCGCGAATTTTATCTGACATCTGCAAAATTAGGGTCACATGCCGTCGCACTATCGCTCGTAAGTATTCAGCGGGAACCACAGCGTTTCTGACCTGCTCTTGGAGCTTGAGAACTCGCTTCAAAAACGGCTTTTGGGTTTTTTCCGTCGCATCGGCGAGGATGCTGACGACTTCAATATCGTTGAATCCGCCAGCTCCGAGCGGAATTTTGTCACCGTCGTCGTTTCTGGTGGTCAGATTAAACACCCGCTTGTGCTGCGTTAGGCAACTATCTCCAATGTATTCATTGTTGAAATCAAACATAATAATGCGGCAATTCGCTTCAAACGCTTCCGCGTTACGAGTTCGCATTTTGGCGATGAATTCTTGATAGATCATCGCAAGAGTGTTTGATTTCCCACTACCTGTGTTCCCAAAAATGGCAATGTGGCTGTTTATCAAACCGTCAACTGGAAGGGAGATGTCGTATCCCTCATACTCGGAACGCGCAATTTCCAACGCAATTCCACCAGTTTTTAGGAGATTATGAACTTGGTGAACCTTTTCTTTCGTAAGTAAAAAGGCCTCATTTCCAACCAACGGTAACTCTTTGGTGCCACCAACGAACTCACCAGTTCTGTCAAGGAAGCCCACTAGTGAAATGGACAACAACCGCCTGCCGTTCATGTACGCAAGCTGGCTAGGCTTCTTGTCGTCTGTTTGGGCGTTCTCTCCTTCAACTTTGCCAATCAGGCTCAAAAATCCCTTTCGAATGTCTACATAGCTACCTACGCCAATATTCCTAATAACATCTCCATCAAAAAACAGCTCAGACAAGTTCTTGTCACGATCAACAGTAATGAATACCTTCCGCCCTGTTACCGCAGAGACTTCACCAACACGAAGGACGGCTTCAAGTTGTAGTCGATCTGGCTGGTCAGTCATTCTTCATCTCCGGCAGGACTGCACCAAGGATTTTGTTTAGGCGCTGAAAATTGAGATTGTTACCAGCAGCTGGTCCGATGACACTCACATTTCGATGTTTTGCAAACTTGGCTTCAAAAACTGCAATGCTGTCATGACTGTAAGCGAAGATAATCAGCTGCGAGGTAGGGTTTCTGAGCGCTCTTCTGGTGATATCCAGGATATGTTCGTCGCCAAACGAAAAACCGAACGCCAACAAAACCGCATTCTCTTGCTCCATTGCCTTTGAGAAGATCCGCAGAAGATCGTAATAAATTCGTTCCATAAGTGTTTCATGGAATTTCTTGAAATTCGGCATTATCAGAAAATGCTGGCTGAGATATTGAGAGATTTTAGCTGGGTCAGCCTTATCCGCCTCTGGAAGTGGTTGAACAACGGCAGCGCTGCAAACAAGGTTTGATTCCTTCCGCACCCAGTTTAGAGAGCCGTGCAGTTTTATAAGATTCAAGGTCGGAATCTCAACGCGCCGAGCATAAAGCGAGCTCGTTCGATAGGTCCTGTCGAAATATTGCTCTGGTGCAAAGAGGAAATCATCGGGCTGGCCCGATGCACGGTCGAACCCATCATTCATGATTATATTTCCACATTCTTTCACGGCAAACTCGATGAACATGTCATAGTTAGTTGAGAAGATTGAGGCTTGCCTAGGCAGTATTTCATTTTTGCGAGCAAATAAGATTTGATCGATAATAGAAACGAAAGATTTGTAGTTATCCAGTGTTGCTTTGATTGGGCCATCTACAATCGGACCCTGCTTTAGTGTTTGGTACGTGCTTGTGATCGCTTCAATGAAACCAGCCATCACGCTATTCGCTAGAACTTCTTCCTCCAACTCAATCAGGCCGTTCAGCGTTTTCTCGATGTCACCTGCAATGCTTATAGCTGGCATCGAAGCTCCTGAACCAATCAAGAAGTTGAGGTTCCCAGATTGTATATACGGTGCCAGCAACTTCGCTGTTTCATCGTTCTCGTCGGTAACTAAATGGAGCTGGGCCATCAAAAGCGATCTCTCGATTCAAAAAAACTAAAGGTGGTTAAACGATAGCCAGCTAGAGGCAAAAGTAAATGTTATGGTCCTCTAAGTGGGATGTGTCAGCGTGTACGCGGGGTCCCGCCATAGTTTGGAGGTACTTTGCAATGCAACCGATGGTGTAACCGAGTTCTGTGGGTCGAAAGCTAGCGGGCAATTGATGCATACCTTGGGCCGTAGCAAGACCACGCGCCAGTCACCCAGCGCGCAGCCATCTTGATCAAAGCTCGGCAAAGCGCACTACTCCGCCGCAATCCCCGCAACGCCCATATCAGGCGCGACAGCCTCAGCCGCCACCAAAGCCTCCAAGCCTTCATTGGTGATCTCGAAGGCAGGCTCCGCATCCGGGTCAGTCACATCGACCAGCCCAGCCGTGCGGATCACTGGCGGCAACCAACCAGTCCCTTCCAGCGCTTGAGCCGCCATCAACGCCAATTCATCCTTGCGCTTGCCTGCCAGCATGACTTCAAACGCCTTGCGGTCCTTGGCGCCTGGCAATTCCACGACCGCAGGGCTTTCCATAATTGCATCTGCAATCTGGGCCTTGGTCAGCCCCATGAAGAAGTCTGTGCTGGGGGTCCAATATCCGGTCATGTCCACTTGCAGGCGGGTGGCGAGGCTATCGGCTACTTCTTGCTTGCGGCGACAGATGGGTGTGGTGCCGCCGTGGCTGAGGTCGAGGGTAGAGGCGATCAGGGTAGCTTGGGCTTCGAGCAGGACTTCCGCACTTTGGCCCATGCACCAGTCAAGCCACTTTTCTTCGTACAAATCCAAGCCGTGCAAGGCTTCGCGCTTGGAGGCGAGCGGTTCGGCATCGGCATTGGACAAACACACAAAGGCATGAACGGCCATGCCTACAGGGCCTGTCATCGCCATGAAGTGACAACCCAATGCATAGACCGACAAAGCCAAGGCCACATCGGGTGCTTGGGACAAATGCGCCCGAATGGCGCGGGTGCGGGCGGCAGTCAGCTCGTTCAGCGTCTTTTGGGTGAAGCCTGAGACGCTGCTGGCGGGCAGAGGATCATCATCTTCCCAAGGTGGACGTTCATCGGTGCTGGCCGTTGGGGCAGGCACTTCTGAGCCAGTTTCGTCTTCCGGGCTGATGTCCTCTACAGGCGTGCCCTCATCATCACTTTGACCTGCTACACGCACACTGCCTGCTGAAGGATCAATGACGATAACTGTTACACCATCGGGTGAGGGTTGGATTGTGCAGGGTGCTGCTGTTGGTGAAGTGCCTTCAACGGTCTCTGCCTCCAGCCGCTCTTTTTCGCGACGGCGATCAGCTTCGGCTTTGGCCTTGTCTTGGGCGCGGCGTGCATCAATACGGTTGATCTTGCGCTGATCGGCGGGTGTCACCACGCCAATGGTGGTGACAGCTTTGCCATCATGATCCACGCTGATCACACAGCCCGCCAAGGGCAATTTCTCTGAGTCCCATATCTGACAGGCACTGACCAAGGCCGCGATGCTAGCTTGCAGATTGGGTATGTCCTCATGATCGGGGTTCTCAGCGCGCAGTGCTTCCATCCGATTCGTCAGTTCGGCGTGTTCATCGCGTTCTGCGTCTGTTGGTTCACGCCAGTCTGGCCTTAAGCGGTTGATATGCCCGCCATCCATGCGGCCATGACCCAGATTGACATTGACCCAACCCCAGCCAAACTCAATCAACGGGCGTTGCAGCTCTTCAAGCTTTTTAGTCGCCAAGCGATTGAGCAGGTCCGGGCTATCGAGGAACACCAGTTCGTCTTCAAACAGATCTCGCCGCACGATCCCACCAGCAGCCTCATAAGCGTCAATCTCGACAAATTTGGCCAGTCGATCATTGGCACGCACGGCCCCTTGGGTGAGGTAGGACCGCACCGCATAGGCATTCAACACGGGCTTGGGCATGATGTTGAAGACATTGTCCTGGCGATCATGCTCCCCTACCAGACAGAATGCGCGAGCAGCATCAAGTGACAATTCGCCTTTGCGGAAGGCTGTCTTCAACAAGGGCGACAAAGCCGACAAAGCCAAGCGTTGCTGCACATGGCGGACGCTGGTGCCAAAGCGGGCCGCAATTGCGTCTTCCAGAAGGCCAGAGGCGGCCAAACGGCCAAAGGCCTCCACCTCATCAAGAGGATGCATCGCCACGCGCTGAACATTCTCGGCCAGCGAGGTCTCTTCGGCGATCTCAGCAGGGATAATCGAACAGGGCACGGCAAAGTCAGCCGGGATCACCTTGCGCTTAGCAAGCAGCTTCAAGGCGGCCAAACGACGACCACCTGCGGACACCTGATACTTACCATCGCCAACCTCAACGACTGTGATGCCCTGCAACAAGCCATGAGCTTTAATGGACGCAGCAAGTTCTTCAACAGCGACCTTCTTCTCAATGCGACGGGCATTGAGCGGGGAAGGAGCCAGCTTGGAAAGGGGTATAGATTGAACGTGAGACATGATGATACTCCAATAAAATGGAGGTTCTGGCGTGGACCATCCAACACCAGAGCCGCCTGCGCGGCATCGTCTCACCCGCCCACGCCGCACCGGGCGCGCAAGGGCGCAGAGGCGTCAGCCGTCCCTTGCGGGCGCAGGGCGGACGGGGGCAGCCGATTTAGGCGCGCGGGCGGGGGTGGGGTGGTTATGAGGTCTTGCTTGGAATAGATGGGGGGCGGTCTGCCGGACTAGCCCTGAACGGACCTTCCTGTGCTTTTGAAAGAACCTCGGAATCTACGATTGGCGGTGAATCAGGAGGATTGCTGGATGAGGATGGTCCGCTTTTGGTGTTTTCTTTCTGAAAGCAGCCTTTAATAGTCCTAACAAAACATCGCAGTCGGACTTGCTATGACAACCCCGCGATCACTCTCCACTTTCTGTGGGCCAGGCCAGGTGCTAGTTTGTCGAGCAACTAAGGCTGCAAACAAAAAAGGCTCACTCTCATATGGCTGGTGAATTTGATCACATTGTCGGTTTGCTTGTTGAAGCAACACGTTACTACCCCGGAAAATCACTTGACCCCAAAACTAGGCCATTGTCTGAATTAATTCAATCACTGGAAAGGCATCCCCACCTTTGCCAACGATGGACGCAGACCTTTTGGTATCCCGGCGGTTGGCGACGTCTCGATGCAACAACTATGGCGACTTATCTCGTTTTTGATCTAATCCGAGGCACTTCCAAAATTGAAGAAGTTGCGGCGGCATTTACCTTTTTTGCGGCTAGTACTGAATTTGAGATCAGGTCAATAACTGCAATTTCGGGGCCTACGTTTGAGCAAGCCGTTGAACTTAGCGACAGGGTTCGCTTAGTTCCGCCGTCATCTTTGTCGACAGGTTTTGGAAAAGAGCGGTTTTTCAATACTGATGGATTTCAATATCAGTGGGTGATGCCAACAGCTGCGATAGAAATTGGTAGCGCAGCAAAAATAGTGGAGTGCGTGAATGGATCGTTGGAAGCGCAGGGCCACCTCGAGTTTCAACATATACATCGGCAAGTCGAAGAAATCAGACAGATATTGATTTTACACTCCAATTGTCCCGTCGAAATTCTTGGTACCTATAGCGAGATTACGGAGGCCAAGCCCCTATTCAATCATTTTATTGGTGTATCATATCGAGACCCAAGTCTAAGGGCACCTTCAGAGTTAAGCCAAATTGGTGAAATGTTGCAAAGTGCCTACAAACATCGAAAAACTACTGAACCGACTATTCAGCTTGCGACCAACAAGCTATCTTCTTCACGGAGCCGGAAAGATGATGCCGAGGCCTTTTTCGACCTCGGTTCTGCCCTTGAAATACTTCTAACAAAAGGCGACTCTACCAAGAGTGAAATCAATTATCGCTTATCACTTAGGGCTGCAATGTTGTTAGGTTCTACCCAAGAAGATCGTAGGCGATGGTCCAAATTGACAAAAGATATATACTCGCAAAGGTCTACCGCTGCCCATCAAGGAGCGCTTAAGCCACCAAAAACTGAGACTGAAGCCGCAAAGAGGGCAAGTCTTCGTTTACAAGCTGAAGACATGATAGTTCGGCTGATTGGAATTTTGTCAGAAGGGTTTCCGGATTGGACTGAACTTGAGCTTGGCATGAGCAGTGCGAACACCATCAAGGCTGACAATGAACATTAGGCAGTGTTGAGGTGCATCCTGGGCGGACGGGGATATGCTCAGATGCGCGCAGGCGGTGACGCGCACAAGATACTAACATCGTTATTGATTGATAACATGTTTGATGTTAGTGAACGAGAATGAAGTTATCGAATGATCCTGATGCCCATATGAGGGGGCCGAACTTGCCATTGGTGGCAACCCTCAATGACTACGTTCGATCTGTTCTCAAAACGGACTTGCAGCTTCGCCCTCTGGGAGACGGTGAAAAGCTGCCGCTTTTTCTGAAGCAGCAGTTTGAATTGGTTGAAGGTTTTTATGTAGATCGACCACTCATCTTTGCGGTTGAGCAAGGCGTGGGGTCGTCAGCGCCTTCGGCTCTACGCAAGTACCTTGCCCAAATCGAGCGTCTCCTAGGAAAGTCGGTCGTCCTTGTTCAGTCGAATATGACGGGCTTCCAGCGCGCAGCACATATTGAAGCCGGACAACCTTTCATCGTGCCTGGAAAGCAATTGTTCATGCCCCAACTTGGCGTAGCCTTGACCGAACGGTTTTCGAGGAAAGCTATTCGACAGTTGGATACACTGACACCTGCTGCGCAATTGACATTGTTCACTTTATTGACTGGTGCGGACCATCAAGAAGCAACACCGAGCCAACTCGCCAAGGGCTTAGGCTACACGGCCATGAGTATGGGTCGTGCGATTGATGAATTGGCGATCTTGGGTTTGGTGGAGACCAAACGGCAGGGCCGCGAGAAACGCGTCAATCTTGCGGGTCAAAAGCAAGAGATATGGGAGAATGCTCAAGCGCTTCTTGTCTCACCTGTCCGTTCATCCCATCTCGTGCGCTGGGTTTGCCCGCCCCCAAGGCTCAATCTCGGCGGTCTATCGGCTTTGGCAGCTCATAGTGATCTGATGGAAGCAGGGCTTCAGACCTTTGCGATCGATGGCCCGCATTGGGCAGTTTTCAAGTCTGATGGCACCGTCGAGAGCGTCGCAACCGATTATGAAGCTGACGCCCAACTGGATGTTTGGCACTATTCGCCCGCAAAGATCGAGCAAGAGGATCACAGCTTCCATTTGTCGATCTATGCCCAATTCAAGGATGACCCAGATGAACGCGTCTCATTGGCTGCACAGTCTTTGATCGAAGGGCTTTGGACATGAAAGGGTTAGACCTGTTTCAGGAGCGGTTTGCGGTATTTGGGGATTCCTATGCCCTGATTGGTGGGGCTGCCTGTCACTTGATATTCGAGGATGTTGGCTTGGCTTTCCGTGCCACAAAGGACCTTGATATCGTCTTGTGTGCACAGGTGGTCGATGCAGGATTTGCGCAAGCCTTATGGGCGTTTATTCAAGATGGTGGCTATGAGATCAGGCAGCACGCAGACGGAAAACCGACCTATTATCGTTTCGCAAAACCAGCCAATGCTGACTTTCCCTACATGCTGGAGATTTTTGCGCGTCCGCCAGCGACTTTGGTGCTGACCCCAGATCAAACAATCATCCCCGTGCCCGTCGAAGATGGACAACAAAGCCTTTCAGCCATCCTGCTTGACGAAGATTATTTCGGCCTGTTGCGCGGCATGATCCGTCGGATCGATGGGATTTCTGTACTAGATGAGTACGCTCTGATCCCATTTAAAGCGAAGGCTTGGATGGAATTGTCTGATCGTCGCGATGCAGGTGAAGCCATCGACAGTCGTAATATTGTCAAACACCTCCGCGACGTGTTTCGCTTGATGACAGTGCTTGTTCCAGGGCGCGGATTGATCCTGCCAGAGCAAATCAGAAACGACATCGCTAACTTCTGTGATCGGATAAGCCGCCAAGCGGCTATGAACCCTCCTGATTTTGGCTTGGCAATGAACCTCCAAGACTCGGTAGCTTTACTCGAGCAAATCTATTCCATCCGCAGATAGAAACCCCGCCCCAACCCTAAGCCCCGCCGACCCATCTTCGGTGTCGGCGAGATCGGTTGGGGCGGCGGATGAAGGACGCCCGCAGGAGAAGGCCGATTGGCCTTCGGGACCGAGGGTCCCCGCCGCGTCAAGTCCCTTGGATTCCAGTGACAGAGTGCGCGTGTCAGAAAGTCCGTCGTGACAGACTTACCAATCGACTGCCGCCGAGCGCTTTACGCAGAGAACTTGTGTCCAACAATGCAGCGCATCGGTGGCGGTTGATGGGTGCTCCATGATTGCGGGCTTTCTGGAAGTGCATGTCTGCGATCATCTAAATTCTGCCTTTTTGACGCGCGAGTTTGGCAATCGCGCTGATAGGTCGTTTTTCAACAAAATGCTGATCCCGCTCAACAGGCAAACCCAACCGCCCGCGTACTGACAACATCTCAGTTAGCGACACACTACCCAATTCAGGGCAACCTAAGCCCAAATCGCATAGCCCAAAGGCCACATCCTCATTGTCAGGATCGATCTCTGTAAGAAGCCAAGTTGCATTGGCGTCGGGTGTAAACAGCTTCACGACTGGGACTGGATCAATGTCCTCGCCCGCACCAGACCTTGCGCCATTGGCCAAGAGTTTTGCGCGGAGATGAGCGGGAAAAAGTGTACTTGGCATAACAGCCTCCTTGAGGAACGCCACGCACCATGCGGGCGAACCTGAAAGCTGCCGCCAGACGCAAAAGTGCCGCCGTCAACGCCACGAGCGAAGCGAGGGCTTGACGGCAAACCGCGTCTGGCACCCTCAAACCCGTCGTCCGCAACGGGCGGGGCAAAGCGATACGTCGTCCCGTTCTCCGACAAGCGCAACCGCTAGTATAAGCGCGTGCATAAATTGGTTAATTGCCCACTGTCAGATCGACAAAGAATAGGTTCTCTCTCAAGCCTCAAGCATAAATTCTGTGCCAATTTGCTCCATTAAGTGCCCCAGTCTTGAATAGTGTAGTTAGTGCCCAAGCAAGCGATGCAATCATAAGTTATTGATTTATAACATTAAATATACTAATCTTGTGTCGCCTATCTCAGGCTGCAGATCAATATTCTGATTGGCACGATCTATGCTTGGGTTCACTTACTGCGGTGAGTCCGCCTTAAGCGGTCCTGCCGCGTCATCCTTGCGACGCTCACTTTGTGTGCGGGCGGTATTGGGGGACAGGGGTATGGGAATTCGCACGCGGATTGCATGTCTTGGGGTTGGAGCCGTGATTGGCCTGTCAGCCGGGACCCAGTTTGTCGCCGCGCATTACGATTATCACCGCGCTCTTGGCTGGGGCCTAGAGATTGGCGGTGGTGTCAAATTGTATCCATTCTGGGACATCTTGCTCTGGTCGAAACAATGGTCGGCCAGCCCAAGCCATGGCCCAGTTTTGCGGGCAGGGGCAGCACTGATACTGTTGGGTGCAGCGCTTGGTGGCATGCTCGTACGTTTGT
>JAJTGP010000163.1 GCA_021299265.1 Hyphomonadaceae bacterium | reverse complement strand
CTAGCTGTTAGATTGGTCGCAATCATTTGCTCCCCCATGCGGGGGGTGGCGTGGGCGACCAGGGTCAACTCACCCAAATGGGCCGCAGCATGGATCATCCCGTCTAAGCGGCCATATCGCTGGAACAAGGCCCCGCCCAGGCGATCAATCGCATCAAAGTCTGTTATATCCATCGGTACGATGGTTGCAGGTAGGCCACCAGCTTTGCGGATCTCGTCGTCCAAGTCTTCCAGCGCCTTTTGGGCGCGGCCCGTGGCGATAACTTGCATGCCCGCGCGGGCGCACGCAATGGCGGCTGCACGGCCTATACCCCGGCTTGCCCCGGTTACAAGGACGACTTTCGTATCGGTCATGAATTTTCTCGCTGTGTGGAGGTCTTAGGCTTCAACCAAAAAGGACAATTGATGGTCCTTATCCGATTGTGAACGGTCAAAATCGACCAATCGAGTTGGATAATCGCCTGTGAAGCAATGGTCAGAATAGCGCGGTGCATGCGGGTTGCGGGTGGCCTCGCCCAGTGCCCAATAAAGGCCATCAACGGAGAGGAATCCTAAGGAATCGACGCCTAGAATCTCTGCCATCTCGGCAACGCTCTTATGTCCGGCAATCAATTGGTCGCGGTCGGGCATATCGATACCATAGAAGTCTGGCCACTGGATCGCAGGGGAAGCCGAGCGCAAATGCACTTCTTTGGCCCCGGCATCGCGCACCATTTGCACGATCTTACGCGAAGTGGTGCCGCGCACGATGGAATCGTCCACCAGCACAACCCGTTTGCCCTCTAAGACGCCCCGGTTTGCCGAATGCTTACGCCGCACGCCAAGCGTCCGGATTTGCTGGGTCGGCTCAATGAAGGTGCGGCCAACATAATGGTTGCGGATAATCCCCAGCTCATAGGGAATGCCCGAAGCTTCTGAATAGCCCAAGGCAGCTGGCACGCCAGAATCTGGAACTGGGACGACGACATCGGCCTCAATCTTGGTTTCTTGCGCCAAGCGCATGCCCATACGCTTGCGGACGTCATAGACAGACTTGCCGTCTACGACCGAGTCTGGCCGCGAGAAATAAACGAATTCAAACACGCAAGGCCGTGGCGCACGTTGGCCAAATGGCTTGATGCTTTCCACGCCATTTTCAGAACAGACAACCACTTCGCCATTTTCGATTTCGCGCACAAAGGTCGCGCCAATCATATCCAGCGCACAGGTCTCCGACGCCAGAACGGGCGAGCCATTGAGGTCACCTAGAACCAATGGGCGAATGCCTAAGGGGTCGCGGGCGCCAATCAGCTTCTTATTGGTCAAGGCAACCAAAGCATAAGCGCCTTCGATCTGATGCAGGGCGTCAACAAAACGCTCAATCATGCGTGGCGCACGCGAGCGGGCGATCAATTGCAAGATGACTTCAGTGTCAGAGGTTGATTGGAAGATTGCGCCATTTTCAACCAATTGTTCGCGCAGCTTACGCGCATTGGTCAAATTTCCGTTATGGGCCACCCCAATGCCGCCGCCGGAAAGGTCAGCAAACAAAGGCTGGATATTGCGCAGGATGGTCCCGCCCTGGGTTGCATAGCGCACATGGCCAATGGCATTTTGCCCTGGCAAACGCTTCATCAAATCATTGCCGGTAAAGTGGTCGCCCACTAGGCCCATATGGCGCTCGTTATGGAACAGCGCCCCGTCGAAGGTCACGATACCGCAGCCTTCCTGACCGCGGTGCTGCAGCGCATGCAGGCCAAGGGCGGTCAGAACTGCTGCTTCGGCATTGTGGGCGATGCCGAAGACGCCACACTCTTCGCGCAGCCGATCTTCATGCGGGTCCAGCCAAGCTTCAATGTCACCACCGACGCCGGTCGCACCGGCTTGCGCGTCTTGCCCATAGCACTGAGGGTTCATTTTTCGCTCTCCGGGTCAGGGGTCACTGTGTTGGTTGGACGCACGGTCCAAGTGGGGGCCTTTTGGGCCTTTACGGGCTCGCCGTCTACGGATGAATCCAGCACATTTGCTGTATCACCTTTGCGCGAATGAGCTAGGTCTTCACCGGCTGAGGCAGCACCACGGGCCATATTGGTTGCGGCTTGTCCGGCCTGTGGTGCCAAATGCTTTAAAGCGTCAGCGGTCAGCATCACCATCGGATAGAATTTTGCGGCTAGGAACGACTTCGGCAACATGCTGGGCGGCGCAATGGAGGTCACGATGAGGCAGACAACGCCGACAAGAGCGAAGCCGCGCGCCACGCCGAATAACAAGCCTGCCGTTCGGTCCAAAATGCCTAAAGGCTCTGAATCGTGAATCCATTCATGGATACGCCCGGTCATCACACGCACGGCGATATAGACCAAGATGAATATTCCGCCGACTGTAGCTGTATCAGCCAACCAGCTTGTTTCAATAATCCCGCGCATAGGCTCGCGGAATACTGGAAATCCCCACAATACGGCTAGGATCGCAATGAACATGGCCGCCATCGACAAGGCCTCGCGGACAAAGCCGCGAGCAAAGGCCAAAAGAGCTGAAATCGCCACAATCCCAAGAATGACGATATCAAATCCGTTCATACACACTGCTCCAAAAGAGACTAAGGCGTCTCGGGATATTCCTGACCTGTGATGTTCGCCACAAGGTCGGCTGCTGTGGCAATTACACGATGCTTCACACCGGATTGCCCTGCCACGAGTCGGCGGGCTTGGCTTGAAGTGCTTGCGGTGGTGTTAGACGAAGCAGCCCGAGGAAGGAAGGCCTGAGTAAAGCCTAACTTCTCGGCTTCTTTAAGGCGGGCATCTGCGCGGCTGACTGGTCGCACATCGCCCGACAGCGCAATCTCGCCAAACACAACGCAATCCTCTGGCAGCGCCTGATCAAACAGGGCGGAAACCAAGGCTGCAGCGACAGCAAGGTCCGCCGCAGGCTCACTGATCTTCAGACCTCCCGCGACATTCAGATAGACATCGCGGCCGCCAAAGGCCAAGCCACAGCGGGTTTCAAGTACGGCCAGGATCATCGCAAGGCGCGTGGTGTCCCAACCGACTACGGCCCGTCTTGGCGCGCCAAAAGCGGTGGGCGAGGCGAGAGCTTGGATTTCTACCAGAACCGGGCGCGTGCCCTCAATGCCAGCAAAAACCACGCTGCCTGGGCGCGCATGGCCACGATTGTCCAGAAACAGCTGACTGGGATTGGTGACTTCGCGCAGCCCTGCATCGCCCATCTCAAACACGCCGATTTCGTCCGTTGGGCCAAAGCGGTTCTTTAGCCCGCGCAAGATGCGGAAGTGATGGCCGCGTTCGCCTTCAAATTGCAAGACGGCATCGACCAAATGTTCCACCACGCGCGGCCCGGCGATTTGGCCATCCTTGGTGACATGGCCAACGAGGATAATGGCGGTGCCCGCTTTCTTCGCATAGCGCACCAATTCATGGGCGCAGGCGCGCACTTGTGCGACCGTGCCCGGTGCCGCAGTGAGCGTCTCCGTCCACACCGTTTGGATTGAGTCGATGATGGCGAGTTGGGGCTTTTCATGCTTGAGCGCCTCTAGAATGGTTTCAAGGCGCGTTTCAGCGGCCAATTGCACCGGTGCCTTCTCAATCCCCATCCGGCGCGCTCGGTCTTGGATTTGAGCAATGGCTTCTTCGCCTGAAACATAGACAGACTTGATGCCGCGCGT
>JAJTGP010000100.1 GCA_021299265.1 Hyphomonadaceae bacterium | reverse complement strand
GGGCTATCTGCCGTTTAGCACGTCTGGGGGTGCCATGTTGTTCCACTTGCTCTCGAAGCTCTACGAACAAACAAGCGTTATCATCACGACAAATCTCAGCTTCAGCGAATGGGCAGGTGTCTTCGGTGATGCCAAAATGACCACAGCTCTGCTCGATCGACTAACACATCACTGTCATATCCTCGAGACTGGCAATGACAGCTTCCGCTTCCGCGCAAGTACCAAAACAAACAACATTGCGCCCAAAGTCAGAAAGGAAAAACCAACCTCTTGACCCAACACCCGCAACGCGAGACATAACTTAGCCCGGGTCAATTCTCGATGAAAATACCGGGTCACTTCTCAGCGACAATCAACAGGCACGGCTTCGACTGTCGCAAATCGGCCAACTATTGCCGAAATGCCGCCGGTCTCAAATGCGCCAAGGGTGGTCATAGACTAAGACAAAAGGAAAGCTCTAGAACAGACGTGCAAACTGCCTAGAAATGGGAGCACATCAGCCGTCTGCACCTGATGGGTTAACTAGAGGGTCTGGCTGAGCCGCCGATAGAGGCCTTTGGCAGAGATCAGGGAGGCATGGGTGCCGCGCTGCACGATCCTTCCTTGATCCATTACGATAATCTCGTCCATGGCTTCAATGCTTCGCATGCGGTGGGTGACAGAAATTAGTGTGCGTCCGAGCGTAGCCTTCATAATGGTTTTTGCCAGCGCAGCCTCCGTGCGCTGGTCCAAGGCCGATGTAGCCTCGTCGAGCAGCAGCAATGCTGGTGATCGGATCAATGCGCGTGCAATGGCAATTCGTTGGCGCTGTCCCCCCGAAAGCGTGTCTCCCCTCTCATCAATGATGGTGTGATAGCCCTGTGGCTGCCGCTTGATGAAAGTATGAATTTCAGCCTGTCGGGCAGCGTTCTCAACATCGGAGTCAGAAGCATGGGGATTTCCAAGCCGAATGTTTTCTAAAAAAGTTCCATGAAACAGAATATTGTCTTGAAAAACGACAGCCATTTGACCCAGCAGGGACTCAGTGGTCGCCTGGGCAATATTGGTTCCATCTATTTCGATTGATCCCGAATTTGGAACATATAACCGGAGGATTAGGCTAAGGATCGTGCTTTTTCCAGCACCGCTTGGTCCCACAATTGCGACGCGGCTTCCTGCTTTGATGGAAAACGAAACCCCTTTGAGTTGCTGCCCGGATTGTTCATTGTAGGCGAAGGACACGTCTTTGAAAGCAATCTCATCGGTTAAACGCTCCACAGCCTTAGCATCGGGATCATCTTTGCGTTGCACCGGCTCGCGAAGAATTTCATTCATGTGGGTGACAGCGCCAGCCGCTCGAATCGTAATCGGAATGAATTGTGTTAGATGGTTGAGATTATATGTGATTTCCCAAAAAACGCTCTCAAAGGCCACAAATGTGCCGATCGAGATCACCCCTTCAAAGGTCAAAAAGGCACCGAGGGCTAGAATTATCAAATGAAGTAATAGCACCGAAATTGAGATGGAGCGCTCAACCATCGAATTTAGGAACGTCGAGTTTCTTTGTGCGGTGCCTAGCACCATATTCCGTGCGAAAAACCAACGTTTTGAAATTGATTGTAAAGCAAAGGCTTTTACGACGTTTTGAGCACCAATATTCTCTTGAACAACGCCCAGTTGGCTGGCTTCAGCCTTTTTAACTTGGTAAGCGGCAGCGACCGCACGTGGCGTTAGCAGTCTAGGTCCAATCATTACCAGAGGCAAAATGAGCAAAGCGGCAAGGCCAAGTTGCCAATTCAGAAATAGCAATAAGATGATCCCGGTAACCAACTCGAGTAGTGGCAGGATACCCGAGTTGGCGGCAGAAATAACCGCATCCTCCAAAGCCAGCATGTCATTCGAAAATCGGGATAAAATACTACCCCGTTTTACCCGTTGATAGAAACTTATGGGCAACTCTTGAATGTGGCTGAATAGACCGTGACGAATATCCGCGCAGATTGAGGCCGTTAGTTTGGCGTCCTGCCATTCATACCAAACAGCAACAATCGAGGTGGTTAGGCCACCTATAAACAACAGCGTCAAAATTATGATTAGCTGGTTGATTTCCCGACTGACAAAAACATCATCGACTAGAAATTTCAGAGCAAGGGGCATCAAAACGTTGAACAGAGTTTCAACAATTAGTCCTAGCAGCACCAATAAGCAGCCTACTTTATGAGCGCTTAAATGAGGTCCAATAAACGCAGCAAGAGATTTAAAAGCACCCAGCGCTTGAGCAGGGGAATAACTGACAGGCTCCTCCCGCTCACTTTCAATGTCATCAGGATCGAAATCGTCTTCGTCATCCTCGTCACTGCCGTCATGGTCTTTGCCGATGAAGTCGCTAGTCGTGTCCGCAAGGACATCGAAGTTGGAATCTGTGGCATCCATGACTGGGTTCCCATCTTCTTTGTTCGCACCAATTTGGTTGCTTGCCACCACCTTACGAGCCGCCTCTCTTGTAGAAGCAATAGCGCAGGCTTTCAGAATCAGGAAAGCGTATTTCCGAACCGAGCCCTGCTTTAAGTACCGTTTCCCACATATTGGCTAGCAGTTGGGAATCATGGACGAGGAGTTCAAAGTCCTCATCAAAGAGAAGTTCAGACCATTCCCACCAAGTCGCAAGCTTTTTGACTCCTCGAAGCAATTCATAAGTGTCACAAACTTCGGTTCCAGTGTCTGCCGTTACTGAGCCAAAGAAGAGGCCGCGCCTACTCACCCGCGCGATTTCGCTAATGGCAGTAGGGATGGAGCGCGGGCTGACGTGACAGAGGCAGCTTTCATAAACAATATCGAAACTTGCATCATCAAAGGGCATGTCGGTTAAACTCCCAAAGTGATTGTAGGGCTGACAAGCAGGTTGGGTTTTACCGTATATGTAGCGATTGTTTTCTAAGCCATGGGCATCAATGCCGCGCTCGCGCATCGCTTGAACTAACTCTCCACTTGCCGAGCCCGCAACCAAAAGTCTTATGGGTTGGGTCCCCTCTATCGACCAGGCTTGTCTTATCAATGCAGCAATAAGATCGGGAGGCGCAAAGCGGTCCCAACAGGACTGGAACGGACCAATACCCCGGTAGTGGTCAAAGTAAGATCGGTCGATCCTAGCAGATGGTTTTGGAAGGGGACGCCCAACTGCTCTGCCACGATTGCCGCTTTCTTGAGCGGTGGCCGACAAGTAGCGCAAGGCCATGACTCGAGCTTGGACGATATCTGTTGCTGCATCGACCGAGTCGAGGAGCCCATTCAATGTTGAATCAAACAGATAATCTCCAGTGACAACAAGATTTGGATAGTTTTTCGATGCTGGACAGTGATTTTCGAGCACACCTCGGACTGGAAGGCCGCCAGGGATGGCATTTACCGAGGATAGCCAGCGATGCACGTTAGCTTCAATCACCAAGTCACTGACATCGCCAAAGTCGCGGGGTAAGGTGGACAAAGCAGTTTGCAATAGTGTCTGATCGTCGACATTCGCAAAGGCTAGAGCATCAGCACCACAAATGAGCCAGTTTAAAACTCCAAAGCCTTTACTGTCGTGTCTAGAACCTTCAATATATATACAGCACCCCCCAAAGGCCTCTGACATAAGCCAAGAGCCCATTAACGTTTGATCCCAGAATGGACGCTCAAAAAGCACTGCAAGGCGCAGGTAGTGGGCTGGACGGTCAAAATGAGCTATATGCCGGGTCATTATCTGAGATAACGCCTCCTCGCCCCATGCCATTGTCGCCAGCCAATTATGAGGTAACGAACAAATCACGATATCAAAATTCGCGCTCAAGTGTTCAACGCCCCGCACACTTTGAATTTCAAATCCGGTATTCGATGGTGTGACTTTGACGACCCGCTCATTCAATCGGATGGCTGCTTCGCAGCGATCAGAAAGCCCTCGTATCAGGGATTCATTACCCCCATTTATCGAGTAAACATCAATATAGCCTTCAACATCCATTAGGTAGTTCTTCAACGCATTCAGGCCATTGGTGATATGTTCTTCAGTCGCAATATCGGAGCGTGCCATTGTTCTTATAAAGCGCCGTGCAGTTGCATCTTTGACAAAACGTTCCATAATTTGATTGGCTTTTTTGAACGCCCATGGATGGTCATTGTCGATTTTACCAATCCCTTCATAATAGGCTTCTGGTGTCATCATTTTGGAGCATAGTGCTCTAAATCGCAGAATTTCGTCTGCTGTTGCTTCGCCATAGACCGCACGCATACCCTCAATTCCATGAATGATCTTGCCATCGAGATGAAGTGCATCGGAGTCCATCACTGTGGTCTCGAGGCCAAAGCTCTGGATCATGTTGTGAAGGGGATCGTGACCTAACGTGGTGTAGCCATATATCTCGGCAACCCCCGCCTCATAGAGGACGGGTGCGGAAGTAAATTGTCTGCTGACGATTTTACCACCCAGTCGATCGCTAGCTTCAAAGAGTGTTACGCAGACAAGTTGACCGACTTTCTCCCGCAAGGCGTCACACGTCATGAGCCCGCCGGGACCTCCGCCAATCACAGCTATTCTAATCATAAAAATGCTCCGTCCCAATTTTCACGACACAAAAGAGTTTGATCACTTGCGGTCGATTGGTTAGGGCACCCTGTATGAAACGGGTAAGCTGTTGGATTTTGTAATCAAGCGTCCACACTGCTGGCATTATGTTCTGTAGCAATGCTCTCTCCCCGCTACGTCCTTGACATGGCTATTTTTGGCGGCTTAGACAGCAACTTGTTGGAATTACTTATATCCGCCGTTGCCATTTTGGCTCCCCAAAAGCCCCACTTGGTCAAGGTTAAACGCAACGGAACTGGTTTTCCGTCGGACGGCAGCTTACGGCAATATATGACCCAAACCGACCAGCCGCTTTCGGCCAAGAAAGGTCGCTAGTGAGCGGGCGGCTCTGCGATAAAATCAGTGCGTTCAAACTAGCTAGCACGCCATTTGCCAATGCCTCGTCGAGCAATCTCGGGCCAGCTCATTCGGTAAACTGCGGTCGATCGCCTATCCAATCCGCAAATTGTTTGCAGGCAATAGACACTTTTGTGAACTGGGCGGGCTCTTAGCGCGCTCCGGCTAGGCTCAACTGCAAAAAATTCACTTAAAATATAGCCAAAAAAAGTGGTAGCTGGGTGGTAGCTGGCCCATTTTTCGGACCAAAATGGCTTGCTTGGCTTGGCCAGCTACCAAGCCATTTTTCTTCTAAAATTTTGAATTTATTGAGAAAAAATGGAGCGGGCGATGAGATTCGAACTCACGACATCCACCTTGGCAAGGTGGCGCTCTACCCCTGAGCTACGCCCGCGTCCTTGGGTACCGGAAGCACAAGTCCTCCGTAAGGACGGCGCATATGCCTTAGAGCTGGCTGAAGTGCAAGGGGGGTGTGCCGTGCTTGATGCAGCTAGGCCCAATAGGTTACAGCAGAGGCATGACGGACACACCCTCACATCCTGCCTCTAGAGTTGATCTTTTCGAACTTTTTGACCGTTTGGGCATAGCGCATCACACGTTGGATCACCGCCCCGTTTTTACGGTGGAAGAAGGCGCGGACATAAAGGCCGCAATGCCCGGTGGGCATACGAAGAACCTGTTCCTGAAAGATAAGGACGGGGCATTCTTTCTGGTTTGTGCCTTGGGGCAAACGCAAGTACGCCTCAATCAGCTGCACAAGACCTTAGGCTGTGCGCGGCTTAGCTTTAGTAGCGAGGAGCACCTGTTGGAGCTGTTGGGCGTCACGCCTGGCTCTGTGACGCTTTTCGCGCTGATCAATGATCCGGGTCGAATGGTCACCTTGGTGCTGGACGCGGCCCTTTTAGCGGCAGAGCCGATCAATTTTCACCCGCTGAAGAATGATGCAACGACCGCGGTCGCTCAGGATGATCTGGCGTTGTTTATTCGCAATTGGGGTGGAGAGGTCTATCGGTGCGATTTCTCGGGCGAGGTACCTCAGGCCGAACCTTGGGCATAAGGTCCATGAAACACAGGTCAGCGCTTGCAACATGATGGCGCTAAGCCCATTTCTAAACCTGAGAAGACTTGTACGAGAACGCATTGTGAGAGGAGCGTGCGCACCGCACGGACATATCCATGGCCCTTATTGGCTTAGGCAGTTCAAAACCCAAAACAGGCGCAGCAGCCGATCCAACTGGCTTGATCAAAGACAGCAGTGACCAAGCCTTCAAGGCGGATGTCATCGATGTTTCGATGGAAACTCCGGTTCTGGTCGACTTCTGGGCCCCATGGTGTGGCCCTTGCCGCACGTTGACCCCGACACTGGAAAAAGTCGTACGCGCCGCCAATGGCAAAGTGCGTCTCGTGAAGATCAATATTGATGAGCATCCAGCCATTGCCGGTCAATTGCGCGTGCAATCCATTCCGGCAGTCTTTGCTTTCGACAAGGGACGCCCGGTAGACGGCTTTATGGGTGCGCAGCCCGAGAGCCAGATTAAGGCTCTCGTGGATCGCTTGGTCGGTGCTCAACCAGCCGGCGTGGATGAGCTTTTAGCCGCTGCTAAAGAAAGTCTTGATTCGGGTGATCTGGGCGGTGCTGGCCAATCCTATGCCCAAGCAGCAAGCCTCGACCCTGAGAATCCAAAGGCCCTCGCTGGGCTTGCCCGAGTTTATGTGATGGGGGGCGAGTTGGAAAAGGCGCAGGAGATATTGGCCTCGATCCCCAAGGCAAAGGCCAAGGATAGTGACGTCATTAGCGTGCAAGCCCAGATTGATCTGATCTTGGACGTGGCAGAGGCCGGTGACCCGGCCACTTTAAGCGAAGCTTTGACCGAAGCGCCTCAAGACTTGTCCGCCCGATTTGAATTGGCCAAGGCACATATTGCGACTGGCGATTTTGAAGGTGCGGTGGAGCATTTGCTTTTCATCATCAAACAAGACCGCACGTGGCAAGAGGATGCGGCGCGCAAGCAATTGCTGAAAGTCTTTGATGCGGCGGGGCCGATGGCTGAAGTGACGCGGCAAGGGCGGCGGAAGTTGTCAGCTATTCTGTTTTCCTAATCCCACAGCGGCGAATGAACGAGGGCTAAGTCATGGTAGCAGGTTATGTCTATCGCAAACCCACGGACCTCCCGGCAACTATTCCTGTGTTCCCACTGACGGGGGCGCTCTTGTTCCCGCGCGGGCAATTGCCGTTGAATATTTTTGAGCCGCGCTACCTCAATATGATCGATGATGCCTTGGCTGGTAATCGCTTAATTGGGATGATCCAGCCAGATGGCACGGGCGACGCCGAAAAGCCTGGCCTGTCGCGCGTTGGCTGTGTGGGCAAACTGACGTCGTTTTCTGAAACCGATGATGGCCGCTATCTCATTACTTTGACCGGGATCTGCCGCTTTGCCGTGGCTCGCGAGTATCAAGCGTCCACGCCCTATCGCCAGGTCACCGCTGATTGGCAGAGCTTCGCCGACGATTTGAAAGCGCCGGGCTCTCTGGCGGGTTTTGATCGCAAGGACTTGCTGGAGGCTTTGCGCGATTATCTTGAGCGCAACAATCTGAAAGCAGATTGGGGCTCGATTGATCAGGCTCAGGCCGAGCCTTTGGTGAATGCGCTGTCAGCGCTATGCCCCTTCGTGCCCATCGAGAAGCAGGCCCTCTTGGAGGCACCAACCATCGAGGATCGACGCGATGTGTTGATTGCCCTATTGGACATGGACCAAGGTGACCACGGCGACGATGCCGAGGATGAGGAGAGACCCCTGCAATGACCGACGCCCCGAGTAGCATAGCCAGTGAAGGGCGCGAGATCGACCCGCGGCTCTTGGAAATCCTCGTTTGCCCGGTGACCCGCACGCGTCTGACCTATGATCGCGACAAGGGCGAATTGGTGTCCAAGGCGGCGCGTCTGGCCTATCCCATTCGCGACGGGGTACCGATCATGTTGGCTGGCGAAGCACGTGAGTTGAATGATGCCTGATGTGGCAGCCGCCGCGCTGGATCGCCCTTGGCCAGTTGAACTGACGTTTCAGGCCAGCGCCAAGAGCCTCAAGGCCCGTTTTGACGATGGGGCGAGCTTCGATATCCCCTATGAACTCTTACGCGTGGAAAGTCCCTCAGCGGAGGTGCAGGGCCATTCGTCCGCCGGCAAGAAGTGGGTGGCTGGGAAACAAGATATCGGCATAAAGCGGGCAGAGCCCGTTGGCCGCTATGCCCTCCGGCTTATCTTCGACGATGGCCATGATAGTGGCATTTATACGTGGGACTGGCTCTATCGCCTTGGCCGTGACCAAGACGATTTATTGGCCCAATATCGCCGCGCCGTTCAGGCTTAAGCGACGACAGAGAGGATTTGTGCGGCTTCTTCCGCATCGCGTCCAATTTGCGCGACCAGTTCGGGCAGGCCCGCAAACTTCATCTCAGGACGCAAAAAGGCATGCAGGCCAACTTCTAAGCGGCTGCCATAGAGGTCACCCACAAAGTCAAAGATATTGACCTCAAACAAGGGTTGTCTCAGGCCAGTTGTCGGGGTGCGACCGAAATTGGCAACACCGCTGTACCAAGCCTCGTCCCCAACACGGTTGACGCGCACGGCATAGACGCCGAAGCGAGGGGCAAGCTGGTCTTCCAAATGAAAGTTGGCAGTCGGGAAGCCGATGGTGCGACCGCGCTTCTCACCGTGCTGCACAATGCCTTCCACCCGCCAAGGCCGCCCCAGAAGCGCGGTGACCATGGCCAGATGGCCGGCTCTTAAAGCTTCGCGAACCCGGGTGGAGGAATAGCGTACACCGCTATGATCCAACACGGGCTCCACAATGCTGACACCAAAGCCCAGCTTATTCCCCATGGCTTGCAGCATGGCACCATCTCCACGCCGATCACAGCCAAAGCGGAAGTCATGGCCAACGGTGACATGGCAAGGGTTCAGCTTGGCGACCAGAATATCCGTGATGAAATCCTCTGCTGCCATGCTGGCCATGCTGGCGTCGAACGGAATCTCAAACATGATCTCCGCACCCACATCAGCGGCTCGCTCTGCCCGCAGCCTTGGCGTGTTTAGGCGGAAGGATGGTGTGTCTGGACCGGCAAAGAAGCATTTTGGGGGTGGTTCGAAAGCAGCCACAGCCAAGGGTCGCTCCGGACAGGCTTCTTGAGCCGCACGCAGAACTGCAACATGGCCTAGATGAAGCCCGTCAAAAGCCCCAAGCGCCACACTGGCAGCTTGAGCCTCTGTGAGGATAGGTGACCGGGTATCGAAACTCAGCATTAGCCCCCGCGCTTTGCGACCATCACAATAGCTTCACCACTAAGGACTGCTTTGCCAGCGATCAGGCAGGTTGTCGACAGGGTGACAAAGCCTTTCGCAGGGTCGAGTTGGGTAATCTCAACGCGGCTGGTAACGGTGGAGCCGATTTTCACGGGCCTCTTAAACTGCAAGCTTTGGCTTACATAGACAGAGCCTGGGCCCGGCAGTCGCATGCCGATTAGGGCTGAGACGTGGCTGGCTGTCAGCATGCCGTGGGCAATGCGCTCTTCAAATCGTGTCGTCGCGGCGAATTCTGAGTCGAAATGAACAGGGTTCATATCGCCTGAAGCTGCACCGAACATCAGGATGTCGGCTTCGGTAACGGTGCGAGCAGATTCGGCCGTCTGACCGATGCTCAATTCTTCGAAATAATAGCCTGCTGCAGGATTTGGCATGGGATGTCCTTTTTTGGAACGTGATTCACGCTTCTTTAGCGCTCAACTGGTAAAGGGTTGTCAACCGTGGGGTGAGAGTGGCCGAAGCCACCAAAGGAGAAGTCGTATGGCAGTGGATATGAACGCGCCAGTATTGGTCGTCGATGATTATCAGACAATGGTTCGCATCATTCGCAATCTTTTGAAGCAGCTTGGCTTTGAGAATGTGGATGAGGCGGCTGACGGGCGCGAAGCGCTCGAGAAAATGAAGAAGACCAAATATGGCCTCGTGATCTCCGATTGGAACATGGAACCCATGACTGGTTATGAACTTCTGCGCGAAGTTCGTGCCGATGAAATCCTGAAGCCAACGCCATTCATCATGGTGACCGCCGAATCCAAGACGGAAAATGTGATCGCTGCCAAAAAGGCCGGTGTGAACAATTATATCGTTAAGCCGTTTAACGCCCAAACCCTGAAAGCTAAGATCGCTTCTGTTCTGGGCGATTTCTAAGCATTGTTTGTTTAAGGGGGGCTGACGATGCCGTCACCAGAAGTTGCCAATAAGGTTCGTGACGCGATCACAGCGCTGAAAGGCGCAGACCTTAAAGATCCTCGCTTGGGTGAGGTTCTGAACTTGGCTTCGCAAATGAGCGAAGCCATGCAAATGTTCTTCAGTTCGCTCGACCGCAGCCTGTTTGATGAGATGCGCTATATCTCATCCTATATTCAGCGCACGCGCCTTGAAATCTCCAACCTGCGTCCAAATGATCTGAGTGAAGATCGGATTCCGGGCGCTGGGGCCGAACTACACGCGGTTGTTCAGCATACGGCCGAAGCGACCAATCTGATTATGGCGGTCGCAGAAGATGTGATGGCCGCGGATACCAGCGATCCTGCCGCTTATCAGGCCTTTGTGTCCGATAAGATGATGGAAATCTTTGAAGCCTGCACGTTCCAGGACATCACCGGCCAGCGCATTAAGAAGGTGGTCGACACCTTGACCCATATCGAGCAACGTCTCGAGCGCTTTGCCAGTGTGATGGGCGTCGAAGACGCAGAGCTTGAAGAGACTCTAGAAGACAAGCGCAAGCGCGAGAACCTGTTGAACGGTCCTGCGCTGAACGGTCCAGAAGTCGCCCAAGACGACATCGATGCCTTGTTTGGCACTGAAGGCGCATCCATGGATCAAAGCGACTTGGACGCTTTGTTCGACTAAACCTAAATCGATCCTGCGGTTACCAAGCCTGCGTTCACAAAAGTCTGGAACGCATGGCTTGGCTCAGCATGTCGATCAACGTAACCGCGACCACAATGATGATGCCGATGGCCGCAGTCTGCTCATACTGAAAGCTATTCATGCTTTCCATCAGCTTCATCCCGATACCACCTGCGCCAATCAGCCCCAAGACCGTGGCCGAGCGAGAGTTGGATTCAAATCGGTAAAGCGCATAAGACGTCCAAAGCGGCGCGACTTGCGGCAAGACACCCCACATAATTTCATGCAATTTGGCTGCACCCGTGGCCCGTACCCCTTCGACCGGACGGCTGTCGATCGATTCAACGGCTTCTGAGAACAGCTTGGCCAAGACCCCTGCGGTGTGCAGCGCGATCGCCAAAACCCCGGCCAGAGGGCCTAGACCCACGGCGACGATGAAGATCAGGCCAAGCACCAATTCATTTACCGAACGCAAGAAGTCCATCAAGCGCCGCATTGGCCACACGAGCCAAGACGGTGCCACGTTGGATGCACACATAAAGCCGAATGGAATCGCCATGATGACCGCTAAGCAGGTGCCCCAAATGGCGACCTGAACCGTCAGCCACATCTCCCGCACATAAACGCGCCATTCCGAGAAGTCTGGGTTGATCAGGCGCGTCGTAAAGGTCTGCATATTCTCCGAATTGGTGAACAGCCGTGTGACCTTGGAAATCTCTGCAGGACCGAAGCTGATGGCCAGCAAGAGTAAAATCCCGCCCCAGACCAAAAGGTCATAGAGTTTGTCGGCAGCAGTCCGCATTGGAGGCGCAGGCACATGGCCCAGCGAAACAGCGCCGCTGGCTTTCATTGGGGTCGTACTCATTTCTTGACCGCCTTTCCTTCAACGGCATAGCCTTCGGTTGGGGTTGTCGGTAGCAACGGCAGAACGCGGCTCTTGGCTGCTTCAGCTTCAGCTTGGATGGCATCAAAGGCTTCTTTTGCCTTCGAAATCTTGCCGACATCACCCGATTGTTGGGCTTGCATCAGATCTTCAGTTGCTTGCATCTGCCGGACAGGCAGCAAATGGTCATTATTGGCGGGCTGGAACAGACCGAAGCTGAGTGAGGCCAGAATGGCGCGCTCGCGATCTTGTTGTGCCTTATCGCCTTGTCGGCCGTAATTGAGGAAGAAGTCTTTGATTTTCTTCTTCTTCACTGGGTCGAGGTCTTTGCGCCACATGATGGGATCCTCTGGCAAGGTTGGCGAAGTCCAGATGACCTTCACTTTCCCGATTAGCCGTGGATCTTGCACGCCCAGAATTTGCAAAGAGGTGGAGTTATTGGTTGCCGCATCTAGAAGGCCTGCCGCAACCGACTGCACATTGGCTTCATGATTGGCTGACCGGACGGTCTTGAAGCAATTGGACGGATTGATGTTGCGTGGCGCAAATAGATAGGTCATCGGCGCCAGCGTGCCGGAAGTAGAACTGGCGTCGCCCATCCCAAAGTCCTTGGTGCGATCGCAGGCCAAAAGCTCATCAATGGTCAGCGTAGAGTTCTTATTGACGATCACGACCGAATTATAGCCGTCCACACCCGAAGGGTCTGAAGAGCGCAGGAATACTTCGGCCTTCCCTGTGCTGGCGACTTCCCAACCTGGCTTGTTCGAGAACCAACCCACTTGGGTCTGTCCAAATTGCATGGCGGTGACCAGTGGCGCATAGCCGGTTTGGAAATAAGGCTTAATTTTCAAGCCAGTTTGCTTTTCCATATCGGCCAAGAAGGGTTTCCAGCGGGCGCCTAAATTTTGGCTGTTCTCGGTAGCAAGAATGGAGAAATTGATGTCGGCCTCAACCTTCGGCTTGGCTTGTTGCCACAGCGCGTAAGATCCGCCGATGACCATGGCCAAAGCCAAGCCCCATTGCACCACTTTTTCCAAAACATTCTGATGCCCTGGCTTGGTGATCTCTGGGACGGGTTCTTCTTTTGGAGCCGCATCACCCGTTTCTTCGTCGAACTCTGCACCGTAGATTTCAATCAGGCGGTCGCGAGTGAGGCCGTCTTTAGGACCGTCATAGACAATCTGCCCAGCTTTCAGAGCGACAATCCGGTCACAGAATTTCGTAGCATAATCGATCTGGTGCAGGGTGACGATCACCGTCACGCCGTCGCGCTGATTGAGGTCGCGCAACAGTTCCATGACCTTGCGGGCGGAGACGGGGTCCAGTGAGGCAACGGGCTCGTCCAAGAAAATCGCTTCCGCGCCTTGCACCAAAGCCCGGGCAATTGCGCCGCGCTGTTGTTGACCGCCAGAGAGCGTATTGGCGCGTTGGGCTGCATAATCGGCAACACCCACACGCGCCAAGGCCTGCATGGCGCGCTCTTGATCGGCTTGCGGCCATTGGCCCAGAAAGCCCTTTACGAATGGTAGGCGACCTAAGGAGCCAAGCATGACGTTTTGGAACAGGCTGAGGCGGCCGACCAAATTGAACTGTTGAAACACAAAGCCGACACGCGCACGCGCTTGACGCACTGAGTCAGACAATTTGCCATTCTTCTGAACCGAAATGCCCAGCAAATTGACCTCACCAGTACCTTCGTCTGTGGTGATCAGGCCGGTGGCATTGCGCAGCAAAGTGGACTTGCCAGAGCCTGAAGGCCCGATAAGTGCCACCATTTCCCCAGGCTGGACCGTAATAGATACATTATTCAGTGCCTTACGGGCACCATAGGTTCGAAATAGGCCTTTGGCCTCTAGAACTGGAGCTGTCATACTTCCCCACAAGCGATCATGCTCAGCCTGTTTAGCGGGTTTGCCGTCAGAGTCACGAGGCCACTGTATGACGGTTCTGTGACGGTTGTGGCGCGGTCTGCTTTAAGCGCCGCAATTTCCGTGCTATGGGGCCGCCCATGACAGTCACCCTTGACCTTTCGCACCGCCATAGCGCGGCGGCCGACCCTGTTTCGGTGCCCACTTCGACGCGGACTTCGCTTGTCGGCCTCACCTTGGCAGAAATGCGCGAGGCCGTGATTGCTTTGGGGGTGGAGCCCAAGAAGGCCAAGATGCGCGCCCAACAAATCTGGCGCTGGCTCTATTTCTTTGGTGCACGCGATTTCGACGTGATGACGGATATTGGCAAGGACTTGCGCGCTTTGCTGGAGGCCCATCACAGCTTGGATCGGCCCGAAGTGATCGAGCGTCTGGTTTCTGCCGATGGTACCCGCAAATGGTTGATCCGCTCGGCACCGGGCGTAGAGTTTGAGACCGTATTTATCCCCGATGTCGCGCGCTCTGGTGCCTTGTGCGTGTCGAGCCAAGTTGGTTGCACTTTGACCTGCACCTTCTGTCACACGGGCACGCAAAAGCTGGTGCGTAATTTAACGGCAGCGGAGATCGTCGCCCAAGTCATGATCGCGCGCGACGACCTAGACGAATGGCCGTCGACGACCGATGGCCGCGCTTTGACCAATATTGTCTTCATGGGGATGGGCGAGCCGCTCTATAACCTTGATGAAGTCGCCAAGGCGATTGACCTGATTAGCGATGGCGAAGGCATATCGATTGGTCGCCGCCGTATCACGGTGTCGACTTCGGGCGTCGTGCCTAAATTAGAAGAGCTTGGCAATAAGACCGGCGCGATGCTGGCCATCAGCCTTCATGCGACAAATGATGAATTGCGCGACATATTGGTTCCACTGAATAAGAAGTACCCACTCGAAGAATTGATGGCAGGTATCCGCGCCTATCCCGGCCTAAACAATGCCAAGCGCGTGACGTTTGAATATGTGATGCTAAAAGGCGTGAATGACAGCCCGGCCGAAGCGCGTGCGCTGGTCAAGCTTTTGTCGGGTATGCCCGCAAAGGTCAATCTGATCCCGTTCAATCCATGGCCCGGAACCGAGTATGAATGTTCGGACTGGAAAACGATCCATGCCTTTGCAGATATCGTGAACCGGGCAGGCTATTCCGCGCCCATTCGCACGCCGCGTGGGCGCGATATCTTGGCAGCTTGCGGGCAATTGCGCAGCGAAAGCGTCAAGGCCCGCGCCAGCGTTGCCTTGAAGGAACGGTTGGCGACGGCGGGTGAGGCTTCTTAAGCCTGACCGCGTCCAATCGCCGTCAGTCCACCGTCAATAATCACTGCTTCTCCGACCATATAGTCGCCCGCGCGCGAGGCGAGATAGATCGCTGTGCCAGCCATGTCCTCGGTCGTCCCCACGCGCTTGGCGGGGATGGCAGCGGCCACCATGTCGCCATGGTCGCGGGCAATGGTGTTTAAGTCAGAGGCAAAGGCCCCGGGTGCCAAAGCCGAGACCACGATATTATGCTTGATCAGATCAGCGGCGAGCCGCTTGGTGAGATGGGCGAATGCTGCTTTACTGGCCTGATAGGCAAAGGTGTCGACGGAATTGACGGTGATGCCGTCAATCGAGGTGATGTTGATCACTTTGGCGGGCTGGCCGGGTTTGGCCGCAGCCTTCAAATGACCCAGCAAAGCCTGCACCAAAAAGAAGGGGCTTTTGACGTTGAGGTCCATCACCTTGTCCCAACCCTTTTCGGGATAGGAATCCAACGGGGCCATCCAGATGGTGCCGGCATTATTGACCAGAATGTCGAGGTGATCTTCCAGCTTTGTGATGGTGTCCGCTAAGGCTTTCACGCCTTCAAGGGTTGAGATATCGCCCGGAATAGCCGTGCAGCTGCGCCCACCTTTGGACATTTCTTCGGCGGCTGCCATGCATTGATCCGCCTTGCGGGCGGTAATGTAGACCTTCGCCCCTTGCGCCAAAAAACCCTCGGCAATCATCCGGCCAATGCCTTTAGAGCCGCCCGTGACCAAGGCGACACGGCCTTCTAGTGAAAACAATTTCTCAAACATGGCCGTGCTCCCGGGGTTGGTTTTTTGCGTGTGATCTAAGTCGTGGATAAATTTAAGGCTTCCGCGCAACGCCCTCGCGGCGTGGATCGGCCCCGCCAACCAGTCCGTCGGGCGTGAGGCGAACGGCATGTAGGCCAGAGCCTTCAGCCCCGCCGCCATCGCGGAAGGTTTGGCCAAGCGCCTCTAAGCCCTTGATCAATTCAGGGCTCGCACGTGTCCGGTCCAGCGCCACAGGGCTAGAGCGCGCGACAATATTGGGCAGCGCGACCGCATCTTGGGGCGACAGATTCCAGTCCAGCATCCCGACCATGGCTTTGGCGACATAGGCGATAATGGCATTGCCGCCGGGCGAGCCGACGGCCAGCTCGAAATGACCATCCTTATCAAAAACAATGGTCGGCGCCATGCTGGAGCGTGGCTTCTTGCCGCCCGCAGGCGCATTGGCAATCGGTTCGCCCTTCGCATCGACATTGCGGAAGGAGAAGTCGGTCAGTTGGTTGTTGAGGAAGAAGCCGCGCACCATACGCTGCGAGCCAAACAGGCTCTCCACGGTTGTCGTCATGGACACGACATTGCCGCGTTGATCGACGATGACGAAATGGGTTGTGCCGAATACATTACCCGTTGCGTCGCGACCGCGCTTCACAGAACCCGGAGGCTCGCCGGGGTCAACCGTCTTCATGGTTGATGTGTCGGAGATCATGGCTGCGCGGCTCTTCAGATAGGTCGCGTCGAGCAGGCCTGCGATAGGGACTGCTACATAGCGATCGTCGGCGACGTATGTGTCGCGGTCGACATAGGCTAATCGTTGAGCCTCAATAAAGCGGTGCCAGCCGAGTGCATCGTTGGGGCCAGTGGCACCCATGTCGAAGTTTTCCCAAATGCCCGGAGTGGCCCTGACCCCGATCCCGCCCGATGATGGCGGCCCCATGCCGCACATTTTGCGTTCGCGGTAAGCGCGGCAGATGGGTTGGAGCTTGTTGGGCTTATAGGCCTTCAAATCCTCCAGCGATAAGGTTCCGGGCATGGGTGCCTGACCTGAGCGGGCAACGATGTCAGCGGCAATCGGGCCTTCATAGAAAGCCTTTGGACCTTGTTCGGCAATCTGGGTCAGTGTGTCCGCATAAGCGGCATTCTTTAAGAGCGTCCCTGCGGGCAGCGGCGTTCCCGATGAATCCATCAAATAGGACACCACATCCGCACCGGGCTCAGTGATGCGCTTGAGTTGGGTGGCGATTGTGTTCAGGCGAGGCGAAATCTTAAAGCCGTCACTGGCTAATTTGATTGCAGGCTGAAAGCTGCGGTTCCAAGGCAATTTGCCATGCTCTTTCCACGCCATATGCAACATGGCCACCGCCCCGGGCACGCCTTGAGAACGGCCAGATTTTACCGCAGTCCAAAAGGGCAGGGGGTTGCCGGCTTCGTCAAGGAACAGCCGATCCGTTGCTGCTGCCGGGGCAACTTCGCGCCCATCATAGGCCACGACGTCGCCTGTTTCGGCGTCATAGTGCAGCATGAAGGAACCGCCACCAATACCGCTCGACTGGGGTTCAACAAGGCCCAATGCCGTCTGCACGGCGATTGCCGCGTCAACAGCTGATCCACCGGCGCGCAGAATCTCAAGGCCAGCTTCGACGGCCAAAGGATTAGCAGCGGCAATCATGCCGCCATGCGTCCAAACGCCTGCAGGCTTTGCCTCGGGCATATCGGCTGTTGGTTTGAGGGCGACTGGGGGCGTTGCTGCCGGACTTGCGGCGCAGGCCGCAAGGCAAACCGCCAAACCGGAAACTAGAATTTGGCGCATTTTATCCCCTCCAACCTTGTTGTCGACTTTTACCTTAGTCCTTTGCGCGCTCAACGTAAGAGCCGTCTTCAGTCAAGACGACAATTCGAGTGCCAGTTGCAATATAAGGAGGCACCATGGTGCGCACGCCGTTCGCAAGCATTGCAGGCTTATAGGACGAAGAGGCCGTCTGGCCCTTCATCGTGGGTTCGGTATCGACGATTTCCAACGTTACGCGGGTAGGCAATACAGCTGCTAGCGGGGTCTCGTTGAAGATGGTCAGATAGACTTCCATATTCTCTTGCAGATAGGCCGCATCGTCACCCAACACTGCATGGGGCACCAGAACTTGCTCAAAATTGTCTGGGTTCATGAATACATGGGCAGTACCATCGTCATAGAGATAGTTGAACTTGCTTTCTTCCACGAAGGCCTTTTCCACTTGATCGGTGGTTTTGAAGCGCTCCGTCATCTTGATGCCGTCGGTGATGCGACGCATTTCGACTTGGGTCACAGGCGTGCCCTTGCCGGGATGGATGTTCTGGGTTGTCAAAATGACATAGAGCTTGCTGTCTGTGTGTTCGACAACATTGCCTTTGCGAAGGCTGGAGGCGATGACCTTGACCATAATCTGTCTTTCAGTGCTGAGCCTTGATCCGACTTCGGTTCAAAGCGTGGAAATCTTGTGATGTGGGCGCCGTCTAACCTTTCTCGCTCAATCCGCCAAATGGGTGACGCATGACACACTCAGATGTGCCGCAGAGCCTGTGGTGGGAGGCGGGTCGCCATGCGGATCGCCGGCCCTTTCTTCTAGCGCGCAACCGGATTAAGAAGGCCGTCCGCGCTTGGTTTGAGGCTGAAGATTTCTGCGAAATAGAGGCCGGGCAATTGCAGGTCTCGCCCGGCAACGAGACCCATTTACATGGTCTTGCGACAACAAAGCTCGCTCCGGACGGGGCGCCAACGCCGCTTTATTTGCACACCAGCCCAGAATTTGCCTGCAAGAAGCTTTTGGCGGCGGGCGAGGAAAAGATCTTCGATTTTGCCCGCGTATTCCGCAATCGCGAGGCCGGGCCCTTACACGCAACAGAGTTCACCATGCTTGAATGGTACCGAGCAGAGGCCGACTGGCAGGTGGTGATTGAGGATTGCCTTGCCCTGCTGCGCGTGGCGGCGGCGGCTGTCCCCACAGAACAATTTGCCTGGAGTGGGCATCAGGTGCCCGTTAATGCCGTACCGGTGCGATTGAGCTTGGCAGAGGCGTTTGATCGCTATGCTGGCATGGATCTGATGGCCAGTATCGGCTCACAGGGCCAAGAAGATGTCGACCTGTTGCGCGCGCAGGCGCGGGGCGCAGGGGTTTCAACCGATGAGTCTGACAGCTGGTCGGATGTGTTTTCAAAAGTGCTGGTGCAGAAGATTGAGCCCTCTCTGGGCTTTGACGCCCCCTGTGTTCTGCATTCCTATCCAATCAGTGAAGCAGCCCTGGCCCGCAAGAACCCAAATGATCCCCGCGTGGCTGAGCGATTTGAGCTTTATGTCTGCGGGGTGGAACTCGCCAATGGCTTTGGCGAACTAACAGACGCGGCCGAACAGCGCGCTCGCTTTGAAGCCGATATGGAGGCGAAGCAGGCCCTCTATGGTGAGCGCTATCCGTTGGATGAGGATTTTTTGGAAGCGCTTACGAAAATGCCCAAGGCCAGCGGTGTAGCCTTGGGCTTTGATCGTTTGGCAGTTTTGGCCAGCGGTGCCCGCCGCATAGATGATGTCTTGTGGACGGGCGTTGTTTAAGGAGCCTTCGCTTCTTTAGCGGCTGGGGTAGGTAAAACCTTGATCAAGCGGGCTTTGGACGGGTCGAGATAACGCTTCGCCAAGGCTTTTACGTCTTCCAAAGTGGCTGAAGCATATTGATCCTTGCCTTCCCGAATGCGCACAATGCGTTGCCGGTCAAAGCTTGATTGGCTTAACGCGCCCACCCACCACGGATTATTGGCGGTGGTTTCGTCAAAGTCTGCGATCAAGGGGCGGCGTGCCCGCTGGAACAAGTCATCATCGATTTTACCGGCGGCAAGGTCTGCTGCAATCGCTTCCATTGCCGCGATGACCTTATCGCTATCTTCGGGTTTGACTTCGGCGAGCGCGCCGATCCGGCCATAGCCGGGGAAGACACGCGATGGGGCCCAGTCAATACCGGGCGAATAGGTGTCGCCCAATTCTTCGCGGATCACCTCGGTCAGGCGGTTTTGCAGAATGGCCGTCAAGATGCGGATGCCACGTGCTTCCCGTCCATCGCCATAATCCCGCATCGGCCAATAGACCATGGCGAGGGACTGATCTGGCCGTCCCCTATGGTTCAAGATCGTTGTCCCACGATCAGCCGGGAATTGAACTTTGCGCGCTTCCGCCAAAGCTGGCGGGGTAGCGGCGCGGGCAGGCAGAGCGCCGAATGTAGCCGCCACAGCCTCGCGCGCGGCTTCCACCGTGGTGTCGCCGACGATCAGGATTTCGATTGCGGAGTTTTTCCGCGCCGCATCCACGACCGACTTGGCCTTGTCCAAGGTCAATTGGTCGAATTGTTCTGCCGTTGGGAAGGCAAAGCGGGGGTTGTTGGCAAACAGGACGTAATCGCCTTGTGTGCCCCAGACGCTGCCAGGCGTTGTGTCGATCTGACGATAGATCGCATCTTTTGAAGCCTTCAGGCGGGCAATGCCATTGGGTCGCCAAGCAGGATCGGTCAGGAAGGCAGCAAAAATTTGCAGCTGAAGGCCCAGATCCGCTGCAGTGGTTGAGCTACCGAAGTTGAAGCTATCCTCGCCAATGAAGAAGCCTTGCCCAACACTGCGCCCGGCCAACGCCCGCTCCAAGGCGTCAGCGTCCAACTTGCCAAGCCCGCCCGCGATATAGGCCGCATCAATGGCATAGAGGAGGCCCGGCTGGTCCGCAGGCAGCGCCAATTGGCCTTCGCCAAAGCTCACTTGGACGCGCACGCGGCCTTCTTCAAACTTGGTTGGCTTGACGGTCAAGCGCACCTGATTGGCAAAGCGCATTTGGGTGACGCCCAAATCGGCCAAGAGCACAGCCTCTGTGACCGTCCCTTTTGGGCCGAAGTTCACATAGTCCCATTGCGCCTTCGCCTCAGCCTTAGGCGCGGTGACGGGCTTAGCGCGCACGCTTAGGTAAGCGGCTTGAACCGCCGCTTCGCCGCCTTCGATCGCTTCGCCAGTCGATACGAATAACTCTGGCACATCCTGACCCCAAGCCTTCTTAAGCTCTGCTAAGGCTGCTTCCGGGTTTAACGTGCTGGCTACCTTCTCAAACCACGCCAAATCATCTGCCGGTGTGGTCAAGACTTCGTCACTGCCAAAGCTTCCAAGGATGCTGTCGACCAAATCCGCAGACCTGGCCGCCCCGGCTTGCGCAGCCGCCCGGCTATATCCCTCACGCGTGTCGGCCAAGGCGACCGCAAATTCATCCGCCGTAAAGCCGAAACTGAGGGCGCGGCGCAATTCACCATCCGCAATGTCGAGTGAATCTCGCCACTTGGCCGGGCTGGTTGCCGTCGTCTCAATCGACGCAATACGGGCGGCACTAAACCAAGCGCCCGAGCTGATGGAAGCGCTGGTGATGGGCGAACCTTCGCGCCGCGCGATCCGCTCTAGCCGCGTATTCACCACGCGGTGCGCCAGCGCTAAGAGAAGGTCCTCTCGCCGATTGGCGCTGGTGTCGGGCTCTGCCTCATAAGGTTGCACATTGAACAGGCTGACTGCGGTGGCGAGTTGAGGCTCTAAGAAAACTTTGACAGAGCCCGGTTCACGCTTCGGCGTGCCCAGATCGGGATCTTTACCAGCATCCTTGGGCTGTTCCCAATTGCCAAACTGCGCCTGAATCAGCGCTTCGGCAGCCTTTGGGTCGACGTCGCCCACCACAACGAGCAAAGCGCGCTGGGGGGTATAGAACCGCTTATACAGATCGACGAAACGTTCCCGCGGGGCCTCGCGGACCACTTTCATATCGCCAATGGGAAAACGGCTGGGGATGCGTGTTCCATCCAGGGCTTGGGCGGCAAAGGCGCGGAATTGTCGGAAGCCCGGATTTTCGCGCGCACGCTCTTCGGATTGGATGATTCCGCGCTCGCGATCGATGGCCTCTGGGTTCAGCGTCAGGCGACCCGCGGTCTCGCGCATCATGGATAGACCCAATTCCAGCTTCTCGGCTTTAGGCATGTCTAATTGGTAGACCGTCTCGTCCCAGCTGGTATAGGCATTGGTATCTGGGCCAAAGGCTAAACCCTCCCGGGCAAGGATTTTGTCAAACTCACTCTCGGGGACATTTTCAGAGCCATTAAACGCCATGTGCTCAAGAAAATGCGCAAGGCCGGACTGATTGTCTTCCTCATTGAGGGCACCCGCGGCAATGCGCAGACGAATGGCGACTTCGCCTTTCGGGGTCGGCCATTTCTTGATCGCATAGCGCATGCCATTAGGCAGTGTGCCATAAGTGACGGCGGGGTCAGCCTTAAAATCCTTGTAACGGTCTTGCGGGAAGCCAGGCAGGGGCGCGATTTGGGCCAGTGCGGGTTGTGCTGATAGGGCGATGAGGGATACCAAAACTACATTAGTCAATCGACGCATTAACACGCTCCGCTCAAAAAGACGCCAAGCGTTATCGCACGGCGGGTTGGAAACTGGCGCATAGTCACGAGATCGCACGGGTTGCGGTCAAGTAACTTTTCAGCAAGGTTGGACGCTGCGTCACCTAATATAAGGGACTTGGGCTTCAAAAGCCCGCGCTAGTGAATTGCGACCCGCGATAAACACTTCGTCCTCATGCGCTTTGATGTGGGCTAGGATGCGGTCGAGCGCGCCGATCCGGCCAGGGCGACCGACAATCCGCAAATGGAGGCCAATATTCAGTACCCGCGCCTGCCCAAGTCGTGCCTCGGCCAAAAGGGCGTCGAAACTTTGGATGGCATATTCCGCCCAATCCCAAGGCTGCATAGCCGGAGCGACCCACATCTTCATGTCATTGGTGTCGATAGCATAGGGCGTGATCAGCATGGGCTTGACCCCTTGGCCGGTCTCAACGCTGTCCCAGAATGGCATGTCGCCGGAATAATCGTCCATATGATAGGTGAAGCCCTCCTCGACCAAAATCCGCCGCGTTTGATCGGTTAGAAGATAGCGCGATAGCCAGCCCTCTGGCCGCTGCCCCGTCGTTTTCAGGAGGGAGTCTCTGGCTTTGGTGATGAAGGCGCGTTCTTTTTCTTCATCCATCCAGAACTGGTGGCTCCACCGATAGCCATGTGCTGCCACTTCCCATTTGCGGGCGACAATATCGGCGGCAATTTCTGGCGCGCGTTCCAGTGCTAAGGCTGCAGCAGTAACGGTGGGCGCGAAGTTGTAGCTGTCAAACAGATCGCGGATGCGCGGCCAACCCGCTTTGATGCCATACTGGTAATTGCTCTCATTGCCATAAACACGCATTGGCCGATTGGGCACCGCCCCCAACTCGTCCACCGGCTCAGGTCCCTTATCGCCATCACGGATATTCTGCTCAGCGCCTTCTTCCACATTGATCACAAGGGACACGGCTAGCTTTGTGCCATTGGGCCAGCTAAATTGTTGCGGGATTACAGTCATGAAGGGCACCTTTGGTCCGCGAAAGCAATGCCAGAGACCTGCCGCCCGCCTGCGGCCTTGTCAAGCAGACGCGATGATGGGACATAGGCTCTAGCGGGTTGACGCGTGGGCTGGGCCCCAATTTTTCTTTTCATTTCGGTGGACTATTGTTTGACTCATTCTCGTCTCGAAACGTTCGACAGCTTAACCGGGCTCCGCTTTTTATTGTCGATCTGGATCGCGGTCTTCCATTTAGGCGATATGTATGACCATGCGGGATTTGGGTCTTGGCCGATCATGAAGGCGGGTGTTGCGCGCGTCGATATCTTCTTTGTGCTATCGGGATTTGTCCTGACCCACATTTATTGGGCGCGGAGTAAGGCGAAATTTGATTTTTCGACCTTTATGCGGGCCCGCGTGGCTAGGCTTTATCCACTGCATCTTTTGGCTTTGGCCATTCTGGCGGGCTTGGTGGGTGCTGCCCATCTCGTGGGAAAGGGCAGCGAAGCACATAATTTTACCGCCCTTGGGCTCGGTGCGAATATCTTTCTTCTCCAAGCTTGGGGTGTGCCTGGAGCTGGGGTTTGGAACTTCCCCGGTTGGACCATTAGCGCAGAATTCTTCGGTTATCTCTTGTTCCCTGCGTTTCTGGCGTGTGCCTCCGCCTTGAGGCACCGACCTAAGTTATTCTTCGTCCTCACGCTTGTCTTGGTCTTGCTGATCGATTTGGGGTTTCGTCTCTTGCTTGGCCGCACCATGACCCAGTCGACAGCCGATCTGGGGATCTTGCGCGGCGCATCGGTGATGTTCGTCGGTGTTGCGGCTCGGGTGTTGTTCGAGACTTGGCATCTAACAGCGCGCGACGCTTTTCGTGTGGTGCTATTGGGTACATTGATTGCGGTGAGTGGGGCATTTTTTGGCCTAGCCACCGGCATGGTGGCGCTAGGTGGTGCCCTACTGGTCATCGGGCTTGCCGCCCGAGATGTCACAAAGCCAGACTCCGGTGTCGGAACCGGATTGGATGCGCCTTTGATGGTAAAGCTAGGCGGCTGGTCCTACGCAATTTTCATCCTGCATGTGCCGGTCTTTATGGCACTGCAGAATCTCGCGGGCGTTTTGGGCACCTCTATCCTGATCAACCCTTTAACGATTGTAGCGATGACGGCGATCTTGATGCTGGTCTCGGCCTGCGCGCATTATCTGATCGAGGAACCCGCTCGTCTTTGGATCCGTGGCGCTAAGCGGCGGGCTCAATAAGGTCCCAGCCATTGCCATAGCAATCTTCAAACACCACGACTTTCCCATAAATTTCGCTTCGCGGCTCTTCACGGAAAGCAACACCAGCCGCGACCATGTCGGCATATGCCTCGTCAAACGCTTCAGTCTGAAGGAAGAACCCAACCCGTCCGCCCATCTGCCGACCAATCAAGGCGGTTTGCTCTGGCCGAGAAGCTTTTGCCAGAATAATTCGCGTCTGCGCATCCGCACTTGGTGCCACCACAACCCAGCGCTTCCCACCGCCCATTGGGGTGTCGACGATTAGCTCGAAACCAAGCTTGGAACGATACCAAGAAATTGCCTCATCATAGTCGGCAACCAGAATCGAAATCGCGGATAAGAACGCCATGTCACCCCCTTCAAGCTGCGGTTTAGTGGGGCTCTTCTCCGCCCGACACATTCATGCTTTCGCCGGTTATATAGACAGCGTCGGCGCTACACAGGAAGGCGACCGCCGCAGCCGTGTCTTCGGGCAGGCCCGGCCGCCCCAAGGGGATGCGTGCTGCCATGGCTTTCAGATAATCCTCGACCGAGGCAGCCCCTACGACTTTGGAGAAATATTCATTCTGCCAAGCCCCCAGCCCGGTGGTCACATGGTTCGGGCACACGTTGTTGACGGTAATCTGATGGCCGCCGAGTTCTACCGCAGCAGAGCGTGCCAGCCCAACGAGGCCATGTTTGGATGAGGTATAGGCTTGGGCATGGGGAAAGCCAGATTTCGCTGCTTGGCTGGCAATATTGATGATCCGCCCACCGTTGCCCGCCGCTATCATGCGGCGCGCGGCGGCTTGAACGCCAAAGAAACAGCCCTTCAAATTAACGTCGATCACCGCATCCCAATCGCTTTCGGTCACCTCCAAGAGCGGCTTCATAATGTAGCCTATGCCAGCATTATTGACCCAGATGTCGAGGCTTCCGAAAGTGTCGACAGCATGCTGGGCTAGCGCATCGACTTCTAAAGGAATTCGGACATCGCAGGCCTTGGTGGTTACGCCTACGCCCATGGCGGCAATCTCTAGCGCGATGGCGGCCATTTCATCCTCTTGTCCAACATGTTCGGCGGCTGTGGCCGCATCGCGCGCCCGACCAATGTCGGAAAGGACGATGTTGGCCCCTTCTGATGCAAGCCTGCGCACAATCGCTTCGCCTAAGCCTTTGCGCCGCCCAGAACCCGTGACAACCGCTGTTTTGCCTAAGAAACGCTTGTCTGCCATAGTGATCTCCGAAAAAATGTTGTGCGACAGGTTGCCACGCTCTTTTCATCTGGCAATAGGTATATCATTTAGATAAGAAATGGCCACAGTGTGTGACCCGGGAGATGTGAGCATGTCCAGTCTCGTAAGCGATAAGCCAAAAGCAGAGCCAGCGCGCGCCTATGATGGGCCCCCAGATTACCGTGTTGTGGGCCAACATGGTATGTATCCGCTGCTGAGCCATGACGAGATTTCGCGCTTCAATTTTCTGGCGCAGATGAACCGCCACTTATCGACCCAGATTATGCCGGGCGTGAAAGAGGCTTTTGATGCGAGGGTTGAGCCCAAATTTGTGGCGGCCAATGGCCGCGGCTTCAAGGATCGCCATGAAGTCCGCAAAGCGCTTCTGAAGGATTCCCTGTTCCAATGGTGGAGTGCGCTGCGCCGCGCCACGATGGAGACCCGCCAACAAGCTGGCCGTTGGGTGACGCTTCGCCAAGCTGACCAATTGAATGCCAAGGCTAAGGCGCTGACCGAGAATGATGAGCGGCTCAAGCTTAATCCAGAATTGCCCTTGCCGCGCTATGTCGAGGCGATTGACCACCACTGCATGCCCGGCAGCTATCACACCGAGCTAGCTGAGGGCGATGTCACGGGCCCATGCAATTACGACATTGGTATTTTTGCCACCACCGGTGGCATGTTGGGTCGCTATAATGATGGCGGCGGGCAGGCGATTGCAGCCTGGGTGAAAGAGACGCTGCCCGATCTAAAGCCTAAGCGCATCCTCGATATTGGTGCGGGCCTTGGCCACAATGTCTTGCCCATTGCGCAAGCTTTCCCCGATGCCGAAGTGGTCGCGATTGATGTTGGCGCACCAATGCTGCGCTATGGCCTCGCACGCGCCAAAACCATGGGCGTAGACAATATCAGCTTTGTACAAGGCGATGTCAGCGACCTATCCGACTTGGCGGATGAGAGCTTTGACATGATCCATTCATGCATGTTCTTACATGAGACCTCTTATGCCTCCATGCCGAAAATCTTCGCCGAAACCCACCGCTTGTTGAAGCCAGGCGGGATCGTGTTCCATGTCGAGCAGCCGCAATACACCCCAGAAATGCCCTTGTTTGAGCAGGCCATGCGCGATTGGGATGCCTTCTATAATAACGAGCCATTCTGGACGAAGATGCATGAAGTCGATCTCGACAGCTGGATGGTGTCGGCAGGTTTTGAGCGCGACAAGTTGATGCATAGCGGTGTCGCCGCTGTGGTTGATCCCGACGTGTTCCCGCAGGCGGCGCAAGATACCAAGCAGGAAGATTATGGCCGCAAGGCCGCTTGGCATGTGGTCGGAGCGGTCAAATGAGCAAGATTGATCCACTCGCCCTCGCTGGCGCCAAATCCAAAGGTAAACGGCCCTATTTCTTAGAGACCGATGTTGAGCGCTTGACCAATATCGTCCTCGTGCTGGCCCAAGAGCTAGCCGTAGTGCGCGAACGGACCGACACGTTGGAGCGCTTGCTGGAGCAATCGGGCGTGCTGACGCGGCAGGAAATCGAAACCTTCACGCCTACTAAGCAACAGGCTGACGAACGTGGCGCTTGGACGCAAGAATATTTGGCGCGTGTTTTCAGGATCCTGCAGCAAGAGCGTGAAGCGCTGCAAACGCAGGAAGCCTCCAGCGAGGAAGTTGCCGACGAACTCGCCAAGGTCTAACGCGCGTTCCAAGCTTGACCTAAGATATTTGCACGCAACCTCTTGCAGCCTATTTTGGGATGATTATCTATAGGGCTGTGGAGATGACGGTTTATCGGGGTGGTGACCGTCGCACGCAAACTGATGTTGGTTGATTTGTTTTTGGGGCAAAATGCCCTGTTTTATAGCGCCCTCCTGCTGACAGTCGCACTCTGTGTGCTTGAAGTGATTCTTCTTCTCATTGGGTTTTCGTCCTCGGATTCTGCCGGACTCAATGGGCTCGACGGCGATGGTGACGTGATCAGTTCTGGTGGCGGCATTTTGGGTTATCTCAATGTCGGTCGCTTGCCCTTCACCTTATTCTTCGCGACTGCCTGTGCCGTCTTTGGCTTGACGGGACTTGCCATCCAACAGGCATCATTTGCCGTGACTGGCCAAGTGCTGCCGATGGCCGTCGCAGCACCTTTGGCCCTTTTGGGCTCGGTGCCCGGTACGCGCTGGATAAGCCGCCTCTTGGGTCGGTTGATGCCGAAGACCGAGACTACGGCCCTGTCCCAGCACGACCTCGTCGGTCTTACCGCAATTGTGACGCTGGGCGTGGCAAAGCAAGGTTCAGCCGCCCAAGCTCGCGTGCGCGATCAATTTGGCCAGAACCATTATGTGATGGTGGAGCCTGCTCGGGCCGAAGAGGCCTTGAGCGAGGGTCAAGCCGTGCTGCTCACGCAATGGGCCGACCACCATTATTACGCTACTGCCGCGACGCTGGCATTGCCTCGCTAGGCCCGGTTGCGCCCAAAAAACCCATACCCGTAAACCGTTTCCCCATAGACCATAGGAAGGAAAACTAGATGCTTAATCCTGCAATTTATGAAATTTTGGGCCTAGTCGTTGTTGGGCTTGCCCTGTTCATTTTGTTCGGTGTGTTGGTTGCGCGCCTTTATAAGCGGGCCTCAAAAGAGACCAGCTTTGTGCGAACGGGCCTCGGCGGCGAAAGTGTCGTCGTCAATGGTGGTGCGCTGGTTCTGCCCGTGCTGCATGAGACTATTCCGGTGAACATGGCGACCTTGCGTTTGGAAGTCACCCGCAACAGCGAGCAGGCGTTGATCACCAAGGACCGGATGCGCGTAGATGTTCTGGCCGAATTTTATGTCCGCGTGGCCCCAAATCGGGAAGCCATCTCGGCCGCAGCCCAAACTTTGGGTCGCCGCACCATGGCTCCACAAGAACTGAAAGAGTTGATCGAAGGCAAGTTCGTCGACGCCTTGCGCTCGGTGGCTGCCGAACTCACCATGAATGAATTGCACGAACAGCGCACTCAATTCGTCCAAAAGGTGCAACAGGCTGTGACCGAAGACCTAACCAAGAACGGTTTGGAACTTGAGACTGTGTCCTTGACTGGTCTGGACCAAACCCCGCGTGAGTTCTTCAATCCGGACAATGCGTTCGACGCCGAAGGTCTGACCAAGCTGACCGAAGAGATCGAAATGCGCCGGAAAATGCGCAACGATATTGAGACAAATACGCGGGTTGAAATCGAACGCCAGAACCTGGAAACCCAAAAGCGCTCTTTGGAAATCAAGCTGGAGGAAGAAGCCGCCACGCTTAGTCAGCAGCGCGAAATCCAGACTATGCGAGCCCAACAAGCTGCTGAAGTTGCGCTTGTGACTGCCGAAAAGTCGCGTGAGTCAGAGGCTGCAAAGATTGCGGCTGAACGCGACATTGAACAAGAGCGGATTGCCAAAGAGCAAGCCAACCGCCAGCGTCAGATTGAATCTCTGCGGGCCACCGAGACCGCGGAGTTGGAGAAGAAGCGTTCACTGGAATTGGCCGAGCAAGATCGTCAAATCGCGATCGCTAATAAGTCCAAGGAAGAAAGCGTCGCCAAGGCCGATGCTAACAAAGCCCGAGCCATTGCGATCCGGGCAGAAGAGCAGGTGAAAACTGTCCAAGAGACCGAAGTGGCCGAACGTAATCGTGCCATCGAACTGATCGAGGCAGCTCGCTTGGCGGAACGCGATGCGATTGCAGTAAAGGTTGGGGCTGAAGCGGAAAAGATCGCCGCGACAGATCGCGCCGAAGCCGCCAAGCTCATCGCCATGGGTGAGGCAGAAGCCGTTACCATCCGAGCCGAGGCAGATGCTAAGCGCTTTGCGGTGCAGGCCGAAGGCGAACGCGCGATCAATGAAGCGGCGAACGTCATGAGTGCGGAGCAAGTGGCGATGCGGATCCGCGAATCCCTGATCTCCAAACTGGATCAGATCATTGCGGCCTCCGTAGAGCCTTTAAAGAATATCGACTCCATCAAAGTGGTCGATGTATCGGGCTTGGGTGGTGCCTCTGGTCCGTCCGGCGAGGCGGCTCAAGGCAATGGCAATCTGGCTGACCAAGTGGTGCAAAGTGCAATGCGCTATCGCGCCCAAGCACCTTTGATCGACTCCATCTTGAAGGAAGTGGGTCTGGGTAATGGCGGCCCTGCTCAAATGGGCTTGGTGGGCCTATTGCAAGACGGAGAAGCAGGTCCCGATAAGGACGAGAAGTCAATTTAGGCCTCTTACGCATTGGCGCGCGGCAGTCCCCTTGGGAGCAAGTGCCGCGCGTCAATCCACTAGGTCTTGTTGACAAACTTGATTCCCAAATCATTTGAATTCTGATTCAAGGTAGCTTTTGGGGAGGCTATCTTGGCGCGATTGTTGATGGAAGATGGAGAATGGACGTTCTTTGAGCCGTTTTTGGTTGGCATTCGGGGACGGGGTGGTCGGCCTGCATCTGATCATAGGCTCATTTTGGATGGTATATTCTGGATCGCGCGGACGGGGTCTGCGTGGCGTGATTTACCGGAGGAATTCGGCAAGTGGTCGAGTGTATACCGGCAATTTCGGCGCTGGACGCTGGCAGGCCTTTGGGAGATGGTGCTTGAAACCTTGAATGAAAGTGGGGTTTCACCCGGCCAAGTTCATATGATCGATAGCACAGTCATCCGGGCGCATCATCTTGCAGCCGGCGCTAAAGGGGGACTCAAAAAGAAGGTTTTGGCCGTTCAAAAGGTGGCTTTACGACCAAGGTCCACATCGTTTCAAATGCGCACGGACT